>NZ_JBYIVZ010000045.1:0-79814 GCF_057710365.1 Streptomyces sp. bgisy027
GAGGCGGGCCTAGTCGATGGGCGGATGAGGCTTGCTCTGCCGGCGGGCAGATGAGGCGGGCCTGGTCGATGGGCGGATGAGATTTGCTCTGCCGGCGGGCAGATGAGGCGGGCCGGGCTGCGCGTGGTTGTCGCCGGCCCGGTCGGCTCGCTCCTGACGACCGAGCGGCTGAACACGGTGGCCGGGCGGCGTGTCCGGGTGGGTGGAGGCGTCGGGGCTGCGCAGGGTGGGCCGTACCGCCGTCTTCGAGGAGGCATCGTGAAGCGTCGTGTCATCGCCAAGCGTCGTGTCGTCGCCGTCCTGGCCGCTGTCGTCGCCGGGCTGGCGCTGTTCGCGGTGCCGGCCGCGGACTGGGACGGCCACGGGAACATCGAGCGGAACGAGTGGAACATCCCCCTCACCAACCTCCGCGTGCTGTAGGCGGTTCCGGCCGGCTGCCGATGTGCCGGGTCCGGCCGCCCGCCGTGGAGCTCGGGTGCCACGATGTGCCGGTCGGCCGCAAGCGCGGGCAGCACGGCACCGAAGGACATGCCGATGGTGGTGACGCCCCCGTGCAGGAGCACCAGGGGACACCGGGGCGGCGCGGCCTCCGAAGCGGCAGCAGCCGTACCGCTGTCGCGAGCGGCGCCGTGGATCTCGTAGTACGTCTCCACACCGTTGACCTCGGCTTGGCGTTTGCGGAGCTGGTCGGCATGGTCCGCACGTCCTTCCGGGGTTCGTTCCGCGGGTGTCGCCGGTGGTCGTGCCGGGGTCCTCCGTACGGAGTCCCATGCGGGGAGACCGGCTCGGCGCGTGGAACTCATCGCCGTGTCACAGAACGGGCGGGTCCGCTCGTCCAAGGTTTCACACAGGTATTCCGCGATCGGGACGGTGAGAGTCATGCGGGTGTTCGTGGCGGGCGGTACCGGCGTCATCGGGCGGCGGCTGGTGCCGCGGCTCGTGGAGCGGGGGCATCAGGTGACGGCCACGACGACGAGCGCGGCCAAGCTCGCCCTGGTGCAGCGGATGGGCGCGCAGGGCGTGGTGATGGACGGGCTCGACGCGATGTCGGTCGGCGAGGCGGTGGCCGCGGCGCGGCCGGACGTGATCGTGCACCAGATGACGGCGATCTCCGTACCTCACTCCGGCAAGCCCGACATCAGGCACTTCGACCGATGGTTCGCCACCACCAACCGGCTGCGCACCGAGGGCACCGACCATCTACTGGCCGCCGCGGAGGAGACCGGCGTCCCGCACGTCGTCGCGCAGAGCGCCGCCATCTGGAACGGCGTCCGCGAGGGCGGCTGGGTGAAGACCGAGGAGGACCCGCTGCCCGTGGAGACCGGGAAGCTGCGCGCCCTCGGCGAGGCGGTCCGGCACATCCAGGAAGCCGTCCTCAAGGCCGACGGGACGGTCCTGCGATACGGCGGCTTCTACGGGCCCGGCGCCACCGACGACCAGGTCGAACTCGTACGCAAGCGACAGTTCCCGCTGGTCGGGGGCGGTACCGGCTACTGCTCCTGGGTGCATCTGGACGACGCGGCGAGCGCCACCCTCCTGGCGGTGGAGCAGCGGGCGCGGGGCGTGTTCAACATCGTCGACGACGAGCCGGCGCCGGCCCGTGAGTGGCTGCCGTATCTCGCCGAGTGCGCGGGCGCGAAGCCTCCGCTGCGGGTGCCCAAGTGGCTGGCCCGGCTGCTCGCCGGGGACGTGGTGGTGACGATGATGACCGAGGGGCGCGGGTTCTCCAACGCCAAGGCCAGGCGGGAACTCGGCTGGGAGCCGCGCTATCCGTCGTGGCGCCAGGGGTTCCGGGAGGAGCTGGGTCGGTCGTAGCCCGGGGGCGGGGCTGGGCGATGGCTACCGCGTCCGTCATAACCGTGGCGATGGGGAGACAGCGTCCGTCGTAGCCGCGTCGCGGGACGACAGCGTCCGTCGTAGCCGCGTCGCGGGACGACAGCGTCCGTCGTAGCCGCGTCGCGGGACGACAGCGTCCGTCGTAGCCGTGGCGCGGGACGACAGCGACCGTCGTAGCCGCTCAGGCTGACCGTCGTACCCACATATTTGTGCCTACTTGGCAGCGCGCCCCCGCCGTCTGACCCTTGATGTGGGTGATCGACGCGGCGGCGGACGGAGGTGGCGTGCAGGTCAGTAGGCCGGCTGGGTCTCGGTCAGCCGCTCCAGGCGGCGGTGGCCCCAGTCGGCGAGCGGGGCGAGCGCCTCGGCCAGTTCGCGGCCGAAGTCGGTCAGGGAGTAGACGGTCTTCAGCGGCAGTACGTCGTGCACCTGACGGTGCACCAGTCCGTCCGACTCCATCTCCCGAAGCGCCTCGGTCAGCACCTTCTCGCTGAGGCCGGGTGCCCGGCGGCGCAGCTCCGCGGGGCGGTGCGGGCCGGACTCCAGCAGCCACAGCAGCAGCGTCTTCCACTTGCCGTCGATCACCGCGATCGCGGCGGTCACTCCGCAGACGTTCGGATCCTGGCGCCGACGCGTCATTTCGCCACCCCTTTTGTCATTAATTCATCCAACTATCATCACTTTACAGGGAGTTGAGCCCATGCCGACCTACGATCACGATTCCGCCGGCACCGACACCGTCACCGTCACCGTCCTCGGGCTGGGGCCGATGGGCGGGGCGCTGGCCGCTGCGTTTCTGGACGCGGGGCTGCGGGTGACCGTGTGGAACCGCACGCCGGGTCGGGACCGGGAGCTCGTCGGCCGGGGCGCGACGGCGGCCCCGACCCCGGCGGAGGCGGTCGCCGCCAGTGCGCTGACCGTCGTGTGCGTGGTGAACTACGACGCCTCCGACGCCGTCCTGCGTCAGGACGCCGTCGCCGCCGCGCTGAAGGGCCGCACGCTCGTGAACCTGACGGCCGACACCCCGGCCCGCGCCCGGGACACGGCCGAGTGGGCCGCCGGGCACGGCATCCGCTACCTGGACGGCGCGATCATGACGCCGGCCACGACCATCGGCACCCCCGAGGCGGTGTTCCTGCTCAGCGGCCCCGAGGAGCTGTACGGCGAGCACCGCCCCGTCCTGGACGCGCTCGGCGGCACGCACACCCACCTCGGCACGGACATCGGCCGGGCCGCCGCCTACGACATCGCCCTGCTCGACATCTTCTGGACGGCGATGGCCGGCTACGCGCACGCCCTGGCCGTGGCACGGGCCGAGGGCGTCACCGCGCGGGAGTTGGCCCCCTTCGCCCAGGGCATCGGCGCGATCCTGCCGCCGCTGTTCGAGGAGTTCGCGGCGGACGTCGACGACGACAGGTACTCCGGCGAGCTCAACCCGATCACCTCCGCCGTCTCCTCGATGGCCCATATCGCGCAGACCTCCGAGTCCCACGGCATCGAGGCGGCCGTGATCCGCGCCGCCGAGGGCCAGGCCCGCCGGGTCATCGGGCTCGGTCATGGGACGGACGGCTTCATGCGGGTCACCGAGCTGCTGGGCCGTTCCCGCCGGTGATGCCCCCACCTGTGGCGCTCCCATCGGTGGCGCCTCCACGGGTGATCCCTCCACCTGCGGCGCCCCCACCTGTGCCGCCCCCGCCGGTGCCCCCTCCACCTGCGGCGCCCCCACCTGTGACCCCTCCACCTGTGATCCCCCCACCTGTGCCGCCCTCGCCGGTGACCCCTCCACCTGCGGCACCCCCACCCGCGGCGCCCCCACCGATGCCCCCCGTGGTGGTGATCCACTCCTCCAACGCGGCGAAGTCGTGGTCGGTGAGTCCGAGGCGGTGGTCGACACGGTGGAGCAGGGCGGGTGAGGGGTGGTGGGCGGCCACGTAGGCCCGGTCGACGTCGGAGATCTCGTCGTCGACCCAGACGAAGGGGCTGCCCGCCGCCCAGGCCACCAGTGGCCGGGTCTTCCAGTGCGGGGCGCGGGGCCCGAGCCACGGTTCCGCGTCCTCGTCGGGCCAGTCCACCAGCCTGAGCGGGGACAGCCCGAGCCAGGGCGCGAGGGCGGCGTTCGCGTCGTCCAGCCAGGTCGTGGCCCACACCAGTTCGCAGCCGAGCTCCGCGAGCCGCTCCAGGCGGGCGCCGAGGGCGGGGGTGACGCGCGTGAGCAAGGGGTGCGCGGGCGGGTCGGGCAGGGTGCGGGGCGGCTCGTACCGCGGGTACGGCCGCTCCGCCCCGAAGGGGATGAGCGTCCCGTCGACATCCAGGAAGAGGATCATCGAAAAACAGGATCACCCCCTGCGGGGCGACTGCGCTAGTGTCACCGGTATGACTGCCGGGTCGGCCTTGTGCCGTGAGCGAGTTGGGTGTTGCCCGGCCTCTGAGTGAGGTCGTGGCGGCGGGCCAGGAGTCCGCCTCTCTTTTCTCTTCGCCTCCCCCTTCCGTACGGAACCCGCCGCACGGAACCACCGAAGAGAAAGAGACAGAGAAACCTGAGCATGCCCAACGACTTCAATCAGCAGGTCATCGAGGAATTCCGCGCCAACAAGGGCCGCGTCGGCGGCTACTTCGAAGGCGCCCGGCTCCTTCTGCTCACCACCACCGGCGCCCGCACCGGCCGCCCCCACACCACCCCCGTCGGCTACCTGCCCGACAGCGACGACCGCGTCCTGATCATCGCCTCGGCCGCGGGCGCATCCCGGCACCCGGCGTGGTTCCACAACCTCGTCGCCGACCCGCGGGTCACCGTGGAGAGCGGCGCGTTCACCTACGAGGCGCGGGCGGTCGTACTCGAGGGCGAGGAGCGGGACCGGGTCTTCGCACGGGCCGTGGAGGCGGACCCGGGCTGGGCGGCGTACCAGGAGAAGACGGAACGGGTGATCCCGGTGATCGCCCTGCACAGCCTGGCCGAGGGCGGCCCCGGGAACATCAACGCGTCGTCCATGGGCGAGGCGCTCCGCGTCGTCCACGACGCGTTCCGCCGCGAACTCGCGCTGATCCGGAGGGAGATGACGGAGATGAGCGAGGCGGGAGGCGAAGGGAGCACGACGGGCAGTGCAAATGGCACTGCGACGGGCACCCTCGGCGCCCAACTCCGCGTCAACTGCCTCACCTTCTGCGCCGGGCTCCACAACCACCACACCGGCGAGGGTCTCGCCATGTTCCCGTTCCTGGAGGACCGCCACCCCGAGCTCGCGCCCGCGCTGGCCCGGCTGCGGGACGAGCACGACCGGATCGCCGGGCTGGTCGAGGACCTGCGCCGGGTCGTGGGCGACGAGAACGCCGATCCGGACACGGCCCGCCGGGAGGTGGAGCGCCTCACGACTGAGCTGGAGGCACATCTGACGTACGAGGAGGAGCAGTTGATCCCGATTCTGGACGCCGGGGCCGCGTAGGGACGACGGTGCATGGCCGGCCGTGGCCCGCGCCCCGCTCAGAACGGCAACGGCCTCCCATGCACCACCTCCAACCCCGCGACCGCCCGCGTCACCACCACGTACAGCCGATGCAGCCCCCGCTCCTCCGCCTCCACGATCGCCGCCGGTTCCACGGCGACGACATGGTCGTACTCCAACCCCTTCACCACGCTCGCCGCTACGACGGCCACCCGCGCCCCCGCTTCCTCCGCGTCCCCGGCCTCGATCCCGGCGGCGCCCAGCGCCTCGCGCACCCGGGCCACGTCCGCGTCGGCCGCGACGACCCCCACGGACCCCTCCCGGCCCAGCGCGTCCCGTACGGCCCCCACGACCGCGCCCGGCAGATCGCCGTCGGCCCGCCGGAACCGCAGTTCGCCGTCCCCGCGCAGCGAGCGGGCCGCCGGTACCTCCACGTCCATCCGCTCCAGCAGCCGGTCGGCCAGCTCCAGCACCACCGCCGGCACCCGGAACCCGGTCGTGAGCGGCACGACCGCCGCGTCCGGTTTCCCGAGGTGCCCGAGCACCGTCCGCCAGGACCGCGCGGCCCACGGGGTGGTCCCCTGAGCCAGATCCCCCAGCACGGTCACCGACCCGAACGCGGCCCGCCGCGCGATCGCCCGGCACTCCATCGGCGACAGGTCCTGCGCCTCGTCGACGACGACATGGCCGTACCCCTGCGGATGTTCGATGAGCCCGGCCACCTCGTCGAGGAGCACGAGGTCGGCGGCGGACCAGCGGGCCGACTTCCACGACCGGGGCGGCCTGCTCCAGAGCAGCGCCTTCTGCTCGCCGCCGTCGAGGACCCCGTCGGCGGCCGCCTCCAACTCCGCCGGTTCCGTGAAGAGTCGAGCCACGACCTCCTCGGGCCGCACCCGTGGCCATACGGCGTCGACGTACGCCCCGACCGCCCGTGCCCGCGAGATCTTCCGCACCCACGCGGCACCCGGCGGCCCGCCGCGGCGCTCGGCCTGCTCCTGGACGACGCGCACGATCCGCGTCCGCACCCGCTCCCGCCCCACGGCGTACGGCGGCTCCTCGTCCCGCACCCCGGCCAGGATCCGCGACAGCCGGCCCTCCGGGACCCGCCACCGGTACGACCCGTCGGGAATCTCCACGGCACCGGACTGGTCCGCGCCCACCCTCGCGTACAGCGCCCGCCGCAGCACCTCCGCCATCCGCCCGTCGTGCTTGACGACGGCCGCGTCCCTCCCGTCGACGCCCTTGACCGGATGCCGGGCGATCTCGTCCCGCAGGGTGGACTGACGTACGCCGGTCTCGCCGAGCGCGGGCAGCACCTCGGAGATGTACGACAGGAAGGTCCGGTTGGGTCCGAGGATCAGCAGTCCGCCTCGCCGGATGCGCTGCGGGTGGGTGTAGAGCAGGTACGCGGCACGGTGCAGGCCGACGGCGGTCTTGCCGGTGCCCGGGGCGCCCTGCACGCAGAGGGAGACGGCGAGGTCGCCCCGTACGAGATCGTCCTGGTCGGGCTGGATGGTGGCGGCGATGTCGCGCATGGGGCCGACGCGGGGGCGTTCGATCTCGCGGGCGACGATCTCGCTCGCCCTCGTCCCGGACTCGCCCCGGTCGAGGTGCTCGTCCTCCAGGCCGGTCAGGTCGCCGGACTCGCCGCGGCTGCCGGGAGCCCAGCCGAACCGTCGCCGTACGGCGACGCCCTGCGGGTCGCGGGCGGAGGCCTGGTAGAAGGCGCGGGAGACGGGGGCGCGCCAGTCGACGACGAGGGGCGGCTCGGCGGGGTGCTCGGTGATCCGGAGGCGCCCGATGTGCAGTGCCCGGTGCTCGTCGCCGCCATAGTCCAGCCGGCCGAAGAACAGCGGCCCTTCGGGCAGTTCGTGCAGCGCCTTGGCCTGGCTGCGCAGCCGGTGGCCGAGGACTTCGGCGTCGGCGCCCGACGCGGAGGCGTTCTCACCGATGACGACCTGCTCGTCGGCGCCCTCGACCATGCCGGCGAGGGCGGTGCGGCAGCGGTCGTGGTGGGCGCGTTCGCGGATGAGGGTGTGCCGGAGGGCGGGGTCGGTGGACGTCATTCCAGGAAGCGTAGCGAAAAAACGTGACCGAGTTAAATTATTTACCGAGCCTCAGGCGTGCTCGTCGCGGCGACCGAGGGCGGCAACCCGGCCTCCAGCAGCCCGAACGCCCGCTCCGCCGCCGTCACCGCGTCCTTCTTCACCTCGGCCACCGGCTCCCCCGCCGAGATCCGCCGCCAGTTCTCCTGCGCGAGGATCCGCTGCACGGCGACGATCTGCCCGGCCGCCAGCCGCGCGTCGAGCCCTCCGCCGAGCGCCTCGGCGAGCGCGGCCTCCGAGCGCTCCAGGTAGGCGTACATGCGGGCGACGAGGGCCGGCGTCCCGTACACCAGCGAGTGGAAGGCGAGCACCGCGGGATGATCGTTGAGCCCGGTGATCGGATCGCACCGCTCGATCCCGTCGAGAAAATGCCTCCGCAGCGCCTCGACCGGCGCGGGTCCCTCCCGCACGACCCGCGCGGCCTCGTTCTCGTGATCGGCGATCCGGTACAGGACGAGGTCCTCCTTCGCCGGGAAGTACCGGAACAACGTCGGTTTGGAGATCTCGGCGGCGGCGGCCACCTCGGCGACGGAGACGGCGTCGAAGCCCTTCTCCACGAAGAGCCGGATGGCGGTCTCGGACACGGTCTCGTACATCCGCCGCTTCTTGCGCTCGCGCAGGCCGGGCTCGGAGATGCCGTTGTCGCTCATGGCCGTGAGCCTACGCGTGGCCGCACCGCGACCGGCGGTCTCAGGCAGCCGCCCGCTGCGGCCAGTCCGGCCGCTTCGCCAGCGACCAGAGGTCGTCGAAGTGCTTGATCCAGGTGGTGACGGCCGCCTCGGCGGCAGCGGTGCCCTCTCGCGACCACACGTTGAGATCGGTCCGGTAGCCCTTGGGGTCGTAGAACTCCGGCCCCATCTCGTGCAGCCGCATCCGGGCCGAGACGTCGTAGAGGCCGTGCAGCACCTGGACGCGGTTGAAGAGGCAGATCTTGTCCCGCGGGATACCGGGGTAGCAGCGGTACTCGCACTGGACGGTCAGCCTGCCGGTGGCGCTCAGTCGTCTGGCCAGGTCCGACAGAATGTCGTCGTACTCCTGGCAGCGTCGGATCATACGGTCCCGGAAGGCCGGGTCGTCCACCGGTACGGCGTCGTCGCCGACCCTTGAGGGCACGGTCATCGGTTGCCCGAAGTCCGGCACCAGCATCCGCACCGACACGCTCCTGGTGGGCCCCGGGTTGTCGAAGAGGCCCTCCAACCGGTGGTACAGCTCGTTGTACAGGGTCTCGCCGGTGTAGCCGAGGAAGCTGATCTCCACTCGCCGGGCCTGGAATGCCTCGCTGACGAATCCGCCCAGTTGGCTGGAGTTGACCAGGGCACGAGTCGGCACACGCACCGAAGAGGACAGTTCCCGGACCGCGTCGTACAACACATAGCCGACCAGGCTGAGCAGGGCGCCGCCGAGGTAGGCCTTGCCCTCCAGGGCGTCACCGACCGGCTTGACGAACTGTGCGGTCAGGCCGATGCCGAAGACGCCGATCAGCAGGACGCGCGTCACCACCGGTTCGAAGCGCTCCTGATACCGCCTCAGCCGCCGCCCCACCCCGTCCCCGCCCGGACCGCTCCCCCCGCTGGGCATCCCGACCCACCTCCCGGCAATGCAGCCCGACGGGCCGTCATATGCCCTTGGACCGACAGCTTTTGGGTGAGGACATGGTGCCCCTATGCCAGGGCTCGGGCAAGATACGGGTTGGCCGTCAGGCGGACGGGCAGGCCCAGGAACGCGGTGGCCGCGGCCAGCGTCATCGGGTAGGAGTCCACCGCCCGGCGCACGTTGGGCGCGTCCAGGCTCGCACCGGTGACCAGGCGGTCCAGGTCCACGTAGGCGGAGCGGACGATCTCGATGCCGCGGTAGACGCGCCAGTCACGTTCCCAGTCATGGGTGCGCTCCCTCGGCAGTGTGCGCTCCCAGCGGTGGAACATCCGGTCCCGGATCTCCGTCCGGGTCGGGGTGAGGTGCATGTGCCGGACCAGGTCGTAGAGGGGATCGCCGACCAGCGCCATCTCCCAGTCGATGATGGTCAGCGCCAGAGGGTCGTCACGGCGCACGAGATTCCAGGGATTGAGGTCGCCGTGCAGCAGAGCCGGCTTGCGGTCGCTCACCTCGAAGCGGATCAGTATCTCCCGCAGCCGGCCGGCGTCGGGCAGCCCGAGGTATCGAGCCAGTTGCTGTGACTCCCTCGGCAGCTCTCCGACCAATGAGACGAGTTGCTTCTTGAGCCACTGGAAGAACATGCCTTCACCGGCGGCCGGATCGACCTGCTTGAAGTCCACCCTTGTCAGCGCGCACAACTGGTCGACCAGGCCGTCCGCCTCGTGCGGCAGCAGGCCGTGCACGGGATGGCTCGGAGGCTTGTCGCCCGACCCGACGTAGGTGTGAATGGCGAAGTGATCGCGCGGGTAGCCCTCGCCCAGTGCAAGGATCTTCGGCGCCGCCACCTTCACGGGCGCCTCCTCGATCGCACGGAGCACGGCGTGCTCGCTGAGGAAGCTGGGTTCCCGACGGCAGACGCCCGGCAGCCTGCGCCGCACGACCACGGGGGAATCGAAGCCGGACACCGAAACGACCGAGTTGAGGTGCGCGGTTCCCTTGAACACACGGCCCGCCTGCGCGGCACCCTCCGCGAGCAGGGCCTCCCGCACGGCGGAGGCGGGAAAGTCGCTGCGCTCCGGGACCCGGCGGTCCGGATTCCAGTCAAACGCCTTCGCGATCCAGTCCCGGCCGCTGATGTCACCGTCACTGCGTGACGCCAGCCAGCGGAACAGGGCCCGCTCGATCTCCCCCTCGCTCGGCACGCTGACGAGCCGCAGCGGCTCCTGCGCGGCCTCCAACGCCCGGCGTACCTCCGCGGTCGCCTCGTCGAGCCTCTTCTGGGTGAACGACTCCTCCAGCGATCGTGCGGCCCGCATCACGTCCGGGTAGACCGACTGGGCCCGCTCGAAGGCGAGATAGCGGCGCAGATCCTTTGCCACCCCGTTGACGGCCGCGGGACGCACGTCCTGCATGGCCTCGATCCACGCGTCGACGACCTCGGTCCACTGATGTGCCGGGTATTGCATCCGTACCAGGTGGGTCGCCAGGTCGTGCACGGGGTCGCCGTAGGTGGCCAGCTCCCAGTCGACGCAGATGAGGGGCGGGGCACCGCTGTACGTGACGATGAGGTTGTCCCGATGCAGGTCGGCGTGGAGCAGGCTGTACGGCCGCCGAGCCATGGCGGGCACCCGCTCGGCGAACCGGATCAGGGCGTCCTCGGGGATGCCGAGCGCCGCGAACAGGCCACCGAATGCCTGCCAATTGGGCTGCCGGATCTGCCGGTCGGCGAGCCGGGCCAGCGTCTGCAGGAATCCCGTGCTGTCCGTGTGATTGCGCGGCCAGACAGCCGGCAGCGGCGGGAGCGCGCCCCGCCGCACCTGCGCCATCTGGGCGAGCAGGCCGGCCAGCGCCTTCACCAGCAGGGTGTCGACGGGTTTGCCGTCCCCGCAGACACTGGACAGCGGCATGCCTTCCACATAGCTGTGGATGGCGAAGCCGTTGCCTTTGACCAGGCAACGTGGCGCGTGCGGCAGAACCCCCCTGATGGCGTCGAGGATCTGTGCCTCGTCACTCCAGGTCCTGATCACGACGGGCAGCGCGTCGGCGCGCCGCACACGTACGGTCACGGAGGTACCGGCGTCGAGGCCCGTCAGCCAGGCCACGGAGCCGGAGACCGGCAACACGTAGTTCCGGTTGTGGTGGCCGCTGCTCGTCTGCCCCAGCGTTGCGGCCTGCCCCACGAACTCCTGAATGACGGCCTCGTACGTGGAGCGCCCCCCGTGCACGGGACGGGGAAGGGGAGGTACGCCCACTGGCCGCTCCGGGTGAGAATGAGGACGGTATGCCAAACGGTAAACACGTGGTGTTCTGCCCCGCACGACATGGTGAGACGCGAGTGGGCACTATGGGTCGCCCATCACTCTCTTGCACGAAGCCTTCGCGAGGCCGTTCGAAGTTTGGCTTATTCGCCATCACTTACGCACGAACGGGAACGGTTGCTCAATCGGTGCGGGCATGCTACAGCACCCCGGCGACGACTGCCTCCGGGGCCCCTCAGTAATCCGTAGGTCTCATGTGCACCATGCGGAACTACTCGGCCAGCAGCTCCCAGACCGAGTCGAACCACTTCTGCATGCTCTCCACGAAGACGGTCCCCGACGAGTTCCGGTCGTCGTCCTTCACATGGTGGGTGAGCGTGGCGCCGAGGCCGAGCACATCGAGCGCGGTGATTTCCTCGCCGGATTCCAGCTCGATCTTCCGCTCGATCACCTCGTAGAGACCATGCAGCGCCTCGGCGCCGTTGAACAGGTAGAGCTTGAAGGCCGGCGTGAGCGGCGCCCGCCGGATCTCCACGTCGACCGACGGCACCCATCCCTCGGTCTTGAGAGCCGCGAGCGACTGCCGCAGCAACTGTGTGTGCCGCTCCGTGATCTCGTGCAGCCGGACGCTCAGCCGCGGGTCGTCCTTGTCGTCCTTGACGCGGGGGTAGGGCAGCGGCTGCTCCTCGGCGGGCAGGAGCATGCGCAGGGTGATGCGCCGGGGGCTGATGGAGCGGCCGCGGATCCGGTCGGCCTGCTGCTGGATGCGCCAGTACAGGGATTCGGACGTCAACGTGTAGACGTCCATCGTCACTTCGGGCTGCTCGAACACCTCGCTGATGAGGGACTCGAGCGTGATGCCCCGGCGCGACCTGGTGGCCTTGGGTGTCGGGGACTGTATGCGCTGAGCCTTGATCACCCGGGACCCGCTGCCCTGCCGCGATTCGATCCAGCCCTCGCCCGCCAGTTCCCTCAGCGCCCGCTGGACGGTGTCCCGGGAGACACGGAACTCCTTGGTCAGGATTCGCTGCGAGGGCAGGGTGGAGTGCAACGGGTACTCCCCGTCGGCCATCCGGGCACGCAACTCGTCGGCGACCCGCTGGAACTCCTTGCCGCCGCTCTTCTGTGCAGCCACATGTTGACCGTACCGCTTTCAGTCCACTCGCAAACCAAACCGGAAATCCAGTCAACCAGCCCACAACACAGACCGGTTGGTTAAGGGATCTCCTCGGCCGGGCAGACCACCCACAGGTCAACCAGTCCAATTGGACGGCTAGTTGAGGTGTTGCGCGGAACCGGAAGGGATGTGGGGGGAATGCTCCTGCTTCAAGTCTCCAGGGCGCTGTTAGAGCTGTTCCTGGGCATGGAGGCACAGGCTCGACTTGGCGCGGTGGGTGTGGTGCTGCTGTTCGCGGTGGGGGTGGGCGTCCGGGCGCGGCAGGTCGGCCTGGCGGTCGGGGCCGCGGTGATGTTCACGCTGCTGATGATTCAGGCCTGAGCCGCCCGCACCGACCGCAAGACCGCCCACAGCGAATCCACCACGACCGTGGCCCCGGCCTCGCGCAGCAGTTTCTCCTTGCGGGCGTTACGCGCGTAGCCCAGGAAGGGGACGCCGGCGCTGTCGGCGGCGATGAGGTCGGAGGGGGTGTCGCCGATCATCAGGGCGGCGGAGGGGGCCGCGCCCATGGCGCTGAGGCCCCGGTTGAGGCAGTGCGGGTCCGGCTTGAGCTGGTGCAGGTTCTGCGTGCGGCCGTAGACGTGGGGGCTGAAGCAGGACAGCAGCCCGCGGCTCTCCAAGTAGGCACGCACCACTCGGGGGGAGTTGTTGGTGGCAATCGCCAGCCGGGATCCGACCGCCGTCCAGGTGCGGATCAGCGGGTCGGCGTACGCGGTGGGCATCGCGGAGGAGGTCGCCCGGAGTTCCTCCTGGGTGAGACGTTCCTCCAGTTCCGCGACCAGGTCACTGCCGGGGTGGCGGCGGTCGACGGCGCGCAGGACGACGTGCGGGTCCAGTGACTGCCGTTCGTCCTCCGTCAGCAGTCCGTGCAGTCCGCGGCCCTCGAGCCAGTCCACCAGGTCGATCGCCACCCGCTCGGCCTTGTGCCCGGCGAACAACCGGCATATCGGTCCGTCGAAGTCCCAGAGCACGACGCGAGCGCGTGTGATCAGTTCCCGGAGCTGTTCGGTGTCGTTCTCGGTCTCTGCGGTCACGGATTCAGTCTGCGTCGTATCAGAAGTCACTAGGAGAGTGTCAGGTCCGTCGTGATGGTTTCCCAGAGGGCGTCGAACCACTTCTGGGATTCCTCCACGAACGCGGCGTCACGCTGTCCGGCCTGCTTCATGAAGGAGAAGAGAAGGGACGTCGAGCCCAGCGCGTCATACATGTCCAGCGTCCGGCTCTCGTACTCCTCCTGCCGTTCGGCGAGGACGTAGTAGCCGATCAGGGCCTCCTCGTCGTTCAGGAGGTACAGCTTGACCGGCGGGGTGAACGGCAGCGCCCGGAAGGTGACACGGACGTCGACGCCGTGCGTGGCACGCATGGCCTGGAGGTTGTGCCGCAGCACCTGCGCCTGGGCGTTGCGCATCTCCAGCCAGCGCTTGTGGACCGGGTCGTCGCCCTCGCCGCCCTCCACCGAGACCGGGAAGGCAAGGTGGATGTCCCGGGAGGGCAGCAGGATGCGGACGTCGATCGACTCCGGTTGGATCGAGCCCTCGTGGATGAGGCGCAGGGGTTCGCCGAGGGCCAGCATCAGGGTCTCGGAGGTGTGGCAGACGACGTCCACGCGGACGTGCGGTACGGCGAACGCCTCCGTCAGGCGGGGCGCCAGACTGACCATCGTCGGCTGGGGGGCACCCCGCGTGGGCGTGGGCAGGGCGATCCGGGGCGGGCTGCCCTTGCTGACGTTGGTCAGGAGACCGTCCTCCTGGAGCGCGCGCAGGGCCTGGCGTACGGTGCCCCGTTCCACGCCGAACTCCTCGGCCAACTCGGCCTGCGTGGGCAGGCGGTCGCCCGCCTTGAGCTCCCCGACACGGATCCGCTCGCGCAGGACGTCGGCGATCTCCTGGGGCGAGAGTCTCCTGCTGCCGTTCACTGCCACGTTCTCCTGGGTCACGACCAAAACGCTACAACTCGCACCCATCTAGTGGGAGTTGTTTGTAGCTTGTTTCAAAGTAGGGGCCAAGTGGGGACAACTTAGTCAGAGTTGGCGTCAAGTTGGTTGAGTTGGCGGAAGTAATCCTTCCATTCCCAGGAGCCCGAAGGGGGAAACACCGATGCCCGTTCTCGCACTCCTCTCCGCCGTCTTCGTCGTAGGCGTCGAGCAGACCCTCCAGTGGAAGTACGGCGCCACCGGCATCATCGGCCTACTGCTGCTCACCATAGGCATCAAGGCCAAGAACCCTGCTGTCAGTTCCATAGGGGCCGTCGTCCTCGCGATCCTCGTCTCGGGACCCGCCCTGTGATCCACGCGCGTCCCGGGGGCCGTCACGCGCGCCGCGACAGCGACGAACACACAGGTCAAACGTTGTGGGGGACGATCAGCTCGTGAGCACAAGCTCCGAACTGATCGTCTCCCACAGCGCGTTGAACCACACGTGCGACTGCTCCACGAACGTCATGTCCCGCAGCCCGGCCCCCTGCTCGAAGGCGAACAGCGTCGACCGGATGCCCGGAGCGTCGTACATCTCCAGATGCTGCTGCCCGATCTCCACCTCGCGGCGGCTCAGCGTGTAGTAGGCGAACAGCGCCTCCGTGCCGTTGAGCAGGTACAGCTTCACCGGCGGCGTGAACGGCAGCGCCCGGAAGGTGACCCGCACGTCGATGCCGTGAGTGGCGCGCAGCGCGAGCAGGTTGTGCCGGAGCACCTGCCCCTGGGCGTTGCGCTGGGCGAGCCAGCGGCGGCGCAGCTGTACGTCGACATCGTCGGCGGAGTCGTTCACGGGCGTCGGGAAGGCGAGCGGGATGTCCCGGCTCGGCAGCAGCACCCGGAAGTCGACCTTGGCCGGTTTCAGCTGTCCGGCGTGGATCTGACGGAGCGGTTCGCCGATGGCGAGCGTGAGGGAGACCGCGGTGAGGCACAGCGCGTCGATCTCCACGTGCGGGGCCGCGAAGGCGGACGCGATCCGCGGCGCGAGGGCCACCATGGTGGGCGCCGGCGGTGCTCCGGGGCCGGTCAGCGCCTTGCCGAGGTCGGGGGCGACGGTGGCCGGGGCACCCTTGGAGACATTGGTGAGCAGATGCTCCGACTGAAGGATGCGCAGCGCTTGCCGTACGGCTCCGCGCTCGACTCCGAACTCGTCGGCCAGCTTGGCCTGGGTGGGCATGCGCTGGCCGGGCCGCAACTCGCCCGAGGTGATCCGGGCGCGCAGCTCGTCGGCCACCTCCCGGTGTGACTTCTGTGGCCGCTGTGAACTCTTCCGTCCATTGACGGAGGCGTGTTTCGGCTCCACGGCCAAACACTACAACTTCCCGCCATCTTTAGGCAGTTCCAGGGAAGGTGGTTATGAGTCGCTTCCAAGCGGTGATAAGTACAGTGAAGTTGGTCGCCAACTTAAGCAACATGGTCAAGCTTCAAGAGTGTTGGCCACAAGCATCGGTTCTGTCGACCATCGTCCCCGAAGGGAGACCTGCATGCCGCTCGTCTACCTCGCCGTCGCCGCGCTCGTCATTGGATTCGAGCAACTCATCCAGTGGAAGTACGGGCCGATGGGCATCATCGCCTTCCTCGCCCTGTCCATCGGTATCAAGGCAAAGAACACCATGATCGGCGGCATCGGCGCGGTGATCCTCGTCATGCTGCTCGCCCATTAGGTCTTCGCGAGAAGGCCCCGGGGACCAGGTTCGGCCGCCCGGGCTCCCTTCCGGAGGGGAGCCGGGAGCCCGGTCGGTCAGCACAGTCACAACTCCACACCGACAACTGAACATCGACCGCACAGCCACAACTGAACAGCTCGCTACGGATGAGCAGACCCGTCGTCGGGAGAGAGGAGTCTCAGAACATGTCCGGGCACCAAGCCCGCCTGGACGTACGCAGCAGGGCGTCGGCCACCTTGGCGGCGCCCGCTCGTTCTTCCCGGACCCGCCCCAGCGCGGCGAGCCGTACGGCGGACTCGTCGCCCAGCCACAGGGCGCCCAGTTCGGCGATATCGAGGGTGAGGTCCGCCGCGGCCGTGGTCGGCGCGCAGGACGCCCCGTCCGCCGCCGCCTGAAGCCGGTAGCGCCCACCGGCCAGCCCGGCCCCGTCCACGACCTCCAGCACCAGCGTGCCCCGGCCCTCGTACGTACGCGCCTCCAGAGCCCGTACGACATCCAGGACCCGCACCCACAGCCAGTCCGCCAGCGTCGTGATCCTGGCCGCGCGCGGGTCGGGGAGGAAGAAGGGCAGCAGGTCGTCGGGGGCCCGCCAGCCGCTCTTGACCGTCGTGATCCAGTCGATCGAGCACAGGTAGCGCCACAGGTCGCGCTCGGCCTGCGGCGTCGCCGCGATCAGCCACTTCACGGACGCCGTGTTGAGCGGCTGCTTGCCGTCGCCCCACTTGTCGTCCGCCAGGTACGACACCAGCCCCTCGGCCTCGCCGCCCGCCGAGCGGTACACGGCGAAGAACGGCTCCGTCCACGGGGACCGGTCCGGGCGCACCGCCCCGGTGGCGACCTGCCACCACCGCTCGCCCCGGTCGATGGCACCCGGCTGCGCCAGGCGGACCCGCTCGTGCAGCTCCGGGCCGATCTTGCGTACGTCCGCGCTGTCCACGATGTCGATACGGCCGCCGTCCTCGGGGCCGGCCCATCGGGGGTCGAGGCCGGCGCGGGGGACGTCGACGGTCCACTCGGCGGCCCAGGTGGCGGGGCCGAAGCCGTAGCGGCCGTAGATCGGGTACTCGGCGGCGATCAGCGTCGCCACGACGTCCCCGCGCTCCTTCGCGGCCGCGAGGTCGTGGGCCATCATCCGGTTGAGCAGGCCGCGGCGGCGGTGGGTCGGGGTGACGGTGACGTTCGAGATGGCGTCGGCGGGGACGGTGGCGCCGCCGACGGCGGTGAGTTCCTGGGCGAAGGAACGGAAGGTGGCGACGCAGCGGCCGGCGTCGAAGGCACCGAGGGTGCGGGACGGGACGATGTACGACGCCCGGTCCGCGACCTCCGTCTCGGCGACGCCCGGCGTCCGCAGAAAGCCCGTGTTCAGGGCCCGGCTCCAGTCCGGAATGTCGGCCTCGGTGATCGAGCGGACGTCGATGTGGGGTACGGGACGGCTCATGGGGCCACGGTAGGTCGGCGGGCGCGGGGTGTCGCCGAATTTTCCCCCGGCGCCGGACCGGCAGGCAGCCCGCCCGGCGCCGGCCGCCCCGACGCCCCGACGGCCGGCCGACCGCCGTCAACCCGTCACCCGGCCCACCCGATCCGGCGAATCTTCCACAGCCTGTGGATGAGTTTCCGCGGCCGCCGCCCCGCCCCGGCTACGTCAGCAGGTCGTCCACCTGTGCCTCGCCGTCCCGGTACCGGCGGGCGATCTCCGTGCTGCACTCGTCCGCCGTCCGCTGCAGGAGCTGGCGGCGGCCCGACACCTCCTGCTCGTAGCGCACGAGGCGCCCCATCGCGGTGGTCAGCTCGGCGTCCGTGCGGGCCTGGAGGTCGGACAGCTCCACCTCGGCCAGCATCTCGGCCGCCAGCCGCCGGTACTCCTCGCTCTGCGGAGTCCCCAGCGTCACATGCCGGGCGGAGGAGCGCTGGCGGGCCGGGGCGTCGGCGAGGATCTCCGGGAGGCGGTCCACGACGGACGCCGCGCCCGCGGGGGAGCGCCACGCCAGCTCCGCCCGCAGAATGTCGATCCGCCCCTGCAACAGCCGTCGTACGTAACTCAGGTCCGCCTCGTCGCGCTGGGCGTACCGCCGCAGGGTGCGCAGTTCGGGCAGACTGAGCACGGTCAGGTCGTGCTCGGTCGGCTCGACGGCCGGCCGTGCGTGCGGGCCGGGGCCCGGATCGTCGGCGGTGCGCTGTGTGGGCGGACGCAGACCGTCCAGCCGGGCCGCGTGGGTCGACACGACAGCCCCGGGCGGTTGCTCGGTACTCGGTGTGCTCATATGCCTCTACCGTCCCCTCGACCGGCGTGTGAGGAGCATGGTGCCATCACAAGTGGCACCTATGTGACCGAGTGACCATGAACAGCCCCAGATGGGGGGTTAAGGAGCAAAAAAGAAGCCCCTTATGAGGCACGTCCGCGCACACGGCATGATGGCGCCATGCGAGCTGTGGTGCAGAGGGTGGACGGCGCGAGTGTCGTCGTGGGCGGCGAGACGGTCGGCGAGATCACCGGCGAGGGGCTCTGTGTCCTCGTCGGCGTCACGCACGAGGACACCAAGGAGAAGGCGGCCCAACTCGCCCGCAAACTCTGGTCGATCCGCATGCTGGACGACGAGAAGTCGTGCAGCGACATCGACGCCCCGCTCCTCGTCATCAGCCAGTTCACCCTGTACGGCGACGCCCGCAAGGGCCGCCGGCCCACCTGGAACGCGGCCGCCCCGGGCGATGTCGCCGAGCCGCTCGTGGACGAGGTCGTCGCCCAACTGCGCGCCCTGGGCGCCACGGTGGCGACGGGCCGGTTCGGCGCCAAGATGCGGGTGTCCCTGACGAACGACGGCCCGTTCACCGTGCTTGTGGAGATCTGAGGACCCGGGAGGTCCGCGCTACGGCTCGACGACGACTTCCTGCGCCGCCGCGGTGTCCCCCGCCACCAGCCGCGCGTCCGGCGCCACGTTCCGCTTGACCAGCGCCAGCGCGACCGGACCGAGCTCGTGGTGCCTTACGGACGTCGTGATGAAGCCGATCTTGCGGCCGTCGGGGCCCTCGTCCGCGAGGTGGATCTCGGTGCCGGGGGCCGGCAGGTGGACCTCGCTGCCGTCCAGGTGCAGGAAGACCAGGCGGCGCGGGGGCTTGCCGAGGTTCTGCACCCGGGCGACCGTCTCCTGGCCGCGGTAGCAGCCCTTCTGCAGATGCACCGCCGTGCCGATCCAGCCCAGCTCGTGCGGGATCGTGCGGTGGTCGGTCTCGAAGCCCAGGCGCGGGCGGTGCTGCTCGACGCGCAGGGCCTCGTGGGCGAGGATGCCGGCCGCCGGGCCCGCCTTCTCGGCGTAGGACTCCAGGTCGGCCCGCGGCAGGAACAGGTCACGGCCGTACGCCGTCTCGCGTACGACCACGCCCTCGGGCACCTCCGCGATGGACCCGGCGGGCAGGTGCACGATCGCGAAGTCGTCCGTGCGGTCGGCGACTTCGACCTGGTAGAAGAACTTCATCGACTCCAGGTAGGCGATCAGCGCCTCCTGGGTGCCGGGCTCGACATGGGCCCAGACGGTGGTGCCGTCGTCGACCAGATACAGCGCGTGCTCGATGTGGCCGTGCGCGGAGAGGATCAGCGCCTCGGTGGCCTCGCCCGTGGGCAGCTCGCTGACGTGCTGGGTGAGCAGCAGGTGCAGCCAGGCCAACCGGTCGTCGCCGGTGACGGCGACCACTCCGCGGTGCGACAGGTCGACGAAGCCGGTGCCGTCGGCGAGGGCGCGCTGCTCGCGGAACAGATCGCCGTAGTGGGCGGCGACACCTTCGTCCACGCCCTCGGCGGGGACGGCGCCGGGCAGGGTCAGCAGGGGGCTCTTCATGGGCACAAGCCTACGACTCGGTAGTTGAAGTCTTGCCGTTCGCGCCCTTGTGCGCGCAGTCCTTGCACCGGCCGAAGATCGCGAAGTGCTTCATGTCCGTGTCGAAGCCGAACTCGCGGCGCAGTTTGGCCGTGAACTCGGCGGCCACCGACACGTCGGCCTCGATGACGTTCGTGCAGTCGCGGCAGACCAGGTGGATGTGGTGGTGGCGGTCCGCGAGGTGGTACGTCGGCGCGCCGTGCCCGAGGTGGGCGTGGCTGACCAGCCCGAGCTCCTCCAGGAGCTCCAGGGTGCGGTACACGGTGGAGATGTTGACCCCCGACGCCGTCTTCCTCACTTCCACGAGGATGTCGTCGGGGGTCGCGTGCTCAAGGGTGTCCACGGCTTCCAGGACAAGCTGACGCTGCGGCGTCAGCCGGTAGCCGCGCTGCCTGAGGTCGCTCTTCCAGTCGGTGCTCACCACACCGGAAAGTCTAGAGCCACTTCGCCGGATGCCGGCTTCTGAAAGTCGGGCACCTACTTGAAGAAGGCGATGCCGTCGTCCGGCATGTCGTCCGGCAGGGCCTTGGCCCAGCGCTCGACGTCCTCCGGGGTGACGACCTTCTTCAGGTGGGCCGACATGTAGGGGCGCAGCTCGACCTCGGGGGTCTGCTTCTCGCCGACCCACATCAGGTCGCTCTTGACGTAGCCGTACAGCCGCTTGCCGCCGCTGTAGGGACCGGAGGCGGCCGTGCGGGCCACGGCGTCCGTGACCAGGTCGATCTGGGGCTTCTTGTCGGCCATCTCGCCGTACCAGATCTCGACGACGCCGTCGTCGCGGACCATCGTCACCTCGACCTTGCGGTCGGCGTCGATGCGCCAGAAGCCGTGCTCGGACTCCAGGGGACGGACCTTGTTCCCGTCGTTGTCCAGCACCCAGGTGTGGGACTGGTACTCCAGGAAGTCACGGCCGTCGTGCGTGTAGGTGACCTCCTGCCCGAAGTTGCACTTCTCGGAGCCCGGGAAGTCGTGCACGCCGGCGCCGGCCCAGTTGCCGAGCAGGAAGGCGAGCGGGACGAGGTCCTTGTGGAGGTCGGACGGAATCTCGATCATGAGCGGCGTTTCCTAGACGTGGGTCAGCGCTGGCCCTGGTACAGCTTCTTCACGGTCAGGCCGGCGAAGGCGAGGACGCCGACGCAGACCAGGGCCAGCAGGGCTTCGAAGAAGATCTCCACGGGGTGCTCCTCGATGAGCGGAGGTTGAGCGGTACGTACAGGGCCGGGCCCCAGCTTACGCGGCCGGGGACCGGCCCTTCTTGTGAGGTACGCCCTCACGGACCCGCGCGGGGTCAGCCGAGCAGTTGGGTCTGCAGCACCACCGTCTGCTGGAAGGGAACGGCGTGCGCCTTGCCCTTCCGGGACTGGATGATCACCGCGAGGACGTCACCGGCGCTCACATACGCCTGGCGGACCTGTTCGGCGCCCGGTGCGAGCTCGACGTAGGCCATCCGCCCGGTGCCGTCCGGCAGGGGCACCTTCGCGAAGCCCTCGTCGAAGCCGGACGCGAAGGGGTCGGTGCCGCGCACGGTGTAGGTCGGGCCGCTGAACACGGCAAGCTCGGTGAACAGGCCGTCCGTGACCGCCGCGGTGCCGAAGTGCAGCAGGTAGACGCGGGTGTGCGTGCCGTCCTTTGTGGTCCAGCCGCGGGCGGCGACATGGCGCAGCCCGTTGTCGACGAGCTTCTGCCGCAGCTCCGCGCGCTCCTCCTTGTCCCGGTACTCCGCGAGGAAGTCCCCGGTCGCCAGCCAGCCGGCCGCACCCCGTAGCGCCTTGTCCTCCTGAGCGCCCTCGGGGGCGGGCAGCACCAAGGCGCGCAGATCGGCGTAGTGGGCGCCGCCGGTGTTCGCCTCGGCGAGGGGTCCCGGGCTGCCGGAGGGCAGCGGCGGCTTCGTCAGCCTCGGGTACTCCCAGCGCCCGTCCGACTCGGTCGCCAGGCCCGGTACGTCCGTCCGCTCCATCCGCGTGATCCCGTACGCCGAACCGGCCCCGACCGCCGCGCAGGCGACGACGGCCGCGGTCCAGCGCAGGACGGCGCGCAGGACACGGCGGTCCTTCGCCGCCGGGGGCCCGTCCGGGGCGGGCGGTGTGAGCAGCGGTTCCCCGGGCAGGACGGGATCCACGGGCGGCTGCTGCCCGGCCTTCCGGCTCGTCTCGCTCATACGGCCTCTCCCGGCTCGGCGATGCGGTCGAGCTGGGTGCGCAGCAGCACCGCGGCCTCCTTGGTGTCGAGTGGCTTCCCCGCCTCCGCTGTGGCGGTGACCAGGATGTTTCCGACATAGGCGGAGCAGAACATGGCGTCGAGTGCGCTGTCGGCGTCCTTGGGCGGCAGGAAGCACCTGGCGTTCTTGTGGCCCTTGATCGCGGGGCCCTTGCGGAAGATGTCCAGGGCCTCCAGGAACTCGCTCTGGACCGTCGCCATGTTCCGGACCGCGGCCGAGTTCTCCATCTGGCTCAGCACGATGGACAGGGCGATGGCCCCGTCGCCGTCATCGGCGGCGCTCACGCTGAGGTAGCTGCGCATCGCCATGCCCTTCAGCCGCAGCTTGTCGAACTCCTTCTCCAGCTTCCGCCGCTGCGACCGGGGCAGATCGCTCAGCGACTCCCGCTGCAGCGCCATGGCCTGGGGTCCGCTGAGCGACGCGTCCGAGCCGAACTCTCCGAGGTCCGGCCCACGGACCCAGCCGTCGGTGCCGTACGGCACCAGCATCCCGGCCAGCCCGGACGCGCTCGCCGCCTTGGTGTCACCGGCCTTTCCGGCCGGGAGCTTCCACAGCGGGGCTCCCGCGTCCAGATCGGCGTCGCGCACGGTCACGACAGTGTGTCCGACGCCCACGACGACGGCTCCGACCAGCAGCAGGGACCCGGCCAGCGCGGCGACACGGCCCTTGCGGCGGGGCTTCTCGGCGGGCGGGGCGACGGGGGCGGGCAGTGGCTCGGGGGCGGGCTCGACCGGAACGGCCTCGTTCTGGTTGTCACTCACAGCCGCTCCATCTGTCGCTCGGCCAGGTCCATGACAGTCTTCTGCTTGATCGGCCTGGTGCCGTAGAGCCAGATCTGCAGGGCGATGTCACCACGCGAGGCGTGCGCTTCCGCCGAGTACATCGGCAGGTAGCCCGGCTCGGCCTCGGGCTTGTCGTGGACGTATACCATGCCGTTCCCGGTGCCGGGGATCGGCCGGTTCTCGGTGTCCTGGGACTCCAGCCAGTACTGCTCTTCCTTGACCGCACCGGCCGCGCTGCGGTGCTCCTCCTGCCGGTACTGGACCAGTCGGATCTCCACGGTGTACGAGGAGCCGACGGACCAGCCGGTGACGGCCGCGCGGCGGAACTCGGCGGCGACGAGCTCGTCGAAGACTCCGTCCGGGTCCTCGAAGGTGTCTGCGTAGGCGGCCATGTCCATCCAGCCGTCCTCGCCCTCCAGCCAGTCGACGTCCTTGGCCCCGGCCGGTTTCTTCAGCAGCAGCTTGCGCAGGTCGCCCTCGGTCCGCACCCGGGCGTCCTGGGCGGCGGACAGCCGCTCGGGCGCCTCGCCCCTGGCCTGGGTCAGCGTCGGCTGGGAGAGCGGGGGCAGCTTCGTGGGCGCGCGGCCGGCCTGAATGAGGTAGCCGGCACACGTCCCGGCGACGAGCCCGAGCACGGCGGCTCCAGCGATCAGCAGCGTCGTACGACCGCGTCGGCGGCGTTTGACCTGTCCCACCTCTCCCACTTCGTCAGAGATCTCTTCTTCGGGTGCTTCCAAGACGTCCCCCACAGAACGTGAGTGCGCTTTCCGTATGGCGCACAGGTGACCCACGGGTGACGCCCGAGGTTGTAGGAGGCTTGATTACGATTCAGCCATGGCGAAGAAGCTGGTGATCAAGGTGACGGCGGGGGCCGATGCCCCCGAACGCTGCTCACAGGCGTTCACGGTCGCGGCGGTGGCCGTGGCCAGTGGCGTGGACGTCTCCCTCTGGCTGACCGGCGAGTCCGCCTGGTTCGCCCTCCCGGGCCGGGCCGCCGAGTTCGAACTGCCGCACGCGGCCCCGCTCCCCGACCTCATCGACGCCGTCCTCGCGGCCGGCCGGCTCACCCTGTGCACCCAGTGCGCGGCCCGCCGGGACATCACGGAGAAGGACGTCATCGAGGGCGTCCGTATCGCGGGCGCGCAGGTCTTCGTGCAGGAGGCGATGGCGGACGGGACGCAGGCGCTCGTCTACTGAGACGGCCCCTACGGGGTGGGGCGCTTGCGGGTGGAGGCGCTCACGGGTGGGGGCGCTTCTTGCCGTCCAGCTCGTCCCACCACTCGTCGGACTTCGGGTCGCCGGAGGGGTCGTCCCACCAGCGGTCCTCCGGCCCCCGCCGGTTGGCGACCATCGCGGCGAGCGGCGGGATGACCATGGCGACCACGCACATGCCCACGGCCACCGGGATCGACCACAGGCGCACCACGCCCCACGCCAGGACGAAGAGGGCGATGCACGTCCCCATCATGGCGAAGTAGAGGTGACGTCGCCGCGCGTACATACATCCAGCGTAGGCCCGCGGCCGAGAGGCCGCGGGCATGCCGAAGGGCCGCATCCCCGGCGTCCAACCCACGGGATGCGGCCCTTCAGGACCGAAAGTCGCCTCAGACCGCGATCGCGACCTCCGCGAGGCCGCCGTGCTGCGCGACGACCGTGCGGTCGGCGGTGGCGCCGGGGACCAGGGCGCGGACGGTCCAGGTGCCCTCCGCCGCGTAGAAGCGGAACTGGCCCGTGGCGGAGGTGGGGACCTCCGCGGTGAACTCGCCGGTCGAGTCCAGCAGTCGGACGTAACCGACGACCGGCTCGCCGTCCTTGGTCACCTGACCCTGGATGGTGGTCTCACCGGGCTTGATCGTCGAGGCGTCGGGGCCGCCGGCCTTCGCTCCACACATGTCTTTCTCCAGATTGGGGTCTGACCGGAAGGAAGGCCGGTCGGGTTTGCCTGCGAGGGTTGGTTACTTGTTGGCGCCGAGCTCGATCGGGACGCCGACCAGGCTGCCGTACTCGGTCCAGGAGCCGTCGTAGTTCTTGACGTTCTCCACGCCGAGCAGCTCGTGCAGCACGAACCAGGTCAGCGCGGAGCGCTCACCGATACGGCAGTAGGCGATGGTGTCCTTCGCCAGGTCGACCTGCTCCTCGGCGTAGAGCTCCTTGAGCTCGTCGTCCGA
The DNA here is from genome assembly GCF_057710365.1 of Streptomyces sp. bgisy027. NCBI lineage: Bacteria > Bacillati > Actinomycetota > Actinomycetes > Kitasatosporales > Streptomycetaceae > Streptomyces > Streptomyces sp. bgisy027. Next base: position 25,083 of record NZ_JBYIVZ010000045.1, read on the forward strand.
CTTGAAGGTGCCGTCGTCGTTGGCGTTCTTCGACCACGGGATGTTGCGGGCGGACGGGACGTGGCCCGGACGCTGCGACTGCTCCTGCGGCAGGTGGGCCGGGGCGAGCAGCTTGCCGGAGAACTCGTCGGGCGAACGGACGTCGACGAGGTTCTGCGAACCGATGGCCGCCACGACGTCGTCGCGGAAGGCGCGGATGGCGGTGTTCTGCGGCTTGGCCTTGTAGACGGTCTCGGCACGCTCCGGGACCTCCTCGACCAGCTCGCGGGCGTCCAGCTCCCACTTCTTGCGGCCGCCGTCGAGAAGCTTGACGTTCTCGTGGCCGTAGAGCTTGAAGTACCAGTAGGCGTAGGACGCGAACCAGTTGTTGTTGCCGCCGTAGAGGATCACCAGCGTGTCGTTGGCGATGCCCTTCGCCGACAGGAGCTTCTCGAAGCCCTCCTGGTCGATGAAGTCACGGCGGACCGGGTCCTGCAGGTCCTTGGTCCAGTCGATGCGGATCGCGTTCTTGATGTGGTTCTTCTCGTAGGCGGACGTGTCTTCGTCCACCTCCACGATCGCGATCGCGGGGTTGTCCAGGTTCTCCTGGACCCAGTCGGCGTCGACGAGGACGTCGCTGCGGCTCATGCTCTTCTCTCCTCCGGGGCAGTTGCGGCGGGGCGTGCGAGTGCGAGGGGGTGCGCGGGCTCATGCCGGGACGGCGCACCTGTGCCCTGGTCAGGGCGGGGGGAAACGCGGAAGTCGGAGCTTCCGCTCAGAAGGGGCGACAGAGCATGGCGGCAACGCGGCAGAGGTCTACTGCCCGCCGCTTCGTGAGATCCGCCTGTCGCTTCATGACCTCGATCGTAGGGAGCGACAGGCGGGCGTGTCACCGGTGTGTCGTATTCTGAGACACGATCGTCCGGGATGTGGGATGGAGAAGCCGTGGGGGCTGCCGCGGCACGGCTTCCGGCCGCCTGCTCCGCGTGTCACATCTACGGTACGGACGACGCCGTCTCGCCAATTGGACGCGCGTCCTTTGTCCACCGCCCGCGCCGTACTACCCGGCGAGGCGGACGTCCGAACCCTTCACCGTGATCTCGACGCCGTCCTTCGCCGCCTGGACGCCGTCGAGCTGGATACCGCCGGGCAGCCCGTCGATCTTCTGCTCGAAGTCGGTGATCGCGCGGGCGCGGCTCTCGGCGATCTCGGCGCCGCCGAAGTTCGGCAGGGTGTCGGCCTTCACCCGCACGGTGTCGCCCTGGGCGGAGACCGAGCTCAGGACGTAGACCGGCTCGGGCAGCTTGGTGCCGAGGACGGTGGCCTCGACGGCGACCTTGATCTTGCCGCTGCCGCCGTCGGACAGGCCGACGACGCTGGCGGTGACGCCGGGGGCGACCTGGGTGGGCTCGGACTTCGCCGTCTTCAGCAGTTCCGCGTAGCTCACGGACGCGGTGCCGGTCGCGGTCGCGGCGGTGGCGGAGCTGTAGTCGCCGGAGAACTCGACGCCCTTCATGTTCGCCTTGAGGTCGTCGATCCGGATCGACTTGCCCTCGGCGCCGGCGGTGGCCTCGAAGCCCTTCATGCCGAGCTCGACGTCGTCCAGCGAGCCGCTCGCGACCTGGGTGAGGAACGGGAAGCCCTTGATGGACACGTCAGGGGCGGCGGCGAGGTTCTCGCGGCTCTGGACCTTCGCGGCGACCTCGTCCTCGGCGAACCCGACGGCGAGCCGGTCGGCCAGCACGAACAGGCCGCCCAGGATCACGACGACTATGAGCAGGATCCGCAGGGCACGCATGTTGTGGTCTTCCCCCCACCTGAGCGGTCGCCGACCACTCGGGTGACGGACGACGACGGTCTTCGGACGACCGGGTGGCCGTCCAGCGCGAGGGTAACCCCGGGGTGCGGCCCGGCCGCGAGATTGTCGATCACCTGTGACAGGCCGGGCCCTTGCGTCTCAGCCCAGCGCCCGCCCGAGGACGTACACCGCGGGCGCCGCGGCGGCCAGCGGCAGGGCGACGCCCGCCGTGAAGTGGACGAAGCGCGAGGGGTAGTCGTAGCTGGCGACACGGTGCCCGATGAGCGCGCAGAGCGCCGCGCCCCCGCCGAGCAGCGCCCCGCCGGACCCGACCCCGGTCATCGCGCCGACCACGGCCCCGGCGCCCACGCCCGCGAGCAGCGCGGCCGCCACGGACGCCGGTGCCGGCAACGGCAGCGCGCGGACCACGACCGCGACGGCGACCGCCACCGCGCCGACGGTCACCGCGTCCGCCTCGGCCGCGAGATATCCGGCCGCGACGATCGACAGGGCCGCCGAGGCCACCGTCGCCATCAGGCCGTACATCCGCTCGTCCGGGTCGGCGTGCGAGCGGAGCTGGAGGACCAGGGTCAGCAGGACCCAGACGCCGAGCGTGCCCAGGATGGCCGCGGGCGCATGGTCGGAGGCGAGCAGCGCGATGTCCGCCGTGACCGCCCCCGCGAAGGCGAGCGCGATGCCCTGCCGGGCGGGCCACATGCCGTTCAGCCGGAACCAGCCGGCCGCCGTCACGGCCTGGAGGGCGACCAAGGGCACGAGCAGTGCGTACGGCCCGATCGCCGCCGCCACCGCGAGCAGCAGCCCGAGCAGCGCCGTGAGCCCGGCCGGCTGCATCCCCGGTTCGATGATCGGGGAACGGCCCTCCTGCCGGGCCCGCTGGGCGTCGGTGACCCGGGAGTTCCCGGCGAGGGTCGCGGGGCCGTAGCCGTCCTGGTCGCCCTGCCCGGCCTCGGAGCCGGACCGAGGCGCCTGGGGCTGGGGCTGGGGCTGTGCGTGCGCGTGCGCGTGCGCGTGCGGCTGAGCCTGGACGTGCTGCTGCCCGGCATGAGCCTGCTGCTGCGGCCCGCCGTACTGCTGCCCGGCGTGCGCCTGCTGCTGTCCGGCATGAACCTGGCCCGTGCCGTCCCAGCCGCCCGTCTGATAGCCGGAGGCATACGCGCCCTGCTGGTCCCCGCCCTGGTACTGCCCGGCGCCCTGGTAGCCGGCGTACGGCCCCGCCGTGCCGTCCTGCGGCGGCAGACCGGCCGTCTCCTCCTCCGGGGCCGGCGTCACCGGCTGGTGCACCTGGGTCTCCCAGGTCTGCCCCTGCCACTGCTGCGTGTACTGCTGGGCCGCCTGCGGATCGTCGTACGGCTGCTGCTGGGCCGGCCACCCCTGCGGCACCTGCCGCCGGTAGGGGTCGTAGCCCTCGTTCTCGCCCTCATACGGCTGGTTGGTCATCTCACCCTCCTGCGAACGGCGGGAGCACCTCGACCGTGCCGCCGTCGGCCAGCCGTACCGTCTCATGTCCGCGGGTGCCCACGGGGTCACCGTCGACGAGGAACGAGCATCGCAGCAGTACGCGCGTCAGTTCCCCGGGGTGTCGCGCACGCACCGCGTCGAGCGCCTCGGCGAGCGTGGCCGCGTCGTACGGCTCCTCGGCGACCTGGGCGGCGGCCTTCGCGGCGGCCCAGTAGCGCACCGTGACCTTTGCCATCTGTTCCTCAATCGATCGACGTGATCACCGCCGGGAAGCGCCGGCCGGTGAGCAGCGACCAGGCTAGCCCGCCCGGCCGGCGGCCCAGTCCCCGATCCGGGCCAGCAGGTCGTCGGCGGCCGCGTGCTCGGCGTGACCCATGCCGGGCTCCAGCCAGAGTTCGCCGTGGTCACCGGCCGCGTCGGCCAGCATGCGGGGGTGGTCGAGCGGGAAGTAGCCGTCGACGTCGCCGTGCACGATCAGCAGCGGCGTCGGGGCGATGTGCCCCGCCGCCTGCACCGGCGACATCGGCACCGGGTCCCAGCCGCGGTGATGGATCCGGGTACGGAATCCGTACCGGCTCACCAGACGCCCCTCGGGCCGGGTCACCAGCCAGTGCAGCCGGCGCATCCGGGGCGTGCCCCGGTAGTACCAGCGCGCGGGAGCACTCACCGACACCACCGCGTCCGTGCCCGCCCCGCCCCGGCCGGACGACCCGATCTCGGCGTCGCCCACACCCGTACGGCCGTACAGCGCCGCGTGCCGCAGCACCACCGAGCCGCCCATGGAGAAGCCGACGGTCGCCACGCGCGGGTGCCCGAGCTCGCGGGCCCAGCGCACCGCGGCGGCCAGGTCGAGCACCTCGCGGTCCCCGACCGTGGAGCGCCCGCCGGACGCGCCGTGGCCGCGGAAGGAGAAGGTGACGACAGCGCCGTGCGGGGTGAGGGCCTCCGCCACCCGCCGCACATGGGGCTTGTCCACGTCGCCGGTGAAGCCGTGGGCGACGACGAACGCCAGGTCACCGGAAGATGGACGGGAGGCGTCGTATACGACCGCCGCAGGGTCGTATACGGAATCGATCGTCACCCCGTCGTCGGTGTACAGAAACGTCCGCATAGGTGTACGTCTGGTCGTCTCAGAGTTCGGACGAACCGTAGATCGTGCCACATGACCTGCCGTGTCAGCGCCCATGTCGGCTATTCTGCTGGACAGAGGACTCGGGCAGCGCAGCCCCCGGGTCCTTTTGTGCTTTCGGAAGCGTTGTATACGAAGCGGGAAACCGCAGGTGTACGGGGCCTTCGGGATCGCAGAGCAGATCCGTACCGCCCACGTCCTCGCAGGGACCGAGGAGGAACCAGACGTATGAGTTCTCTGCTGCTCCTGACCAACGCCCTCCAGCCGTCGACGGAGGTGCTCCCGGCACTCGGCCTGCTCCTGCACAACGTGCGGGTGGCCCCGGCCGAAGGACCCGCCCTCGTCGACACCCCGGGCGCCGACATCATCCTCGTGGACGGCCGCCGCGACCTCCCTCAGGTGCGCAGCCTGTGTCAGCTGCTGCGCTCGACCGGCCCCGGCTGTCCGCTCGTCCTCGTCGTCACCGAGGGCGGCCTGGCCGCCGTCACCGCCGACTGGGGCATCGACGACGTCCTGCTGGACACCGCCGGCCCGGCCGAGGTCGAGGCACGGCTGCGGCTCGCCATGGGCCGCCAGCAGATCGTCAACGACGACTCCCCCATGGAGATCCGCAACGGCGACCTGTCGGTCGACGAGGCGACGTACTCCGCCAAGCTCAAGGGCCGCGTCCTCGACCTCACCTTCAAGGAGTTCGAGCTCCTGAAGTACCTCGCCCAGCACCCGGGCCGCGTCTTCACCCGCGCCCAGCTGCTCCAGGAGGTCTGGGGCTACGACTACTTCGGCGGCACCCGCACGGTCGACGTCCACGTACGACGGCTGCGCGCCAAGCTCGGGCCCGAGCACGAGTCGCTGATCGGAACCGTCCGCAACGTCGGTTATCGATTCGTTACCCCGGAGAAGGTCGACCGGGCCGCCGAGGAGGCAAAGGCCAAGGCAGCCCAGGCAAAGCCGGAAGATGCGGACGAGGCGGACGCCCGGGAGGGCGCCGAGGTCCGGGCCGAGGCGTAGAAAGGCGGGACGGACGCCCGGGCACCGCTTCCGGGCGTCCCTTTCGCACCGGGAGAGCGACCGCAGGGCGCCAAGGGAGCTCCTTCACGCCCTGCCCAGAAGGGGTCCATCCGCGTAGACTCCGCGCGTGGCCAAGGTGACTCGCGATGACGTTGCGCGGCTGGCAGGTACGTCGACTGCCGTCGTCAGTTATGTCATCAACAACGGACCCCGGCCGGTCGCCCCGGCCACGCGCGAGCGCGTTCTCGCCGCGATCAAGGAACTGGGCTACCGGCCCGACCGGGTCGCCCAGGCGATGGCCTCGCGGCGCACGGATCTCATAGGCCTGATCGTCCCGGACGCGCGCCAGCCCTTCTTCGGGGAGATGGCCCACGCGGTCGAGTGGGCCGCCGCCGAGCGCGGAAAGATGGTCCTCGTCGGCAACTCCGACTATGTCGGCGAGCGCGAGGTCCACTATCTGCGGGCGTTCCTCGGCATGCGGGTCTCAGGGCTCATCCTCGTCTCGCACGCGCTGAACGACCTGGCCGCCGCCGAGATCGAGGCCTGGGACGCCCGGGTCGTCCTGCTCCACGAGCGGCCCGAGGCCATCGACGACGTCGCCGTCGTCACCGACGACCTGGGCGGCGCCCAGCTCGCCGTACGCCACCTGATCGAGCACGGCTACGACTACGTCGCCTGTATGGGCGGCACCGCGGAGACCCCGGCGGTCGGCGACCCGGTCTCCGACCACGTCGAGGGCTGGCGGCGCGCGATGGCGGAGGCGGGGATCCCCACGGAGGGGCGGCTGTTCGAGGCGCCGTACAACCGCTACGACGCGTACCGCATAGCGCTGGACCTGCTGGCCGGGCCGAAGCGTCCGCCCGCGATCTTCTGCTCCACCGACGACCAGGCCATCGGCGTGCTGCGCGCGGCGCGCGAGCTGCGGATCGATGTGCCGGGGGAGCTGGCCGTCGCCGGGTTCGACGACATCAAGGAGGCGGCGCTGGCTGATCCGCCGCTCACGACGATCGCGTCGGACCGCTCGGCCATGGCTCGGGCCGCGGTGGATCTGGTGCTGGACGACGGGTTGCGGGTCGCGGGTTCGCGGCGGGAGCGGTTGAAGGTGTTTCCGTCGCGGCTGGTCGCGCGGCGGTCGTGCGGGTGCGCGTGAGGGCTCGGGGAGCCCTGTGATGTGGCGGCTGCCGGTTGTGTGTGGCTGGTCGCGCAGTTCCCCGCGCCCCTGACGGGGCGCTTCCATGAAGCCATTCTGAGAAGGCTCGGGCCGCCGCCAGAGGCGTCTTTACATCGGGCATACGACCTTCTGCCGGGCTTCTCAGCCGGCACTCAGGAAGCTCTCATGGTCGGGCGACAAGCTCGTTGTCATGACCGAGAGCTTCCGCCGCAGCGGCGATCACCAGAACCCGTACCAGGGCGCCCAGCAGCACGCCTCCTCTCCCGTGAACCCCGAGTGGCCGCCCCCGCCGGCACACCAGCCGACGCACCGGGCCACTGCCGGCGAAGCCCCCACCACCCTCCTCACCGAGCCGGTCGCCCAGTCGCCCAGGTCGCGGCGCCGGCCCCGCGGGCCCGTCGCCCTCCTCGCCGCCGTGGCCATCGTCGCCGCGGCGATCGGCGGCGGCACGGCCTACGGCATCCAGGAGCTCACCGGCAACGACACCGTCGCCGCCTCCAGCTCCACCAGCGCCAACGTCGTCCCCTCCAGCCAGAAGGGCACGGTCTCCGGGGTCGCCAAGGCGGTCAGCCCGAGCATCGTCGAGATCAACGCCCAGTCCAACGCCGGTTCCTCCACCGGCTCCGGCGTGATCATCACCGGCGACGGCGAGATCATCACCAACAACCACGTCGTCTCCGGCGCCTCCCAGGTCAAGGTGACGACGAGCGACGGCAAGTCGTACACGGCCGACGTCGTGGGCACCGACAGCAGCAAGGACCTGGCGCTGATCAAGCTGCAGAACGCCTCCGGGCTGACGGCGGCCACCCTCGGCAACTCCGACGGGGTCCAGGTCGGCGACGAGGTCGTGGCGATCGGCTCTCCCGAGGGCCTGACCGGCACCGTCACCAGCGGCATCGTCTCCGCGCTCAACCGTGACGTCACCGTCTCCACGGACGAGGGGCAGCAGCAGGGGGGCGGCGGCAACGGGCAGTGGCCGTTCGAGTTCGGAGGTCGGCAGTTCAACGGCGACACCGGCTCGTCCACGACGACGTACAAGGCGCTCCAGACCGACGCGTCCCTGAACCCCGGCAACTCCGGCGGCGCGCTGATCGACATGAACGGCAACATCATCGGCATCAACTCGGCGATGTACTCGGCGGCCGGCTCGGGCTCGTCCGACGCGGGCAGCGTGGGCCTCGGCTTCGCGATCCCGATCAACACGGTCAAGGCCGACCTCGACACCTTGCGCTCGGGCTCGCAGAACTGAAGGAGCACGTCATGATCAAGCAGGCGCAGCACACCGCGACCCGCGTCGGCCCGGCCGACCTCGCCCTGGCCCTGGAGGTCGCCGGCGCCCTGCACGCGCCGACGGCTCCGTCCCGGGCGCCGGAGCTGGCGACCGCCCGCCCCCGCGCGGGTCGTCGCACGGCCGGCACCCGCACCCGCCGCCGTACCGTACGAGGCTGAGAACGTGCGAGGCTGAAGGCGTTCGAGCCGATCGGCCCTCCCCCGGCCAGCCCCCCGTTCCCACCGCACCCGAGGACCCGAGCCCATGAGCCCCGCCGATGGCGACCGTGACCCCCAGCGCATCCTGATCGTCGACGACGAACCCGCGGTACGCGAAGCACTTCAGCGCAGCCTCGCCTTCGAGGGGTACGACACCGAGGTCGCGGTCGACGGCGCGGACGCGCTGGAGAAGGCGACCGTCTACCGGCCCGACCTCGTCGTCCTCGACATCCAGATGCCCCGCATGGACGGCCTGACCGCCGCCCGCCGCATCCGCGGCGCCGGTGACACCACGCCGATCCTGATGCTGACGGCCCGCGACACGGTCGGCGACCGCGTCACCGGGCTGGACGCCGGGGCCGACGACTACCTCGTCAAGCCGTTCGAACTGGACGAGCTGTTCGCCCGGGTCCGCGCGCTGCTGCGGCGCAGCTCGTACGCGGCGGCGGCCGGGGCCGGGGCGGTCGACGAGGACGAGGCGCTGACCTTCGCCGACCTGCGCATGGACCTCGCGACGCGGGAGGTCACCCGGGCCGGGCGGCCGGTGGAGCTGACCCGTACCGAGTTCACGCTGCTGGAGATGTTCATGGCGCATCCGCGCCAGGTGCTGACGCGCGAGCAGATCCTGAAGGCGGTCTGGGGCTTCGACTTCGAGCCGTCGTCGAACTCGCTCGACGTGTACGTCATGTACCTGCGCCGCAAGACCGAGGCGGGCGGCGAGCCGCGGCTCGTGCACACGGTGCGGGGCGTGGGCTATGTCCTGCGACAGGGCGGCGCCGAGTGAGCAAGGTCCTGCGCCGGTTCCGCTCCCTGCCGATCCGGTCCCGACTGGCGCTGCTGGTGGCGGCGGCGGTGGCGTTCGCGGTGGCGGCGGTTTCGGTGACCTGTTGGTTCATTGTGCAGGGGAAGCTGTACGAGCAGCTCAACGGCGACCTGAAGGAAATGGCGCGAAACCCCGGCACGGTCGGCTCGCTCCTGCGGAGCTGTACACAGGACCCCCAGGAGAACACCCAGGTGTTCCCGGGCCGGAACGACTACGTCCAGGCCATCAAGGAGGAGGGCGACCCCTGCGTCGACCAGAACTCTCCGGGCACGATCAAGGTCACCGGCTCCGACCAGGACGTGATCAAGGCTGCGAACGGCAGCGACTTCTACTTCCGCAACGGCACCGACGATGACGGCAACGACGTACGCGTGCTGACCCGGTACCTGGGCGTGGACGGGAGTGACGGGCGGGGGGTCGCCCTGCAGCTCGCGGTCCCCCTCAAAGGCACCGAGTCCACCCTCAACGACCTCGCCCTCATCCTCCTCCTCGTCTCCGGCGTAGGAGTGCTCGGCGCGGGCGCCGCCGGTCTCGCCGTGGCCCGTGCCGGGCTCCGCCCCGTCGACAAGCTCACGGAAGCCGTGGAACACGTCGCCCGCACCGAGGACCTGAACATCCGTATCCCGGTGGAGGACGACGCCGAGGACGAGGTGGCCCGTCTCTCGCGCTCCTTCAACTCCATGACCTCGGCGTTGGCCAGCTCCCGTGAGCTCCAGCAACAGCTGATCGCGGACGCGGGCCACGAACTCCGTACGCCCCTGACGTCACTGCGCACCAACATCGAACTCCTCACCCGCAGCGAGGAGACCGGCCGCCCCATCCCCGAGGCGGACCGCAAGGCCCTGCTGGCATCGGTGAAGGCGCAGATGACCGAACTCGCGGCGCTCATCGGCGACTTGCAGGAGCTGTCCCGCTCGGAGGGGCAGCGCGGTGAGCGCGTCCAGGTGATCTCGCTGGAGGACACGGTCGAGGCGGCCCTGCGCCGGGCCCGGCTCCGCGGCCCCGAGCTGACGATCACCGCCGACATCCAGCCCTGGTACGTCCGGGCGGAACCGGCGGCCCTCGAACGCGCGGTGGTCAACATCCTCGACAACGCGGTGAAGTTCAGCCCCGAGTCCGGCACGGTCGAGGTCGCCTTGCACGACGGCGTCCTGACCGTCCGCGACCACGGTCCCGGCATCCCCGCCGACGAACTCCCCTACGTCTTCGACCGCTTCTGGCGCTCCCCGAGCGCCCGGGCCCTGCCGGGGTCGGGGCTCGGCCTGTCGATCGTGGCCCGCACTGTCGAGCAGGCCGGCGGCCAGGTCACCCTCTCCCACGCGGACGGCGGCGGCACGGTGGCGACGGTACGACTGCCGGGGGCGCCTACGCCGCCGCCGGACGTTGTCTGACCAGACGGTGGGGATAACTGGCCGGAGCGCCTACTCTCCCGTCGGGGGCGGTGTTGGCGGGGCGCTCCCCTGCCAGAAGACCTCGTACACCAGGATCTGCGGATCCTCGGGACGGCGGATGAAGGTATAGATCATCCAGCCGTTGTGGTTGTCGAAGCTCAGGATGCGCGGCCCCTTCGGATCGCTGGACCGCACCGGCTCGACGTACATGGCTGAAGGCAGAGCAGCATCGCCGTCGATCCCCCGAAAATACGGGTCCTTCGCGGTGACCAGCTCCGCGCGGGCCTCGTCAAGCAGTTTCCGCACATGCTCGGGCAGCGCATCACGGCCTGCGAGGGCATCGAGCCGCCAATCCATCTGCCAAGGCGGCCCCATGAACTCTTCTGTCACTCCCCGGGCTCCACATTCCGCGTGCTGTAGCGGATCTTCGCCACCTCGTCGAGAAGGGCCTTGGCCTCAGCGATGTCGGTCGACTCAGCGGCGCGGTGCTGGAGCTCGATCACGTGGGCGTCCAGCTGCGGATCACGGGCGATCGCATACTCACACCACCAACGGGCGAGGAACGCAGGCACCGGAGCGAGGTTGTATGCGTCGCCGATCGCCCGCTTCCAGTGCGCGTCGAAGTCGGGCAGCAGTTGGGGGGCGTTCTCGGCGATGGCCCTGCGCAGCGCGTTCGGGGTCCGCTCGGGCATGGGAGGGACGACCGCATCGGGTTCCGCAGCGTGGGACGCCATGATCGGTTTCCTCCTTCGACGTGCCGTGTCTACGACCATATCCGCGCTCACCGTCCCGGCGCGGTTCGTCCGCGAACCGGCTCCGCCGGAGACAGCCGAGCCGGAGCGGAGCCTCTCGGATGCCGAGGCGCATCGGTGGTGAATGGTCGAACCGCCGAGGCGTTGGTGGTCGTGATCTCTGCCATGGGATCACCGTGACCGCCCGAACCCACGTGCGTCCCGGTTTCCCGCCCACATCACCCGACGGCGTGCAGATCCGCCCCGCGCTTGACGCCCGCCATGAACGCGGACCAGGACGATGCAGAGAAGATCAGAGCGCCGTCGTCCGGGCGCTTGCTGTCCCGGACGGGGACTATGCCGGGGTGGTCGTCGGAGACTTCGAGGCAGTCATTGGCGCCCCCCTCGCTGTAGCTCGACTTGCGCCACACGACAGTGCTGAGATCGGGGGTGCGCGTCATGATCTGTGCTCCTCCAGTACGCCCCTGATGAACGCCGACGAATCCGACGGGGACAGCGCCAGGTCGCGCAGCCGATCGTAGGACAATCGCTGCCGCAGAACCTCGTCCTGATCCTCGATCAAGCGGCTGCACCCGTTGCCCTCCTTGTAGGCAACGGCACTTCCGTCCCTCTGCCAGAGCAGGGTCAACGACCCGACCATATGGTGGTGCGCTCCCGCCGAGAACGGCAGTACCTGGAGCGTCATGTTGGGCCACAGAGCCGCAGCCTCAAGATGAAGCAGCTGGTCGTGCCAGGTCTTGCCGCTGGCAGCAGGCCGTCGAAGCGCGAACTCGTCCATGATGAGCCGGACTTCCGGCTCCGGCCTCTGCCTCAGCAGGTACTGCCGTCCGAGCCGAGCCGCCACCTGCTCCTCGACGACCTCATCGCCGTCAGCCGTTGTCTGAGCCCCAGACAACACCCCCCGTGCAAACTCCTCGGTCTGCAAAAGACCTGGAATCCCCGGCGAGAACACCCACATGATCCGGGCCGTCGCCTCCAGCGCCATGTACTCCTTGTACCGGTCCTTGAACGCGTCCAGCCGAGCCGCCTTCCAGTGGCTCAACAGCAGGTCACCGGTGCCGTAGTACCCGTCCAGGTCCTCCATGACCGTCACCTTGGACACCCGCTCCCCGGACTCCAGCCGGCTCAGGTAGCTCTTCTCGTACCCGGTCTCGTCGGCCAACTGCCCCAGCGACTTCCCGGCCTTCTCCCGCAGAACTCTGAGCGTCTGCCCCAGCATCGCCCGCCCGGATACCGGCTCAGCGTCAACCTTTTCGCCCACGTCACCCCTCACCGTTGTCTGCGCGCCAGACAACACCGAACCTCTTCCGCAGCGTACGTCCCACCTGTGACCATCAAGACACGAACGGTGATCACCGCTCGTCAGACCTGTCCGCCATGACAAGACCCCCGCAGCCGATGGCACTCGGCTCGGGGGCGTGGCCGACGCGTGCCCTGAAGGAGAGACCGCCGACATGCGCGAACGTACCGCCCGGCTCATCGGATCGCTACTGACTCCACTCGTACGGGTACTGATGCCGAGCCAGGGACGACACCGGGCGGTCCCACCCCAACCTCCGTCCGAACCAAGGTTGTTGGCCGTACAGCCCCGGCGCCCCGCCCGCATCTGCCCCTGTGAGCGCGAGCGGATCCTGCAACGCCGTCGCACCCTCTGGGTCGCCGCCTACGGCATCGACGCCGCCCCGCGGCCCGTCCGCCCGGTGGCGGTCTCCCGGTGAGCGGCCGCGCGCTCCGGCTGCTCCCCTGGACCACCCCCGACGGCAACCCCTGCTATCTCAGCGCCGACAGCGACCACAGCACGCTCTCCCGGCTCGCCAACGACATCGAAGCGGCCCAACTCGGCTCGGGCGAGCAGGTGGTGGCCGGTGCCAAGGCCGTCCTCGCCGACCCCGCTGCCGGTGAACGCGCGATCCGCTTCGCGCTCTCCCGGGCCGTGGAGTCGCTGGACGACGTGCTCCGTGTCGCGGTCAGCCGAGGCCGACGTATCCCCGACCCCGAGCCGAGGCCCGGAGGCTACGAGCGGTGAGGTAGGTCAAGGCGGGCGCCTGACAACGTCAAGAATCGACCAACGGTCGATCATGAGTTCCCCGCTCCCGGCCATGATTCAGCAACGCGAACATCTGCTTGATATTGCGAGCGTACGTTCCCTGCCGTGAAGACCCTTCCTGCTCCCACCCGCCGCGGACTGCTGCGGGCCGGGCTGACCGGGGCCACGGCGCTGGGGGCCACCGCCGCCCTCGGCACGGCCACGGCCCACGCCACCCCCACCACCCCCTCCCGTCACCGGCCCGGCACCCCCGACGAGGCCCTGCGTGAGCTCGCCGCGGGCAACCGGCGCTGGCGCACCTTCCGCGAGCGCCACCCCGACGAGTCGCCCGCGGTGCGGCAGAGCCTGACGTCGGGTCAGCATCCGTTCGCCGTCGTCCTCGGCTGCATCGACTCGCGCGTACCGCCGGAGCTGGTCTTCGACCAGGGGCTCGGTGACCTGATGACCGTGCGCTCCGCGGGCGAGGTGCTGGACGAGGCCGTGCTCGGCAGCGTCGCCTACGGGGTGCTGGAGCTGGACATACCGCTGGTGCTGGTGCTCGGGCACCAGTCGTGCGGCGCGGTGAAGGCCGCCGTCGAGGCGGACGAGTCGGGGGAGCCGCTGCCGGCCCATATCCAGTACATCGCCGACCAGATAGCCCCGAACATAGATCACACGCAGGAGGGCGACGCCCGCGTCGACTCGACCATCGACGTCAACGTCCGCGCCGTCCGCGCCCGGCTCGCCGCCGAGCCCGACCTCGCGGCGAAGGTGACGTCCGGTGAGCTCGCCATCGTCGGCGCCCGTTACGAACTGACGACCCAGCGCGTCCACCGGGTCTCCTGACGACCGGACCCGGCGTGCTCGGAGTCAGTGGAAGCCGAGCATGCCGGGGGAGTCGATGTCGACGGTCACCACACCGGGTGGGTAGTCCTCCTCCTGGTCGGTGAGCAGGATCGACATCCCGTTGAACTCGGGTCGTGGCAAGGCGCAGTACAGGGCGTGACAGGTATCGGCGCCGCCGAAGCCGTCCCGGATCATCGTGCCGACGCTCACCGACGCTACGGTGTCCAGGGAATCGACAACGACCGAGGAGAAAGCGAGCACCCGCCCCGCGGCGCCCGCGTCTTCCGATTCCACCTGCGTGAGACAGACAGCGGGTACGCGGAGCAGGTCACCCGGCGTGCGGGCCATGTTCCCGGCGAGAATGTTCAGCGTCTTGTGACCTTGTGCGAGGGCACGGGTGGCGCCGGTGTCGAGAATGATCACGCAGCAGCCCCATGCGCCATGCGGGCCTTCTCCGCGGCGATCCGGTAAATGTTGCCCAGCACATCGGGTGCCTTGTCGAACTCCTCATCGCTGATGTCGAGGCCGATCACGTCACGGACGACCTGCCGGTCGGCCGCCACGCGCTCGGCGATCTGCTCAGCCGTCCGCTGTTCCGAGGCCAGCTGCTCGACAAGCTGCCCCAAAGTCATCCCCCGCTCCTTGGCCACCTGTGCGAGGTGATCGCGGGCCTGTCGGGTCACCTGAATGGTCGTCGTTTCCGCCATAGATTCACCATAGCCGCACTAGGACGGGGTGTGCCCGGTTTCCCGACCCACTTCACCCGGACGTGCAAGCGCACAGCGATCAGCGCCCCACCGCCAGGTCCGCGCCCTCCAGGCGCACCCTGATCCCGTCCTTCTCCACCCGCACGTCCCGCAGCGCCACCCGGCCGCTCGGGGGTTCCGGCAGGCGGAAGCCCAGGGAGAGCCGGTCGGTGAGGACCGGGCGGGTGAGGCGGGGCAGGGCGTCCAGGAGGGCGGGGTCGAAGCCCAGGAGGGCGAGGAGCCGGGGGTGGTCCAGGGCCAGGTCGATCAGGTTCAGGCGCATCGCCCGGTGCAGGAAGCGCGGGGTGCCGACCAGGTCGGTGAGCTTGGACTCGTTGCGCAACGCCTCGCGGACGAGGGAGTCGGGTACGCCCAGCCGCCGTACCACCGCCGGGACGGACAGCAGCGCCTTCGCCTTGCGGGTCTCGTGGGAGAGGCGGGTCACCGACTCGCGGCTGAGGTGCAGGCCCTCGGAGGTGCGGGCGCCGGGCCGGTACGTGGCCAGGTCGCCGATGTCCAGGCGCATCCCGCCGATGTGCGTGGCGATGCCGCGGTCGCCGCTGCGCACGATCCGGGCCTCGGCCCGCAGCCGCAGGTCGTGCCCGGCGACCGGCAGGGTGCCCCGCGCCCGGACCCGGTCGCGTCCCTCCCCGGTGAACGTCACCTGGGACGCGCCGAGTTCGCGGTTCAGGTCGGCGAAGGAGAGCAGGACGTCGCCCTCCAGGTGGGGGACGTCGGCGCCGCGCACCGAGGCCAGGCCGTCGGTGTCCAGCCGTACGTCCTTCGCCGTCGCCGTCACCTGGGCCAGCGAGATCCGGTCGGCGGCGACGTCGGGGACGGTCACCTTGACCGAGTCCAGCCGTTCGTCGGCGAGCTGGGTGAGGAAGGGGAAGCCGGCGATCTCGACCTCGGGAGCGGCCGTGAGCTTCAGCCGGGTCTTGAGAGTGTCCGCCGCTCTGCGCTCGGCGTACAGCAGCGCCCAGCGGTCGGCGAGGGTGAGGAAGGCGGCGACGACGAGGATCCCGACGACCGCCTTCATCGCGAAGGGGAGGCCCGCGAGGCGACCGCGCCGCTTGCGCCGGCTGCCCTTGCGGTGGTTGGGCGGGACCCAGGGGTCGTCCTGGGTCCCTTCCAGATCCACGTCCTCGACGAGGAACTCATCCAGCGGACCACGGTCCGCACTGCCGAGTTCGTCATACGGGTTTCGATAGGGATGCGCCGTTATGTGGTGGGGGGAACGCATCGGCCCATCCGACCATGTACACGCCCCCCACCCGCAACCGCTACCGAAGGTTTGCGATCTAGTTCACGCCAGGTCACAAACTTCGTTCTTGAACTACTGCACCACGGTGATCCGGTCCGCCGCCGGCGGCTGGATCGGGTTCGTCGCCGAGGAGTTGGCCGTCAGGTACTTCTCCAGCACCGTCAGGTCGTCCGTGCCGACGAGGTCGTTGGTGCCCTGGCCCAGCGTGGTGAAGCCGTCGCCGCCGCCCGCGAGGAAGTTGTTCATCGCGACGCGGTAGGTGGCCGCCGGGTCGATCGCCGCACCGTTCAGCTTGATGGAGTCCGTCACCACACGGTCCGCGCCCGACTTCGTCAGGTCCAGCGTGTAGGTGAGGCCCGAGGAGATCTGGAGGATCTTCGGGGAGGCCGCGTTCGTGCCGCTGACCTGCTCCTTGAGCACCTGGATCAGCTGCGCGCCGGTGAGGTCCTGGAGGTTGACCGTGTTGGAGAACGGCTGCACCGTGAAGCCCTCGGCGTAGGTCACCACGCCGTCGCCCTCGCTGCCCTTGGCCGCGTAGGTCAGCGGCGCCCGGATGCCGCCGGGGTTCATCAGCGCCAGGTCGGTCTCCGGGTCCAGCTCCTTGCCGTACGCGAGCTGCGCGTCCGCGATCAGGTCACCGAGCGGGGACTCGGTGCCGGCGTTGGGGATGTCCGCGGAGATGTGGCCGATCGCACGGTTGCCGATGGGCGCCGCGAGGGTGTTCCACTTCGAGATCAGCTCGGTCATGTCGGGCGCCTTGGGGACGTCCCGGGTGACCACGCGGTTCGCGGACTTCACGGCCGTACGGGCGATGTCGCCGGTGAAGCGGTCGTACGTCAGCGTCGTGTCGGTGTAGAGGCGGCCGAAGGACGCGGCCGAGGTGACCATGCGGGGCTTGCCCGAGGGGTCGGGGATCGTGCAGACGTAGGCCGCGTGCGTGTGGCCCGTCACCAGCGCGTCCACGGACGGCGTGATGTTCTCGGCGATGTCGGCGATCGGGCCGGAGATGCCGTCGCCGGCGCCCGGGGAGTCGCAGTTGTAGTTGTACGCGCCGGAGGCCGGCTGCCCGCCCTCGTGGATCAGCGCGACGATCGACTTCACGCCCTGGCGCTGGAGCACCCTGGCGTACTTGTTGATCGTCTCGACCTCGTCCTTGAACTTCAGGCCCTTGACGCCCTCGGCGGAGACGACGCCCGGAGTGTCCTCCAGGGTCACGCCGATGAAGCCGATCTTGACGTCCTTCTTCTTCCACACCCAGTAGGGCCGGAGGATCGGACGCCCGCTCTTCTCGTCGAGGACGTTCGCGGCGAGATAGGGGAAGTCGGCGCCCTTGAACTTCTTGTCCGTGTAGCAGCCGGCCGTCGGGTGGCAGCCGCCGTTCTGGAGGCGGGCCAGCTCCTTGGCGCCCTCGTCGAACTCGTGGTTGCCGACGGAGGTGATGTCCAGGTCGAGCTTGTTCAGCGCCTCGATGGTGGGCTCGTCGTGGAAGAGGCCCGAGATCAGCGGGGAGGCGCCGACCATGTCGCCGCCGGCCGCGGTGATGGAGTACTTCTCGCCCTCGCGTGCCTGACGCAGGTGGGTGGCGAGGTACTCCACGCCGCCCGCGTCGATGGTCTTCGTCGTGCCGTCCGCCTGGAGTTCGGTGACCCGGCCGGAGGAGCCGGCCGGCGGCTCCAGGTTGCCGTGCAGGTCGTTGAACGACAGCAGCTGGACGTCCTGGTAGCGGCTGAAGTGGTGACCGCCGCCGTGCTTCTGGGAGCTCTCGCCCGCCGACGCCGTCGCGGGGAGGGCCGCGGCCAGGGCACCCGCGGTGGCGAGCGTCGCGGCGGTGGCGACCAGAGCGTACGTACGGCGTCTGCGGTTGTGCTGGTGGGATGTGGCTGACATCCGCCCCCCTGTGAGTCGTGAATGACATGGCCCCGTCGGGCGGCAGCCTAGAGTCAACGCGCGTAGCGCGACAGGGGGTTCCGGGTTACAGCCTGGTTGCTTCTGAGGTTGCCGCCGCCCTTGATTTCCGTGCCGGGACTTTGCCCGGACCGCCCCTTACCCTCGTACGCATGACCAGCGACGACACCGCACGCCCCCTCCCCACCCGTGCCATCGAGACCTACTCCGCGCTCACCCCCGAGCAGACCGAGGCCGTACTGGAGCTGCTGGCGGAGGCCGCCCGGAACGACGGGCAGCAGGCGGTGTCCGAACAGGGCCGGCTCCAGCTGCGCCATCACATGGCGTCGGGCAGCGACTCGTTCGAGGGTGCCGGCGGGCGACGGGCGGGAGAGCGCGAGGGCGTCTCGCATCTGCTGCTGACCGTCGCCGGCGAACTCGTCGGTTACGCCCAGCTGGAGGACACCGACCCGGTGGAAGCCCCGGCCGCCGAACTCGTCGTCCACCCCTCGCACCGCGGCCACGGCCACGGCCGCGCGCTCGGGGCGGCGCTGCTCGGCGCGTCCGGCAAGCGGCTGCGGGTGTGGGCCCACGGCGGCCACTCCGCGGCCCGCCATCTCTCCCAGGTCCTCGGCCTCACCCTGTTCCGCGAACTGCGCCAGATGCGCCGCCCGCTGGCCGATCTGAACCTGCCGGACCCGGTGCTCCCCGAGGGCGTCACGGTCCGCACCTTCGTGCCGGGCCAGGACGACGCGGCCTGGCTCGCCGTGAACGCCGCCGCCTTCGCCCACCACCCCGAGCAGGGTTCCCTCGTCCAGCGCGACCTCGACGACCGCAAGGCCGAGCCGTGGTTCGACCCGGCCGGGTTCTTCCTGGCGGAACGGGACGGCGAGCTTGTCGGCTTCCACTGGACGAAGGTCCACGCGGAGGAAGGGCTCGGCGAGGTGTACGTCCTCGGGGTGCGGCCGGGCGCCCAGGGCGGCGGTCTGGGCAAGGCCCTGACGACGATCGGCCTGCGGCACCTGGCGGCCCAGGGGCTGCCCACGGCGATGCTCTACGTCGACGCGGACAACAAGGCGGCGGTGTCGGTGTACGAGCGGCTCGGGTTCACGACGTACGAGACGGACCTGATGTACCGCACGGAGACCTGACAGCGGGCTCGGACAACCGACATAACTCCCATAAGGGGCGGCGACCTTGACGCCGCCCCTTTCTTTGCACCACCCTTTCACTACTCAATTAGTGAAAGGGTGGTGGAACGGATGGTCGAGTACCGCATCGACCGGCGCTCCGGCGTCGCCACCTACGTGCAGATCGTCCAGCAGACCAAACAGGCCCTGCGTCTGGGCCTGTTGGAGCCGGGCGACAAGCTGCCGACGGCCCGCGAGGTCGTCGAGGCGACCGCCATCAATCCCAACACCGTGCTCAAGGCCTACCGCGAACTGGAACGCGAGGGCCTGGTCGAGGCACGACGGGGGCTCGGCACGTTCGTGCGACGGGGACTGAACACCGCGCCGGCGGACTCGCCGTTGCGCACCGAGCTGGACGCCTGGGCCGCACGGGCCCGCGCGGCCGGGCTGGACCGCGACGACGTGGACGCGCTCTTCACTTCCGTACTGGACACGCACTTCAAGGGGGACGAGTCATGACCGGGACCGCCATCGAGGCGGCAGCGCTGAGCAGGACGTTCGGGCGACGGCGCAAGGCAGCGCTGGACGCGTGCGACTTCCGGCTCCCGACGGGCAGCGTGTGTGCCGTGGTCGGCCCGAACGGCGCCGGCAAGTCGACCCTGCTCGCCCTCGCCGCGGGGCTGATCCGCCCCACCGACGGCACCCTCACCGTCCTCGGCCAGGCCCCGGCGGCGGTCCGCGAACGACTCGCGTACGTCGCCCAGGACAAGCCCCTGCACTCTCAGCTCACCGTCGCCGACACCCTGCGCTTCGGCCGTGAGCTCAACCCCGGCCGCTGGGACGCGAAGGTCGCCGAGCGGATCGTCGACGAGGGCGAACTCGAACCGGACGCCAGGATCCGCACCCTCTCCGGCGGCCAGCGCACCCGCGTCGCGCTCGCCCTCGCCCTCGGCAAGCGGCCCGAACTGCTGCTCCTGGACGAGCCGATGGCCGACCTCGACCCGCTGGCCCGGCACCAGCTGATGGCCACCCTCATGGCCGACGCCGCCGAGCACGGCACCACGGTTGTCATGTCCTCGCACGTCGTGGCCGAGCTGGACGGCTCCTGCGACCACCTCCTGCTGCTCGGCGCCGGCCGGGTCCGCCTCGCCGGCCCGCTGGACGACCTGCTCGCCGCCCACCGCCTCGTCACCGGCCGGGCCGACACGTCCCTCGACTCCCACACCGTGATCGAGTCCCGCACGACGGGCCGCCAACTCACCGCCCTGGTACGTCCACAAGGGCCGCTCGACACCGACCTGCAGGCCACCGCCCCGACCCTGGAGGAGCTGGTCCTGGCCCACCTGCGCGCCCCGCAGGCCCCGGTCCTGCGCCTCGACGACGTGCGGGAGGCCGCCGTATGACCGCCGTGACGACCGTCGAGACGTCCACCGCCGCCACGTCCTCCCGGGGGCCGCGCGGGCTGCTCTGGACGATGCTGCGGGTGCACCGCTGGGCGCTGTGGTTCTGGGTGCTGCTGGTGGCCTTCGGCGCGGGAGCGCTGCTGTGGGCGTACGGTCCGGGGGCGGACGCCGCCTGGGCCGAGTTCCGGCGGCTGGGGTGCG
This sequence comes from Streptomyces sp. bgisy027, assembly GCF_057710365.1. Lineage (NCBI taxonomy): Bacteria > Bacillati > Actinomycetota > Actinomycetes > Kitasatosporales > Streptomycetaceae > Streptomyces > Streptomyces sp. bgisy027. Next base: position 45,601 of record NZ_JBYIVZ010000045.1, read on the forward strand.
ACTCGGCGCAGCCGGTCCTGGTCTGTGACTACACGGGCCCCGCCTACAAGCGGTACGACACCTTCAACAGCCTCGGCGCCGGAGTGCTCGGCCTCGCACCCTTCCTCGCCGCGGCCTGGGCGGGCGGGGCGCTGATCGGGCGTGAGCTGGAGAACGGCACGGCTCAGCTGGCGTGGACCCAGTCCGTCACCCCGGCCCGCTGGCTGGCCGCCAAACTCGCGGTGCCGGCCGCCCTGCTCGCCACCGGCACCCTCGCGCTCACGCTGCTGCACCGGCTGATGTGGTCCACGGACGGACAGCTGCGTCTGGCGATGGGCTCACGGGACTGGTACCAGAGCACCACCTTCGAGGCCAACGGCACCCTCGCCACGGCGTACGTCCTGCTCGGCCTCGCCGTCGGCGTCCTCGCCGGCCTGCTCCAGCGCCGGGCGCTGCCCGCACTGGGCACGGCGGTCGTCGGCATGGTCCTCGTCTCGTCCCTGCTCGGCACCCTGCGCCCGTACCTGTGGCCGGTCGAGACGCTGACCGCCGAGGACGGCTACCCGGAGTACATCGGCATGGTCCTCGGCGACGGCGCGCTCACCTCCACCGGCGCGCGGGTCTCGGACCCCCTGTGCATCGACGACGCCAAGTGTCTGGCCGACCACGACATCGTCGGCTTCTACCGCGACTACCACCCCGCCTCCCACTTCTGGCCCCTCCAGCTGGTGGAGACGGGCATCGTCCTCGCGGTCACCGCCCTGGTGGTCCTGATCGCCTTCCGGCTGCTGAAGCGCCGTACGGGGGTCGCCGTATGACCGCTACGCTCCCCGCGACGGCGACCGCGGCCACCCGCAGCTCACGCCTGGTTCCACGCGGCCCGGCCTGGGTCGTGCTGCGTGTGCACCGCACGGCGCTGGTCTTCTGGGGCCTGGCCGTGACCGCCGCCGTCGCCGCGCTGATCTGGATGCACGCCATCGGTGACGAGGCCCGCCTGGGAATGATCGGATGCGCCGAGCCGCCCGTCGACGGCCTGCCCTCGTGCGCGGCCGCCGAGGCGATCACCGTCGACGACACCTACCAGGCGGTCATCTCCATGATCGCCACGAGCCTGTCGTACTCGATCTTCTGCGTGGCCGCCTGGGCGGGCGGCTCGCTCGTCGGGCGCGAGCTGGAGAACGGCACCGCGCGGCTGGCCTGGACCCAGTCCGTCACCCCGGCCCGCTGGCTGGCCGCCAAGCTCACCGTGCCGGCCGCGCTGATCACCGCCGGAACCGGTGGGGTCGCACTCGCGCACGTGTGGGCGCGGGGGGACGACGACATGGTCGGCGACTGGTACCACTCGGACGTCTTCCTGGGCACCGGCCCGACCGCCGTCGCCTACCCGCTGGCGGGTCTCGCACTCGGCGCGCTCGCCGGCCTGCTGCTGCGCCGGGCGCTGCCCGCCGCGGGGGTGGGGTTCGCGGTCGCGCTCGTGCTGTACAACGTGCTGGAGCGCAGCCGCGAGCACCTGTGGCCGACGGTCACCCTTGTCGAGGCGGGCGGCGTGGAGCAGATTCGTTCGGCCTGGTGGCTGTCCTCCGGGGCCCCCACGCGTGCGACCGTGCACCCCCGGTCACACTTCTGGCCGCTTCAGCTCGTCGAGACCGGCATCCTTCTCGCCGTCGCGGCCACCGCGACCCTCGTCGCGTTCCGGCTGCTGCGCCGCCGCACCCCGTAGGTTCCGCCGCACGTCCCTCCACGGGGGGAGGGACGTGCGGTCCGGGCACGTGGACGCCCGCGGGCCGCCCCCCGCTATCCCGCACGCCATGTCTCCGTAACCATTGGTTCAGACGGACTTGCGACGCTGCGCCAATGACCGCCGCCGTGCCAGAGCCTTCGCTTCCCGCACAGGGGAGCGCGAGGAACGGGGACGCACGACGCCTCCCCGCGACGCTCCCGCCCGCGCTTTCCGACGCGCCCATCGGCCTCGATGCGCGGAACAATGGACATATGAGCCAGTCCTCCAATGCCCAGACCGGTGTCCAGCACGCGCAGCCCTCCGTGGGCTCCATTGCGGCGCACCGCCCGCACACGGTCACCTCGGCGGTCGTCTCCGATCTGGAACCCGACATCGACGCCGATCTCGACGCCTACGAGGTCACCGAGATCGAAGGCGTCCAGTTGCCCCAGGGCCGGTTCCTGGACCGGGAGCGCAGCTGGCTCGCGTTCAACGAGCGCGTGCTCGAACTCGCCGAGGACCCGAACACCCCGCTGCTGGAGCGGGCCAACTTCCTGGCGATCTTCGCCAGCAACCTGGACGAGTTCTTCATGGTCCGCGTGGCCGGACTGAAGCGCCGTATCGCCACCGGTGTCGCCACCCGGTCCGCGTCCGGGCTCCAGCCCCGCGAGGTCCTGGAGATGATCTGGGCCCGCTCGCGCGAGCTGATGGCCCGGCACGCCGCGTGCTACCACGAGGACGTCGCGCCCGCGCTCGCCGAGGAGAGCATCCACCTCGTCCGCTGGAACGAGCTGACGGAGAAGGAACAGGCCCGCCTCTTCACGCTGTTCCGGCACCAGATCTTCCCGGTGCTGACGCCGCTGGCCGTCGACCCGGCCCACCCGTTCCCCTACATCTCCGGCCTGTCGCTGAACCTGGCCGTGCGCGTACGCAACCCCGTCACCGGCACGCCGCACTTCGCCCGCGTGAAGGTGCCGCCGCTGCTCTCCCGCTTCTTGGAGGCCTCCCCCGGCCGGTTCGTCCCGCTGGAGGACGTGATCGCCGCGCATCTGGAGGAGCTCTTCCCGGGCATGGAGGTGCTGGAGCACCACGCCTTCCGGGTCACCCGCAACGAGGACCTGGAGGTGGAGGAGGACGACGCCGAGAACCTCCTCCAGGCTCTGGAGAAGGAGCTCATGCGGCGCCGCTTCGGCCCGCCGGTGCGCCTGGAGGTCGAGGAGAACATCAACCAGGAGGTCCTGGACCTGCTGGTGCGCGAGCTGAAGATCAGCGAGGCCGAGGTCTACCCGCTGACCGGCCCCCTGGACCTCACGGGCCTCTTCCGCATCGCCTCCATCGACCGGCCCGAGCTGAAGTACCCGAAGTTCGTCGCGGGCACCCATCGCGATCTCGCCGAGGTCGAGTCGGCGTCCGCGCCGGACATCTTCGCGGCCCTGCGCAACCGGGACGTGCTGCTGCACCACCCCTACGACTCGTTCTCCACGTCCGTGCAGGCCTTCCTGGAGCAGGCCGCCGACGACCCGGACGTCCTCGCGATCAAGCAGACCCTGTACCGCACCTCCGGCGACTCCCCCATAGTCAACGCGCTCATCGACGCCGCGGAGGCCGGCAAGCAGGTCCTGGTGCTGGTGGAGATCAAGGCCCGCTTCGACGAGCACGCCAACATCAAGTGGGCGCGCAAGCTGGAGGAGGCCGGCTGCCATGTCGTCTACGGCCTCGTCGGTCTGAAGACGCACTGCAAACTGTCGCTGGTGGTCCGCCAGGAGGGCGAGACGCTGCGGCGCTACAGCCACGTCGGCACCGGCAACTACCACCCGAAGACGGCACGGCTGTACGAGGACCTGGGCCTGCTGACCGCCGACCCCCAGGTCGGCGCGGACCTGTCCGACCTGTTCAACCGGCTGTCCGGCTACTCGCGGCGGGAGACCTACCGGCGGCTGCTGGTCGCCCCGAAGTCCCTGCGCGACGGGCTGATCGCACGGATCAACAAGGAGGTCCAGCACCACCGTGCCGGGCGCCCCGCCTACGTCCGCATCAAGGTCAACTCCATCGTCGACGAGGCGCTCATCGACGCCTGCTACGGCGCGTCCCAGGCGGGCGTGCCGGTCGACATCTGGGTCCGCGGCATCTGCGCGATCCGTCCGGGCGTGGCCGGACTGTCGGAGAACATCCGGGTCCGCTCCGTCCTCGGCCGCTTCCTCGAACACTCCCGGGTCTTCGGCTTCGGCAACGGCGGCGAACCCGAGGTGTGGATAGGCAGCGCCGACATGATGCACCGCAACCTCGACCGCCGTATCGAGGCCCTGGTCAGGGTCACCGACCCGGCCCACCGTGCCGCACTGAACCGGCTCCTGGAGACCGGTATGTCCGACACCACCGCGTCCTGGCACCTGGGCCCGGACGGCGAGTGGACCAGGCACGCGACGGACGCGGAGGGCCAGCCCCTGCGCAACGTCCAGGAGATGCTCATAGACGCCCGGAGGCGCCGGCGTGGCACAGCAACACCTTGACCCGACGGACCCCACGGCCGGGGATGTGTCCGGGGACGCCCTCGCGGGCTACCTGCGCGCCCAGGCCACGGAGTTCCTGCGAGCCCTGCGCCTGCACCGGGAGACCGGTGGCGAGGGAGGTGCCCCGGCGCGCACCAAGGCCCGCGCGGGGGACAACGGCTCGCAGGATGCCGTCGACGCGGCCCGGGCGCTGCGGCGCTCGGCCCGCCGTATCAGCGCCAGCCTGCACACCTTCCGCCCGCTGCTGGACGCCGACTGGTCGGAGGCCATCCGTCCCGAACTGGCCTGGCTCTCCGGCACGCTGGCGATGGAGCACGCCTACGCGGCCCGCCTGGAGCGCCTGCTGCTGGCGCTGCACCGGCTGTCGGGGGCGGCGGCAGTGCCGGCACAGACGGGTGTGCTCGGCGTGCCCGGCGCCGGGGAGGCGGCCGGTGAGGGCGGATCCGCAGGCGGGCGTACCGACGCAGCCGGCGCGGCTGCGGTCAGTCGTGCCGCCGGGGCGGCACCCGTCCCGCAGAAAGCGGCACCGGTCAACGCCGGTCCCGCCACCCACCCGGCGGCCACCACGGAACGCGGCAACCTCACCGTCGGCGCCGCCAAAGCGGGCGCCCTGCTCGAACGCCAGCTGACCCTCGCCCGGACCCGCGCCCACTCCAGTGCCCTCCAGGCCCTCGGCTCCTCCCGCTTCCACGCCGTCGCCGACAACATCGCCGTACTGGCCAGCGAGGTCCCGCTCACCCCGGCCGCGGCCACCGCCGACCTGCGCCCCCTGGCGGGCGCGGCCGAGGAGCGGCTCACCGACGCGGTGGCGGCGCTGCCGCTGGTGACCGCGGGCCACCCGTACAACGCCGAGGCCCTGATCCACGGCCTCTCCCCCGACCCGGCGCCGCATCCGCAGGACGCGCCCTGGCACCAGGTCCGCCTGCTGCTGCGCCTGCACCGTTACGCCCGTGAGGTCCTGCACGGCGACTCGGCTCCGGTGGACGTACGGCTGCTGGCGGCCGGCCAGGCCCTCAACCGGCACCGCGACGCCTCCGAGGCGGCGGCCGCCGCGGCCCAGGCCGCCCGCACCCCGCGCATCGCCCCCGCCACGGCGTACGCCCTCGGTGTGCTGCACGCCGACCAGCGGCACGAGGTGGAGGCGGCGCGGTTCGCGTTCCAGCAGTCCTGGCAGATGCAGACCGTGGGCACCCCTTATCACCCCTGATCCACGCCCTGGGAACCCCTGAAACACAGGCAATCCCGAAGGAGGCAACCCCCGGTGACTTCCGCTGACGACCTCACCGTCCAAGCGGCCGGCTGTGTCCTGTGGCGCCGTTCGCCGGTAGGCGGTGAGCTGGAGATATGCCTGGTCCACCGACCGAAGTACGACGACTGGTCGCACCCGAAGGGCAAGTTGAAGCGCGGCGAGGCCCCCCTCGCGGGCGCGCTGCGCGAGGTGCTGGAGGAGACGGGGCACTCCGCCGAGCCCGGTGCCGAGCTGCCGACGATGCGTTATCCGGCCAACGGCCGGCCCAAGGTGGTCCGCTACTGGGCGGCCGAGGCGGGCCCCGGCGCCTTCGCGCCCAACGCCGAGGTGGACCGCCTGCTGTGGCTCACGCCCACGGCCGCCCGGAGCCGACTGACCCAACCGAGGGACCGGGACCTGGTGGACGCCCTGCTGGAATCGCTGCGGCTGGCATAGTCCCGTTCAACCCCGACAAAGTCTCGGAATACACCCGTGTCCTCAATGTAAGCGTTCCGTTACCTCACCCAGCCGTACCCAGGGGTTCACCCCTCGTTCATTTATGCCCATCGGCGCCTTCACCTGTTCTGCCTAATTTCGGCCGTGCACGATGACGGGCCGCACTCGGAAGACGGGTCCGCATCACCCAGTCCTCGCACGCCGCCGAATTCAGGACGGCGGCTCCTGGAAGGAACTCCCTCAAGTGAAGTTTCAGCGCAAGAACCGGCGCGTCCTCGCTCTCGGCGCTCTCGCCGTCTCCGGCGCCCTGGCCCTCACGGCGTGCGGCTCCGACGACACCGGCGGCAACGGCGACGACGCCTCCGCGAGCGCCCCGGCCGCCGGCAGCATCGACTGCGGCGACGCCAGCGGCCAGCTCCAGGCGTCCGGCTCGTCCGCGCAGAAGAACGCGATCGACGCCTGGGTCAAGCAGTACACCGCGGCCTGCAAGAGCGTTCAGGTGAACTACAACCCGACCGGCTCCGGCGCCGGCATCACCGCCTTCCTCCAGGGCCAGACCGCGTTCGCCGGTTCGGACTCCGCCCTGGACCCGGAGGAGGTCACCGAGTCCAAGAAGACGGCGTGCACCGACGGCGGCCAGGCCATCGACCTGCCGATGGTCGGCGGCCCGATCGCGGTCGGCTACAACGTCCCGGGCGTCGACAGCCTCGTCCTGGACTCCGCCACGCTCGCCAAGATCTTCGACAGCAAGATCACCAACTGGAACGACGAGGCCATCGCGAAGCTCAACCCCGACGCGAAGCTCCCCGACCTCAAGATCCAGGCGTTCCACCGCTCGGACGAGTCCGGCACCACGGACAACTTCACCAAGTATCTCGCCGCCGCGGCTCCGAACGACTGGAAGTACGAGCCGGGCAAGTCCTGGGAGGCCAAGGGCGGCCAGTCCGCGTCCGGCTCTTCCGGCGTGGCGCAGCAGGTGACGCAGACCTCGGGCGCCATCTCGTACTTCGAGCTGTCCTACGCCAAGGGCGGCATCAAGACGGTCAAGCTGAACACGGGTGCCGCCGAGCCGGTCGAGGCCACCCTCGACAACGCCACCAAGGCCATCGCCGCCGCCAAGCGCGTCGGCACCGGCAAGGACATGTCCCTTGAGCTGGACTACGCCACCAAGGCCGAGGGCGCCTACCCGATCACGCTGGTCACCTACGAGATCGCCTGCGACAAGGGCAACAAGGCGGAGACCCTGCCCGCCGTCAAGTCCTTCCTCGGCTACATGGCGTCCGAGGACGGCCAGGGCGTGCTGACCGAGGCCGACTACGCCCCGATGCCCGACGAGATCATCAGCGAGGTCCGCGAGACCATCAACAGCCTGAGCTGACCCGAGTGCGGCCCGCTCCCCGGAGCGGGCCGCACCGTCCGGTGCACCGCCGCCAGGAGCCGCCCACGCGGAGGCTCCGCAGACCGGAGAACCCCATGGACATATCTACAAAGAACGACACCCCTCCCCCCGCACCCCAGCCGTCCCCGCCCGAGCAGAAGCGCGCAGCCCGCGCCGCCACCCGCCCCGGCGACCGCGTCTTCCTCGCGTTCTCCCGCGGATCCGGCATCTTCCTGCTCGTCGTCATGGCGGCCATCGCCGTGTTCCTGAGCATTCGCGCCGCGAGCGCGATCAGCAAGGACGAGGCCAACTTCTTCACGACCTTCGAGTGGAACCCCACCGGCAGCCCGCCGGAGTTCGGCATCGCCGTCCTGGCCTTCGGCACCATCGTGTCGTCGATCATCGCGCTCGCCATCGCGGTTCCCGTCTCGCTCGGCATCGCGCTGTTCATCACGCACTACGCCCCGCGCAAGCTCGGCGGCCCCATCGCATACGTGATCGACCTGCTCGCCGCCGTGCCCTCCATCGTCTACGGCCTGTGGGGCGCCCTCGTACTGGTGCCGCACATGAGCGGCCTGTACGGCTGGCTGGACGAGTACCTCGGCTGGACCGGGATCTTCGAGTGGAACGGCGGCGCGCCCCGCGCGATGTTCACCGTCGGCATCCTGCTCGCGATCATGATCCTGCCGATCATCACCAACGTGAGCCGCGAGATCTTCCGCCAGGTCCCGCAGATGCACGAGGAGGCGGCCCTGGCTCTCGGCGCCACGCGCTGGGAGGTCATCCGCATGTCGGTGCTGCCCTACGGCCGCTCCGGCATCATCTCCGCCTCGATGCTCGGCCTCGGCCGTGCGCTCGGCGAGACGATGGCGGTCGCCATGGTCCTGTCGCCGACCTTCGACATCAACGCCAGCCTGCTCGACCCGGGCGGCGGCACGTTCGCCCAGAACATCGCCAGCAAGTTCAACGAGGCAACCGAGAACGGCCGTGACGCGCTCATCGCCTCCGGTCTGGTGCTGTTCGTCATCACGCTGCTGGTCAACGGCACCGCCCGCCTCATCATCGAGCGGCGCAAGGAGTTCTCGGGGGCCAACGCATGAGCCACGCATCTGTTTCCGACAAGCGCCCCAGCACCCTCAAGGGCGCGACGCTGCCCAAGTGGTTCCCCTGGGCGGTCGCCGCGGGCTCCGTCGCGCTCGGCTACGGCATCAGCGCGGCCGCCGGGCTGGACAGCAGCATCCAGTGGGCCCTGATCGCCGCGCTGCTGTTCATCCTCGGGTCCTACGGCATCTCCGCGAGCGTCGAGGGACGCCGGCAGGCCAAGGACCGCACCGCCACCAGCCTGATCTATGTCGCGTTCCTGCTCGCCGCCATCCCGCTGGTCTCGATCATCTACGAGACCATCAAGCGCGGTGTGAAGGTCCTCGACGGCTACTTCCTCAGCCACTCGATGGGCGTGGTCTCCGACACCGAGCCCGGCGGCGGTATCTACCACGCCCTCCTCGGCACCCTGGAGCAGGTCGGCATCGCCACCGTGATCTCCGTGCCGATCGGTGTGCTGACCGCGATCTACCTGGTCGAGTACGGGCGCGGCAAGCTCGCCAAGGCCATCACCTTCTTCGTCGACGTCATGACGGGCATCCCGTCGATCGTCGCGGGCCTGTTCATCCTCAGCCTCTGGATCGTGACCCTGGACATGGGCTACTCCGGCTTCGCCGGCTCCATGGCGCTGTCCATCCTGATGCTGCCGGTGGTCGTCCGCTCCACCGAGGAGATGCTCAAGCTCGTCCCGAACGAGCTGCGCGAGGCCTCGCTGGCGCTGGGCGTGCCCAAGTGGCGCACCATCCTCAAGGTGGTCCTGCCGACGTCCATCGGCGGTATCACCACCGGTGTGATGCTCGCGGTCGCGCGTATCACCGGCGAGACCGCTCCGCTGCTGCTGCTGGTGTGGGTGACCAACTTCATCAACACCAACCCGTTCAAGGACCCGCAGGGGTCGCTGCCGGTTTACATCTACCTGCAGTTCGCGAACAGTGGCGGTCAGGGCCCGGCCTACGACCGCGCCTGGGCGGCGGCACTGGTGCTCATCGCCTTCATCATGATCCTGAACCTGGTGGCCCGCGGCATCGCCCGCTGGAAGGCCCCCAAGACCGGTCGCTGACGCGGCCAATGAGTTGAACAGTCAGCGACTCGGATTCGAAAGAAGCAGTGATTCACATGGCCAAGCGCATTGATGTCAGCGGCCTCAACGCCTACTACGGTTCGTTCCTGGCCGTCGAGGACATCTCGATGACCGTCGAGCCCCGCTCCGTGACGGCCTTCATCGGCCCCTCCGGCTGCGGCAAGTCCACCTTCCTGCGCACGCTCAACCGCATGCACGAGGTCACGCCCGGTGGCCGCGTCGAGGGCAAGGTCATGCTCGACGACGAGAACCTCTACGGACCCGGCATCGACCCGGTGGCCGTGCGGCGCGAGGTCGGCATGGTCTTCCAGCGGCCGAACCCCTTCCCCACCATGTCGGTCTACGACAACGTGGCGGCCGGTCTGAAGCTGAACGGCAAGTTCAAGAAGGCGCAGCTGGACGACGTCGTCGAGAAGTCCCTCAGGGGCGCCAACCTCTGGAACGAGGTGAAGGACCGCCTGAACAAGCCCGGCTCCGGCCTCTCCGGCGGTCAGCAGCAGCGTCTGTGCATCGCCCGCGCGATCGCGGTCGAGCCCAAGGTCCTGCTGATGGACGAGCCCTGCTCGGCCCTCGACCCGATCTCGACGCTCGCCATCGAGGACCTGATCGGTGAGCTGAAGGAGCGCTTCACGATCGTCATCGTGACGCACAACATGCAGCAGGCGGCCCGTGTCTCGGACCGCACCGCCTTCTTCAACCTCGCCGCCGTCGGCCAGCCCGGAAAGCTGATCGAGATAGACGACACGGAGCGCATCTTCTCCAACCCGTCGGTCCAGGCCACTGAGGACTACATCTCCGGCCGCTTCGGCTGATCCCGCCGCCTCCGGGCGACACGAACCCCTCGCGGTGCTGCATGGCGGTGCCACCGCGAGGCAGATAAAGGGCCCGCCCCCCGGCTCCCGGGGGGCGGGCCCGCATCTGTGTTCGGACGGGTACGCCTGCCGGGGCCCTACGGCGTCTCAGCCCCGCAGGTGCTCCGTCGCGTCCGTGCGCGCCAGGCTCCGCGCGCGTCTCGCCGGGCCCCGCCAGCCGCAGGTGCAGTGAGCCGAACAGAAGGGCCCCTTCTCCACCATCGACGTGCGGTGATCGGAGAGGGTGCCCGGTTCGGAAGAGGAGTTCGGTCCGTCCTGCTGCGCCACACGGACAACGTTACCCAGGGCAAGTAGGCCCACGCCTCCCCCGTGCGTGACGGGGGCACCTACTCGTCGTTAACCGGAACGACAGGGGGCCCGTGACGGACGTACCGGCTGGGGGTAGGCAGGCGATGACGGAGCGGCAGCAGCACAGAAGACATGGGGCGGGCGTTGCGGCTGGGGTCTTGTGCGTCTGCCTCGCCGGCAGCGGATGCGCACAGACCGGGGCCGCCGCCGAGGACGCCCACGGCGAGGGCGCGGTCCAGGTCGTACGGGGTGCCGCCGACACCCTGGCCGGGACCCGCAGCTCCAAGACCCGTACGTCGATGGAGATGGCCACCGGCGGCACCCGCGTCACCATCCGCGGCCAGGGCGTGTACGACTTCCGCAGGCAGGTCGGCCGGCTGAAGGTCCTGCTCCCGCAGGACCCCGCGGGCGCCACCGCGCACCGGCCGATCACGGAGCTCCTCGCGCCCGGGGCCCTGTTCATGAAGAACCGCGGCGCCGGGGTGCCCGCCGACAAGTGGGTGCGTGTCGACACCCGGTCCCTGACCGACGGCAACCTCGTCACCGGCGGGGCCACCGACCCGTTCGCCGCCGCGGAGGTGCTGCGCGGGGCCCGGACGGCGAAGTACGTGGGCGACGAGGAGGTCGCCGGCACGCCGGTGCGGCACTACCGGGGCACCGCCGACCTGGACATCGCCGCGCGAAAGGCGTCCGACGGGAACGCCGAGGCACTGGCCGCGGCGGCGAAAGGGTTCGCCACGGACCAGGTTCCGTTCGACGTCTTCCTCGACGACGACGGACGGATCCGCAAGGTCAGACACCGCTTCAGCTTCGTCAACGGCCGGCAGCAGGACGCCGTCGCCGTCGCCTCGACCACCCTGCTGTACGACTTCGGGGCCCCCGTCGACGTACGGTTGCCCGACCGCGACGACATCTACGCCGGCAAGATCGCCGAGGAGTGAGCGTCGGTGCGTACCCGCGTGACGGACGTCAAGAACTAGCCCGTCCGTGCCATGCGCGGTGTGTAGGCCGCTCCCTACTCTAGGAAGTCGGTAACGGCAGAGAAGAGGTGATGCACGTGGCTCCGGTCGGCGGTACGGCAGTTCAGGACCACGTGGCCCTCGCCGAGATCGAGCTGTGCGGAGAGCTGATCATCGCGGCCTCGGCCGCCCGGGAGGACCGGCTCAGCCTGGAGGACATCGACGAGGTGCTGCGAGTCGCGGAGGAACGGGACCCGTCGGCGCAGTGAGCCGTCTCTCACATGCGCGGGGTCAGGTCCGCAGGAGCCGGCCGATGGCCTTCGTGGCCTCCTCCACCTTCGCGTCGATCTCCGCACCGCCCTTGAGGGCCGCGTCGGCGACGCAGTGGCGCAGATGCTCCTCCAGCAGCTGGAGGGCGAAGGACTGGAGGGCCTTGGTCGAGGCGGACACCTGCGTGAGTATGTCGATGCAGTAGACGTCCTCGTCGACCATGCGCTGCAGGCCCCGGATCTGGCCCTCGATACGGCGCAGTCGCTTGAGGTGCTCGTCCTTCTGCTTGTGGTAGCCGTGGATGCCCCGGTCGTGGTCCGTCACGATCTCCGGTGCGGCCGGTTCCGCACTCCGGTCCGCTCCACTCCGGTCTGCGGCGGAGGTCGTGCCGGCGCCGGCCTCGGTGGTCGTCATCGCGTCCTCCAGACGTAAACCGCTTCCATACCCCTACTGGGTATATCGTACCGAACTTTGCCGGGTATAGGGCCTGTGGCCGATACCGCGGAACGGCCGTTGGACTGGACCACTGGGCAGCCCCCGTGCCGACCACCGTGTCTCATGGGCGACACTGGACGACGGCCCATTAGCCGTGGCCGGATGATGCGCTTAGCATCAGCCTGACCGAAACCGATGCTTCTTGAGGACCCCACGTGCGATTTCGTCTGACCCCCCGGGAGACGAGCTTCTACGACATGTTCGCCGCATCCGCGGACAACATCGTCACGGGCTCGAAGCTCCTGATGGAACTGCTCGGGGCGGACACCGCCGGCCGGGCCGAGATCGCAGAGCGCATGCGGGCCGCGGAACACGCAGGTGACGACGCCACTCACGCGATCTTCCACCAGCTGAACTCCTCGTTCATCACGCCGTTCGACCGGGAGGACATCTACTCCCTCGCGTCGTCCCTCGACGACATCATGGACTTCATGGAGGAGGCCGTCGACCTGGTCGTCCTCTACAACGTCGAGGAGCTCCCCAAGGGCGTCGAACAGCAGATCGAGGTGCTCGCGCGGGCCGCCGACCTGACGGCCGAGGCGATGCCGCACCTGCGCACGATGGAGAACCTCACCGAGTACTGGATCGAGGTCAACCGCCTGGAGAACCAGGCCGACCAGATACATCGCAAGCTTCTCGCCCACCTCTTCAACGGCAAGTACGACGCGATCGAGGTGCTGAAGCTCAAGCAGATCGTGGATGTGCTCGAGGAAGCGGCGGACGCCTTCGAGCACGTGGCGAACACGGTGGAGACCATCGCCGTCAAGGAGTCCTGAACCCTTAATGGACACCTTCGCCCTGGTCGTGACCATCGCGGTCGCGCTCTTCTTCACGTACACCAACGGCTTCCACGATTCGGCGAACGCGATCGCCACGTCCGTGTCGACCCGGGCCCTGACCCCGCGTGCGGCGCTGGCGATGGCCGCGGTGATGAACCTCGCAGGCGCCTTCCTCGGCTCCGGCGTCGCCAAGACGGTCAGTGAGGGCCTGATCCAGACACCCGAGGGCTCGAAGGGGATGGGCATCCTCTTCGCGGCACTGGTGGGCGCGATCACCTGGAACCTCATCACCTGGTACTTCGGTCTGCCGTCCTCCTCCTCCCACGCGCTGTTCGGCGGCATGGTGGGCGCGGCGCTGGCCGGCGGGACGACGGTGTACTGGAACGGCGTCCTGGACAAGGTCGTCATCCCGATGTTCGTGTCCCCGATCGTCGGTTTGCTCGTGGGCTATCTGGTCATGACGGCGATCATGTGGATCTTCCGCCGCTCCAACCCCCACAAGACCAAGCGCGGTTTCCGCATAGCGCAGACCGTCTCCGCCGCCGGCATGGCCCTCGGCCACGGCCTCCAGGACGCGCAGAAGACGATGGGCATCGTGGTGATGGCCCTGGTCATCGCCGACGTCGAGGACTACGGCGACCCCATCCCGGTCTGGGTGAAGATCGCCTGCGCGGTCATGCTCTCCCTCGGCACGTACGCCGGCGGCTGGCGCATCATGCGCACCCTCGGCCGCAAGATCATCGAACTGGACCCGCCGCAGGGTTTCGCCGCCGAGACGACCGGCGCGTCGATCATGTTCACCACGGCGTTCCTCTTCAAGGCCCCCATCTCCACGACCCACGTCATCACCTCGGCCATCATGGGCGTCGGCGCGACCAAGCGCGTGAACGCGGTCCGCTGGGGCGTGGCCAAGAACATCGTCCTGGGCTGGTTCATCACGATGCCGGCAGCGGCACTGGTGGCCGCGGCGGCGTTCGGGGTTGTGAATCTGGCGTTTCTGTAGGGGCCCGCCGCGAAGTCGGCACAGTGCCGCTTGAGGAGCGAACAGCTCTCTTCGCGGCCGGGTTTCCACTCCGGAGCGCAGGAGGACATGCCGGAGTGCTCTGGACCGGCTACCCGCCTCCCAGATGCGCCCCGTACAGCGAACTGCCGCAGCAGGTGGTCGTCGAAGGCCGGCTCGCCGCGAGTGCTCGGTGGCGAGTTGCGCAGAGCGCCTTGCTGTCGGAGATCCGACAGTGGCGGCTTGCGCACACCGGTCTGCCGCCCTGCCGCGCGGGTTGTGGGACTCGTCGTCGTAAATGAGGGTTTTCGAACCCGACGACCAATGTCACGCTGGGCATTCAGCCCAGAACTGAGCGTGCCTGCAAGTGAGCACCACTCAGGCAGGGACAGATGGCCCGTTCCTCTGCGGGCGTGACAGGTGTGCCCTAGGGTACGGCTGTGATGTTCCCCAGAGCTCGGGCGATCGCGGGGGAGGACGTCACGCTGTGGGCGAATTCGGGTGGCGAAAGAGCACTTACTCCGACGATGCCGGTACGTGTGTCGAGGTCGCATGCGACGCGCTTCGGGTGTCGGTGCGCGACTCCAAGGGGCGGCACGGCAGCATCCTCAAATTCTCCGAAGGCACTTGGCGCGCCTTTGTCTCTTCCCTCGAAGCCCAGGTAGAGCTATCCGGTGACACGACGAATCAATCTGATCGTGGAGAGGTGAGGGCTGTGGGTCTTCCCGGGCACGGCGGTTCCACGCATCTTCCCGCCACCGCAGGACGCAGCCCGAGCGGATGGCGTCACGCGCGAGGCGGCCTCTTGGCGTACTGTCTCGCTTCCGGCGGTGTGGCAACCCTCGCCGGCGCAGGAGCATCCGTGCTCGTACAGGACTCGACGGCCAAACGCTTCGCCTGGGTCACGGTCATGGTCCTGGCTTCTGTGGCTTCCGGCATCTGGAGGGCCACCACTTCACGGAAGCGGGCCTGATCTCCTGCGCCACGATCACCTTGTGCGGCTCAGTTCGGATCCGTCGGCGGTTGCTCACTCGCCCGCGCCCGACGTCGACGAGCGAACCGGATCACGCCGGTGGACACCACCACCATCACCCCCGTGATCATCGCGTTCACGGTGTAACTGACAGCCGCGGCCGCCCAGGGCGGAACGGATATCTCAAGTCCGACGGCGGCACGCACCACAAGGACTGCCGCATAGCAGACAACACAGAGCAGCAGGACGCCGCAGACAGTGACGACCAGGCAACTTGCCGAGATGCCACAGACCAGTGTCCATAGTCGTTGACGTTCCTGGTTGCCAAGCTCATTGAGCCGCTCGATCTCCCGCTCGTGCCGCTTGGTCCCCAACTGTTCGAAGCGCCGGGCCACTTCGGTGTCCCCAGCGGCCGCCAAGTCATGGGCGAGAGCAGCGGTTGCCGCGTCACCCTGCCCGGCCTCACCCGAGGGCGGTACTCGTAGGGCGTCAAGGATGGACTGCCATGCCTGTCGCCAATCCGCCATGCAGCCTCTCCTTGTCCCTTCAGTGCCGCAGCGGCTCAGCTCGCGGCGAAGCGCTCGAGCGCACCGTCGATCAGAGCCACCGCTTCCTCGCCCGACGCCGACCGGGTGGAGATGTCTTCGAAGCACTCCCGGTACCGGGCGATGTATTCGATTTCGTCACTGCTGGCCAGCAGCCCCACCGCCGCTTCCTGGTACAGCAGGTCGTTCTCGCCGCCGCTGAAGCTCAGCAGCGTGAAACTGTGCTGTGTGCTGTAGTGCGCGCCTGCCGTCAGAGGAAGAACCGTCAAGTCGACCCTGGGGTTGGCCGCGATCTCCTTGAGGTGCCGCAGCTGGTTCCGCATCACTGCCGGCGTCCCGATCTGGCGCACCAGGGTTGCTTCATCCACGTTCAGGCGGATCAGTGGCCCCTTGTCGGACTCGAAGTTCCGCTCATACCGCTTGATACGGAGGTCGGCGTTGCGTCGGGCGCCCTCTTCGCTGGTCCGCTCAGTGAGCAAGGCCATGGCGTAGTCGTAGGTGTGAACATAGCCCGAGATGATCACCGGGCTGTAGATCAAAATCTCGGAGGCCACACCCTCGTAGCTCAGCAACTGGGCGAACTGCGGCTTGATCAGATCATTGAACTCCGCCCACCAGCTGCTGCCCTTGCTGTTGCGTGCCGCGTATTCGAGTTCTGTCACGGTGGCCGGGTCTTGAACGCCGTAGACCTGCAGCATTGCTCGCAAATCGGTCACCGACAGGCTCACCGTAGCGGCCTCAATGCGAATAATCTTGGACAATGACCACTCAAGAGCGTCGGCCACCTGACGCTGGGTCATGTCAGCCTCCACGCGCGCCTCTCGCAGAGCTTCCCGCAGGATGCGCCGGTTGAGCGCAGGATCAGTCGCAGCCACGTCAGATGCTCCTCCAGTTGGGAGTGTTCACGGTTTTTCGCCACCCCATAGCTTCCAGTAAGCGGTGGGCGAGACGAACATGACGTATCGTCATCAGCAGTATGACACATGTCGTTTCGCTCACACAGCATTGAACTAATAGGCCGAAGAGGGCGACTCGCCTGCTGCTACTGGACCTCGCTTGACGGACATCACCTCTTCGGAGCCGTCGAGTAGCCGTCGTTGGAAGGAACCAGTCGTTCCGAGAGGCTGTGGCTGCGCACCCATCGCTCGGCCCTTCAACACAGGAGCCACGGCCGCGAGAGCCGGACGGGTCGGTGTCGGCTCGCAGCCGGACTCGCCGCAGCACCCGGCGTCTGAGGGCGGCGGCACTGGAGTCGGGGTACCTGCTCAAGCGGAGCCGAGAGTTGGGAGGGGAAGGGGGAGGGACGGGTAAGCACGGCGGGGCGGAAAAACGTGAGCCGGGGCAGAGCGCCGCCGCCCGAGGGAACCCCACCCCGCAGCACCCCGTCTCGTTCCACGTAACCCCAGGAGGCGACATGGAACGGCGTACCTTCATCGGCGGCACCGCAGCAGCCCTCACCGCCCTGACGGCAACCGGCTGCAACGGCGGCGGGAGCAGCAGCGCGGCCACCCGCACCCACACCACAACCGCCACCGCCACCGGCACCGCCAACACCCCCGGCAAATCCGCCGCCGGCGCCCCCGCCCCCGCCCCCGCCCCCGCCAACTGGACCGCCCTCGCCCGAGGCCTCGACGGCCGCCTCGTCCGCCCGGGCGACGCCGACTGGAAGTCCGCCCACCAGCTCTACAACACCCGGTTCGACACCCTGAGGCCCGCCGCCGTCGCCTACGTCGCCCACCCCGACGACATCCGCACCACCCTCGCCTACGCCCGAGCCCACCACCTCAAGGTCGCGATCCGCAACGGCGGCCACTCCTACGCAGGCTGGTCCTCCGGCGACAACCGCCTGATCATCGACGTCTCCGGGCTCAACCGCATACGGGCCTCCGGCAACACCGCGGTCGTCGGCGCCGGCTCCAAGCTCATCGACGTCTACCGCGCCCTCGCGGCCAAGGGCACCACCGTCCCCGCCGGCTCCTGCCCCACCGTCGGCGTCTCCGGCCTCACCCTCGGCGGCGGGCAGGGCGTGACCTCCCGCGCGTACGGCCTCACCTGCGACAGCCTGACCCGGGCCACGATCATCACCGCCGACGGCAAGCAGCTCGTCGCCGACGCCACCACCAACAAGGACCTCTTCTGGGCCCTGCGCGGCGCCGGCAACGGCAACTTCGGCATCGTGACGGAACTCCACTTCAAGACCCACCCGGCCCCCCAGGGCGTCACGGCGTACATGACCTGGCCCTGGTCGAAGGCGGCCGCGCTGATCAAGTCATTCCAGGAGTGGGGCCCGAGCCAGCCCGACGAGATCTGGTCGTCCCTGCACCTGGCGGGCCGCGCGGGCGGCAGCCCGACCGTCTCCGTCGCCGCGTTCTCCCTCGGCACCTACCGCGAACTCCAGAACGCGGTGGACCGCCTGGCCGACCGCCCCGGCGGCCCCGGCCCCGCGCGTAGCGTCTCCCTCAAGCGCCACTCCTACGAGGAGGCGATGGAGATCTACGCCGGCTGCTCGTCCTTCAGCACCGACGCACAGTGCCACCTCCCCGGCCCGACCCCCGGCCGCTCCCCGCAGGGCGCACTGGGTCGCGAGACGTACACGGCAAAGTCGGACTTCTTCGACCGTTCGCTCTCGGCCGCGGGCATCCAGACCCTGCTGAAGCAGATGCAGTTGGTCCGCGGCGGCGCCGGCAGCATCGCCCTCACGGCCCTCGGCGGAGCGGTCAACCGCGTCTCCCCCACGTCGACGGCGTTCGTGCACCGCCGCTCGCGCATGCTGGCCCAGTACATAGCCTCCTGGCGCGCCGGCACGACGGGCACCACGGCCCAGTCCTGGCTGACGTCCGCCCACGACGCGATGCGCCCGTACGCCTCGGGCGCCGCGTACCAGAACTACCCCGACCCGTCCCTGAGGGACTGGCGCAAGGCGTACTACGGGGACGCCGCGACGCGCCTGACGCGGCTGAAGAAGCAGTACGACCCGGAGGGCTTCTTCACATACCCACAGGCGCTGTAGCCCCCTCGGGGGGCCGTACTTGCTCACAGGCCCTGTAGCGCCCTGGGGGTCGTCGGCGGAGCGTCACGCCGCCAGGTCCCGCTCCTCGGCCCCCGCGCTCTCCTTCCGGGCTCCCGGAATGAGCGCCTCGCGCCCGCCGTCCCGGGACCGCCCACGCGCCCTGATCAGCCAACCGCCCCGCGGCGACCGCTCGATGGCGGACATGAGCGGCGTCAGCAGGGCCATCGCCAGCGGTGACAGCAGCAGGGCCACGGCGGTGCCGAGCGCGAAGCCGCCGACGACGTCGGTCGGGTAGTGCACGCCCATGTAGACCCGGCAGAACCCTTCCAGCAGAGCGAGCCCGATGCCGACGAGCCCGAACTTCCGGTTCGCGACGAACAATCCGACGCCCAGCGCCATCGCGATCGTCGCGTGATCACTCACGAAGGAGTAGTCGGTCTTGCCGCTCACCAGGACCTCGAGCCCCTGGTGCTGGTTGAAGGGCCGGGGCCGCTCGACGAAACCCCGTATCGGCACGTTCACGAGCACGGCGACCCCGGCGGCCAGCGGCGCCCAGACGAGCGCGGCCACGGACGAGGCGGCGTCCTCGGCCCCACGCCGCCGCACGGACCACCAGCACCACACCACGGCCACGATCAGCGCGAAGAGCAGCCCGTACTCACCGACGTAGCCCATGACCCGGTCGAACCAGTGCGGCGCGTCCTTGGCCAGGCCATTGATGTCGTAAAGCAGCTCGACGTCGGGGTTCGACCCGGATTCTGCGAGTCCAGCCATAATGCCGCGGCCCCTTCGTCGTCTCTTCGCTCGGCGCATCACGCGTACGCCGTCCCGCCCACCCCCGTGGTTGTGGATCCGGCTACGGAACCAGGAACGCACGACCCCTGTTGATACGTTCCACCCTCCACTGAATGATCACGCAGACGTTATCGAAGAGAGACCCATCGCCGCAGCTCAGGGGGTGGGTTCACGCTACGTCTACACCGTCGTGGGCAGCGCTTTCGCGCCATCTTCGGTCACCCGGGTGGCTCCGAAGTAGTCCGGGGTGTCGATCGGGTCGAACCGGATCACAGCACCCGTTCTCGGCGCGTCGATCATGTACCCGCCGCCCACATAAATCCCGACATGCCGGATGGCCCGGGAGTTGTCGAGGTCGTCGGAGAAGAACACCAGATCCCCGGGCAGCAGTTCGTCCCTGGCCGGATGGGCCCCCGCGTTCCACTGGTCGTTGGCCACGCGCGGCAGCGTTATCCCGACACTCTCGTACGCGGCCTGCGTCAGCCCCGAGCAGTCGAACCGCCCGCCGTCCGCGGCCGTGCCCTCGCCGCCCCACAGGTAGGGCGTGCCCAGCTTCTTCTGCGCGTAGTAGATGGCGCCGGCGGCCTGCTCGCTGGGATCCACCCGGCTGACGGGCGCGGCGAAGCTCGCCTCCAGCGTCGTGATCGTCTTCACGTAGTTCTGGGTCTCCTTGTACGGCGGCACGCCCCCGTACTTGATGACCGCGTACGCCCCGGCGTTGTAGGACGCGAGCATGTTCTTCGTCGCGTCGCCGGGCACGTCCTTCACATAGGAGGCGAGCTTGCAGTCGTACGAGGCGGCCGAGGGGATCGCGTCCTTCGGGTCCCACACGTCGCGGTCGCCGTCGCCGTCGCCGTCGACCCCGTGCGTGGCCCACGTCCCCGGGATGAACTGGGCGATGCCCTGCGCGGCCGCCGGGCTCTTGGCGTTCGGGTTGAAGCCGCTCTCCTGGTACAGCTGGGCGGCGAGCAGCGCGGGGTTGATGGCGGGGCACAGGTTGCCCCACTTCTGCACGATGTCCCGGTAGGCGGCCGGCACGGCCCCCTTGGCCAGCGCTTTCGACGCTCCGCCGACCCCGCCGGCGAGGTTCCCGGCGACGACGAAGACCCCGACGACGAGCAGCATCACGAAGCTGAGGCCCACCGCGAGAGCGGCACCCGCCACGATCCATGCCTTACGCACCGTCAACCGCCCCTCGCTCGCCGGGAGTCCGCCCGTGCCAGTCTAGGAGCTTCCCACCTGGGACTCGTGGCAACCGGCACTCTCGTCGTACGAGTGCGCCGTCTCGGCCCCGAACACCACGCTGTACGACACGTCGGCCGTGGCCCCGCCGCCCTCGTGCCCACCGAGTCGCCACAACGCCTGGCTGGACTTCCTGCGCAGGCACAACCGGCGTCCGAGCACCCACGAGCCCGTCCCCGGCATGGGCTGCGGCGACGGCCCCCGCCCCCGCGCCTGCCCTGGCTGCCGCCCTTCCCCGACGACCAGTTGCCCGACGCCCCCGCCCCTCACCAGCAGGAAAACGCCGACCCGACGACGAGGCCGTGCGAGCGAGACGCTGGAGCTCGTCTTCCTCACCGCGATCCAGCAGTTCCCGCCCCGGCAACGCGCCGCGGTGATCCCGCGGGACATGGCCGGGTGGACGGCCCAGGAGACCGCCGAGCCGCTGGACACGAGCGTCGCCTCGGCGAACAGCGCCGTCCAGCGCGGGCGTTCGGCGCTGCGGCAGACGTTGCCGGAGCGGCGTGAGGACTGGTCGGCGGCGGAGCCCGGCGCCGGTGACCTCGCGCCGCCCCAGCGGTACATGAGGCGTCCGCCCGTGCCGACTTCGACGCCGTGGCCGAGCTGGTCCGCGAGGACGTGGTGCTCACGATGCCGCCGAACCCGTTCCGGTTCACCTCGCGCGAGGCGACGACGCGCAGGAGGTCGAACCGCCGGCGCCCGGGCCTGCGGGATCCGGACCGCCGACGTCAGTGACAGCCTGACCCCCGAGAAGCTGACGTCCACGGGCGCCCGCGGCCTGGACGAAGCAGCGGGGGAGGCCGTCCGCTCCCACCCACCTGGACGGCCTGCGGATGACGAAGCGGTCCCCGCGCATCGCTGACGTCCACGGGCGCCCGCGGCCTGGACGAAGCAGCAGGGGAGGCCGTCCGCTCCCACCCACCTGGACGGCCAGCGGATGACGAAGCGATCCCCGCGCATCGCGGACATCGCCGCACTGGCGACCTTCCTGGCCTCCGACGCGGCAGTCTCCAGCACGGGCACCTGGATCAACTCGGCTGCGGGAATGTTCGCCGGCTGACGTTCCCGCGGGTCCCGGCACCACCGGGTATTGCCTGCCGAGCACCACTCGCGCGGCACCCCTGCCCGGCATTACCTCCCGCGTCATCGCCTCACCCGAGCCCGCCTGCCACGATCGTCGGCAGAGGGACCGAGCCCGACCGACAGGGAGGACACCATGCCCGCCTACGCCATCGCCCACCTCCAGGACGCCACCCCGCACCCGGAGATCGCCGAGTACATGGAACGCATCACCGCCACCTTCGAGCCGTACGGCGGCCGCTTCCTCGTGCACGCCACCCCGCACGAGACGAAGGAGGGCGACTGGCCCGGCCACGTCGTGGTGATCGGCTTCCCGGACATCACGCAGGCCCGCACCTGGTGGGACTCCCCCGCCTACCAGAAGATCGCCCCTCTCCGCGCCCGCCACATCAAGGGCGACATCATCCTGGTCGAGGGCGTCCCCACCGACTACGACCCCACGACCACAGCAAAGGCTCTACGGGCCACGCTCCCCGCGGACCAGCCGACGACACCCTCGCCGCTGCCCGTCCGCTCAAGCGGTCAGCTCGCTCCGACCGGACAGCGCCGGCGTTAGCGATGTCCTGTCGGATGTACCACTCGGTACCGAGGCCCCTTCCCGCACGGCCCGCTGGAAGCCGGCGAGCAGTCCCGGCGCCGCGCCTCGCACCGCAGTGAGCCCCGGCGAGGGCGGCGGGGCGTTTCAGCGCTCTGCCGCCACCTGCCCGACCGGCATCTGCCCGACCGCCGGCTGACGGTCCGCCGCCCGCTCAGTCGCTCCCAACGGCCAGCTCACCCCCGTGAGTTCCTCCGAAACCGTCCACAACCGCCGCGCCACACCCGCGTCGCTCGCAGCCGCACTCCGCCTCACCAGCGTCGGCGCGCCCCTCATCTCTCCCAGCCCGTCCGGCCCGACGTAGCTCGCGCCGGGCAGGTCCTGCGTCGCGGCGTACAGCGTCGGCAGTGCGCCCGCGCGGTCGTCCTGGGCGAAGAACCGGTTGCCGATCCTCATGAGCGCACGCATCACCGGGCTGCCCGCATGGCTCTGGAGGTTGGTGGCCGCGTACCCCGGGTGGGCGGCGAAGGCGCGCACCGGGGAGTCGGCCTGGGCCAGTCGCCGCTGAAGTTCCAGCGTGAACAGCAGATTCGCCAGCTTCGACTGGGCGTACGCACGGTTCGGGTCGTAGCCGGACGCGAAGTCCAGGTCCTCGAAGCGGATCCGCGCCCCGGGCCAGCGGTGCGCGCCGGACGACAGCGTCACCACCCGGTCCGTGACGTACGGCAGCAGCAGGTTCGTCAGCGCGAAGTGGCCCAGATGGTTCGTGCCGAACTGCATCTCGAAGCCGTCCGCCGTCCGCTGCTGCGGCAGCATCATCACGCCCGCGTTGTTGATCAGCAGATCCAGCGGCCGCCCCTGCCAGGCGTCCGCGAACTCCCGCACGGACGACAGATCCGCCAGGTCCAGCCGCCGTACCTCGGTGCTGCCGGACACGGTCGCCGCCGCCTTCCGACCCCGCTCCAGGTCCCGTACGGCGAACACGACATGCGCGCCCGCGCCGGCCAGCGCCGCGGAGGCGGTGAGGCCGATGCCGCTGTTGGCCCCGGTGACGACGGCCGTGCGCCCGGCGAGATCGGGCAGCCGCCCCACGTCCCACGCCTTGCTCTTGCTGTTGGTCTTCGTGTTGTCAGCCATGCAAACGAATGTAGGCGCCGCCAACAATGCTGTCAATGACAACAATGGTGACAGCGCCAACAATGATGACGCCGACTACATGAAGCTACGATGGTCCGCATGCCCGAGAGCCGCCCCTACCACCACGGAGACCTGCGCGCCGCCCTGCTGGCCGCGGCCGAACGCACCCTGCGGGACAAGGGCGTCGGCTCCCTCTCACTACGCGAACTGGCCCGCGCGGTCGGCGTCAGCCACGCCGCCCCCGGCCGCCACTTCAAGGACAAGCAGGCCCTGCTCAACGCCCTCGCCCTGGCCGGTTACGACCGACTCAGCCGAGCCCTGAGCGCCGCCGAGGACCCGGCACTCCCGCTGGAACCCCGGCTCACCGCGCTCGCCCGCGCCTACCTCGGCTTCGCCATCGACAACGCCGAGCTCCTGGAGCTCATGTACGCCCGCAAGCACGAGCCGGACACCTCGGAGCAGATGGCCACGGCCGTCGAGCGGACCGTCGGCAGCCTGGAACGGGTCCTAGCCGACGCCCAGAAGCGCGGCGAGATCATCGAGGGCGACCCCGAGGAACTCAACCTCGTCACGGGCGCCGCTCTCCACGGCATGGCCGGCTTCATCGCGGCCGGCTGGCTGACCCCGGAAGCGGCCCTGGCGGGCGTGGAGGGCCTGGTCCACCACCT
Source organism: Streptomyces sp. bgisy027 (assembly GCF_057710365.1). Taxonomy (NCBI): domain Bacteria; kingdom Bacillati; phylum Actinomycetota; class Actinomycetes; order Kitasatosporales; family Streptomycetaceae; genus Streptomyces; species Streptomyces sp. bgisy027. The sequence goes on from NZ_JBYIVZ010000045.1 coordinate 69,702, forward strand.
GCTGAACGGTCTGAAGCCCCGGTGACCGAGCACCCGTAGGGGCACGGGGAGCCGCACGGCCGGCCACATCGAACCCGCGGCCGCCAACCCACCGCACCTCTACGGCTTCAGCCACACCACCGCACCACCGCACCTCTACGGCTTCAGCCACACCACCGGCACCCCCAGGGCGACCACCACGCCACCGCACCCCCACGGCGACAAGGCGCCCCTCACACTCCGGAGCCGAACGCACCCCGCAACACACTCACCGCCTGCCCGATGGCCGCCTCCGCCCCCCGCGTCTCCCGCAACGCGTTCAGCATCACGAAGTCGTGGATGACGCCCTGGTACCGCACCGCGGTCACCGGCACCCCGGCCTCGCGCAGCTTCGCGGCGTACGCCTCGCCCTCGTCCCGCAGCACATCGGCCTCGGCGGTGATGACGAGCGCCGGCGGCAGCCCCCGGAGCCGCTCGACACCGGCCCGCAGCGGCGACGCGGTGATCTGCGCCCGTTCCGCCTCCTCGGTCGTGTACTGGTCCCAGAACCACTGCATGGCGTCCCGCCGCAGGAAGTACCCCTCGGCGAACTGCCGGTAGGACGCGGTGTCGAAGGAGGCGTCGGTGACCGGGTAGAAGAGCACCTGCTGCACCAGCGGCACATCGCCGCGTTCCTTGGCCATCAGCGTCAGCGCGGCCGTCATGTTCCCGCCCACCGAGTCACCGGCCACGGCGATCCGGCCGGCGTCCAGGCCGCTGTCCGCGCCCTCACGGACGACCCACTGGGCCACGGCGTAGTTCTGCTCTATGGCGACGGGGTAGCGCGCCTCGGGCGAGAGGTCGTACTCGGGGAAGACGACCGCGGCACCGGTACCGACGGCGAGCTCCCGCACGAGCCGGTCGTGGGTGTGGGCGTTGCCGAAGACCCAGCCCGCACCGTGGATGTAGATGATCACCGGGAGCGTCCCGGTCGCCCCGGCCGGCCGCACGACCCGGACCCTGACCTCGCCGGTCGGTCCACCGGCCACGGTCACCCACTCCTCGTCGACATCCGGCTTGGCGATCTCCCCGGACTGCACCTCGTCGACGACCTTGCGCCCCTCGGCCGGCCCCAGATCGAAGAGATACGGCGGATTCGCGGTGGCCTCGGCGAAGGCCCGGGCCGCGGGCTCCAGTACGGGGCGGGCGGGGGTGGGGGTGGGGGTGGTGTCGGTCATGGCGATCTCCTCGGATCGGGTGCCGCGGGGCCTGCCCGGCGGGATCGACCGGGTGCGGCGGCACACCATGAAAGTAGCGCGCCATTAAGTCGTGCGCAACTCATTAGGGCGCGATGATGTACTGCCCGATAGAATCAAGCCACCAAGACCCCAGCCCCACCAAGAACCCGACCTCCACCAAGAACCCAGCCCCCACCGAAAACAGCCCTCACCGAAAACCCAAGCCCCCCGGAGCGCCCCATGAGCCGACCCACCGAGCCGCCCTCCTCGGGCTCCCTCCTCCTGGACGACCAGCTCTGCTTCGCGCTCTACGCCGCCTCCCGCGCAGTGACCGCGCGCTACCGCCCCCTCCTGGACGAACTCGGCCTGACCTACCCGCAGTACCTGGTCATGCTCGTCCTCTGGGAGCGGGACTCGATCTCCGTACGGGACCTGGGCGCGGCTCTCCAGCTGGAGTCCAGCACGTTGTCGCCCCTGCTGAAGCGCCTGGAGGCGGGCGGCCTGCTGCGCCGCGAGCGCCGCCGGGACGACGAACGCTCGGTCGCCATCCGCCTCACCGAGGCCGGCGCCGAGCTCCACGACCGCGCCACCACCGTGCCGCTCGCCATCGGCGACGCGATGGGCCTGACGCCGGAACAGGACGCCCTGGCCAAGCAGCTGCTGCGCCTGATCACGACGAACGTCACCGAGGACCGGCCCCACTGACGCTCCGTCACCATCCGTGCAGACCCCGCGCCGCGACACCGCCCCAGGGACACCCGGTTCCCCGTCCCGGGATAGCCTTCACCCGCAGAACACCGGCACGACAACTCACCCGGCCGGCCGTCAGAAACGGCACCCGGCGTGAAGAGGGCTAACGACAGAGCCACACGACAGGTTCCGCTCTGACCTCGTTGCCCGGCGTGACCTGCCGTGATACACAGAGTGACCGTGCGAGGTATTCGTACGAATCCCGCCCATCAATGACGGCAAGTCGACATACGACGGCAGCATTGTCGGCGAGAATGATGCCTGACCTCTGCGCACCGCAGGGGACTGCGGAACTACCCAACAGGGGCGGTGACTTACATGCTCTTTGCGGCCGACAAGGGCGACATCAACACCATCATCGGCGGGATCGCCCCTGACTGGGGCCCGTTCGGGGCACTGGGGAACGAAGCGAAGACCATGATCCAGGTCGTCATGGCGGTCGCCATCCTGATCTGCCTCGGTATCGCCATCTGGGGGGCGGCCAAACAGCGCATCGGCGCCACGGCGTTGCGCGACACCTTCAGCGCCGAGCAGGGCAAGGGGCTGATCGTCGCCGGTCTCACGGGCGTCTTCATCATCGGCTCACTGGGCACGCTGTTCACCATCGTGTACGGCATGGCGGTCTAGCCGCCCCGGCATCCCCGGCCCCCTCCGTCCGCTCCGGGCACGCCCGGTCCCCCTAGTCCCCCACCCACCCGTCGTGCCCACCGGCTGAGGTTGCGTTTCCCTGATGTCGAGTCACCACACCGCGCCCAAGCGGGAACCAGCACGGCTACCGTCGTACTCCAACGTGTATCTGTCCGACGTCGAGGGGGCGTACGCGGCATGAGTCTCGGAGACGAACGGGAGACCTCCGGCGGCTACGGAGGCACCGGTCAGACCCGCACGCGGCTGCCCGAGAGCAGCGGTGACGTGTACGGGGGTGCGCGGCGGGGCGGCCGTTCGTCGTCCCGGAGCCTGGTCACCGTCGTCGGCGTGGTGGTCCTCCTCATCGCCGCGATCGCCTTCGCGAACCGTGGAGGAGACGACTCCGCTTCCCCGAACGGGGACGAGAACCAGCCGAATTCCTCAACGACAGCGGCATCGGGCACCCGCCCGGTGGACGGCAAGTCGGCGGGAATCCCCGGCGGCTTCGCCCGGGACGAACAGGGGGCGCAGAGCGCGGCGGCCAACTATGCGGTGACGCTGGTCTCGGCCGACATCCTCCAGCCGACCCGCAGAGCCGAGATCGTCAAGCAGGTCTTCGTCGCCGACAAGCAGGCCGAGCTCACCGCCAAGTTCGACAAGGCGTACTCCAGGGAGTTCCTGAGCAGCATCGGCCTCGACGAGAACGGCAACGCGACCCCCGGCAACACCTACGTCTCACGGGCGGTGCCGGTCGGCACCAAGGTCACGAGCAACTCGGTCTCCGCGGCGACCGTCGAGGTGTGGTGCACCGGCGTGTTCGGCATGGCCGGCGAGAGCTCGACCAATCCGGCCGGCAGCGACTGGTTCACCATGACGCTCCAGCTTCGCTGGGTGAACGGCGACTGGAAGGTCGCGAGCTTCTCCCAGAAGGACGGACCCACCCCCGTCCCCGGGGACAGCAGGGCCTCCAGCGCCGATGAGATGGCCAAGGCAGTCGAGGAGTACGGAGGGTTCACGTATGCCCGATAACCCGCGCCGCGTACTCAAGGTGGCCGCCGCCCTGACCGCTGTGCAGGCAGCGGCCGTGCTGACGGCCACGCGCGCTGTCGCCGCACCCACTCCGTCACCGACCCCGTCGGGTGTCGACTGCGACCTCATCGTCGGCCGCGCCAAGGACTACTGCGAACAAGACAACGGCGGCTCCGGCGGGGGCGGCAGCGGCCGTTCCCTCACCGACCCCACCTCCACACTCGACCCCCTCTCCTCCCTGGCCAGAGGCTGTGCCGACGCCGCCGCCTGGACCGTCAAGCAGCTCAGCGAAGCCGTGCAGGAGACCGCGAACGTCGACTTCACGAACACCAAGTTCCTCCAGCAGTACGCAGTCGTCTTCGCGGCGTCCACGATCCTCACGCTCCTCATCTGGCTGCTGGCCGTGGCCAAGCGAGCCGTGCGCGGCGTCCCCCTCACCACCGCCATCAGCGAAGCGGTCGGCTTCCTCTGGCTGACCGTGCTGGCGTCCGCGTTCACCCCCCTGATCCTCTACACCGTCGTATCGGCGACCGACGGCGTCACGGACGTCCTCGCGAAAACGACCGGCGACCAGACCGACACCTTCTTCGGCACCTTCTCCGGGGCCCTGGAGAAGGGCGAGGACATCGGCGGCGGCCCGATCATGCTGATCGTCGTCTCCCTGGTGAGCATCCTCGCCGCCGGCATCCTCTGGCTGGAGCTCGTCATCCGCGCCGCCCTGCTCTACGTCGGCGCCCTCCTCGGCACCGTCGTCTACGCCGGCCTGGTCGACAAGAACCTCTGGGGCCACGTCCGCCGCTGGGCCGGCATCATGATCGCCGTCATCCTGGTCAAGCCGGTCATCGTCATCGTGCTCGGCCTGGCCGGCGCGCTCTCCGCCGACGACGGCCCCGGCGCCTTCTCCGCCGTGGTCTCGGGCCTCGCCATCATCCTGCTCGCCATCTTCGCCAGCGCGATGATCTACCGCTTCGTCCCGGGCTTCGGCGACGAGATCGCCGGCGGCCGCAACAACCGCATCATGCGCGGCGCCGAGGGCAAGGCCGCCGCCGTGATCAGCAGCCCGGCGACCCTCGTCGCCCAGGGCATCAAGACACACAGCTCCCGCGCGGACAACAACGGCGGCGGCGCGTCCGGTGCCGCCCGCCCCTCGAACCCCGCCTCCGGCGGCGTGGCCGCGCACAGCTCGCGCTCCCCGAACGGAGGCGGCGGATCTGTCCCCTCCGCCGCACCCGCACCCCGCTCGGGCAGCCCGGTGAACACCCCGCACGCCAGTAACACCCGCAACAGCAATCGTTCAGGAGGTGACGGGCGTTGACGACGCAGTCCCACGTGTCCCATACGGTCACGCCCCGCCGTACATATCTGATCGGCCGAGCCCGGCCGAACGCGGTCGTCGGACGCAACCGGGAGACCGGCGAGATCGCGCTGATCATCGTCGGCGCGTTCCTCGGCATGATGTGCGGACTCCTCGTCCCCGTCCTGTCCCTGCGCATCGTGCTGCTGACCGGCTTCCCGCTGCTCGCGCTGGCCGCGGTCTACGTGCCGTACAAGCACCGGACCTTCTACAAGTGGTTCGAGATCAACCGCAGCTACAAGCGCAGCCTGCGCCAGGGCACCGCCTACCGCTCCGGCGCGGTCGAGGCCGGCACCCGCATCGACGGCCGTGAGGTCGAGGTCGGTCCGCCGCCGGGCATCGGCCGCATCACCTGGCTGGCCGCCCCCTTCGGTCCGGACGAGATCGCCGTGCTGCTGCACGCCGACCGCCGCACGGTCACCGCGGCCATCGAGATCGAGGGCCCGGGCGTCGGCCTGCGCGACTCCGAGGACCAGGAGGCCCTCGTCGACCGCTTCGGCACCCTGCTGAAGCACGTCGCCAACGGGGACGGCTTCGTCACCCGCCTCCAGATGCTCGCCCGCACCCTCCCGGCCGACCCGGACGCCCACGCCAAGGACGTCGCCGTACGGGGCGACGAGCGCTCCCCGGCCTGGCTGCAGCAGTCGTACGACCAACTCCAGTCCATGGTGTCGACGAGCAGCGAGCAGCACCGCGCCTACCTCGTCGCCTGCATGCACTTCAACCGCGAACTGGCCGCCGAGGCGCTGGCGATGGCCCGCGCGTCCCGCCCGCACGGCGGCGGCAAGGTCGACCGGGACGCGGGCCTCGCGGTCGTCATGGCCCGCGAGCTGACCGACATCTGCTCCCGCCTCCAGGAGGCGGACATCCGGGTACGGCAGCCCCTCGGCCAGGGCCGCCTCGCCTCCCTCATCCACTCCATGTACGACCCGGACCACCCGATCGACCACATCCAGGCGATGACGAAACGCAATGCCTGGCCGGCCGAGCTGGACGCGATGGAGCCGACGTTCCTCCAGGCGAAGACGCGCGAGTCCTCCACCCGCGCCCCCTGGTGCCACGCCACGGCCTGGGTGAAGGAGTGGCCGATGACCCCGGTGGGCGTCAACTTCCTGGCGCCCCTGCTCGTGCACACCCCGGACGTCATCCGCACGGTCGCCGTCACGATGGACCTCGAACCCACCGAGATCGCCATCGAGCGCATGCTCACCGAGAAGACCAACGACGAGGCCGAGGCGAGCCGCGCCGCCAAGATGAACCGCACCGTCGACCCCCGCGACGTCGCCGCCCACACCCGCCTCGACCAGCGCGGCGAGGACCTCGCGAGCGGCGCCGCCGGCGTCAACCTGGTCGGCTACATCACCGTCTCCTCCCGCTCCCCCGAGTCCCTCGCACGCGACAAGCGGACCATCCGGGCGTCCGCCGGAAAGTCGTATCTGAAGCTGGAATGGTGCGACCGCGAGCACCACCGGGCATTCGTCAACACACTCCCCTTCGCCACCGGCATTCGGAGGTAGGACCTGATGCGGGACCCGCTGTCCGTCCTCACCGACGCCTTCACGTCCTTCCTCTTCGGGAAGGTCGAGACGACCCGGCTTCCGGTGCGCACGTCCACGGGCCAGGCGCAGGCGGTCTACCTCCCGACCGCCGCCCCCGGCCTCGGCGACTCGGGCGTCATCATCGGCCGCGAGGTGTACTCCGGGAAGGGCTACATCTACGACCCCTTCCAGCTCTACGGCCAGCAGCTCCCCGCCCCCCACTGGCTGGTCCTCGGCGAGTCCGGCAACGGCAAGTCGGCCCTGGAGAAGACGTACGTCCTGCGCCAGCTCCGCTTCCGCGACCGCCAGGTCGTCGTCCTGGACGCCCAGGGCGAGGACGGCGCCGGCGAGTGGAACCTCATCGCGCAGGAGCTGGGCATAACGCCGATCCGGCTCGACCCGAGGGCCGCCCTCGACCAGGGCATCCGCCTCAACCCCCTGGACCCGGCGATCACCACGACGGGCCAGCTCGCGCTGCTCCGCACGATCATCGAGGTCGCGATGGGCCACGGCCTCGACGAGCGCTCCGGGTTCGCGCTCAAGGTCGCGCACGCCTACGTCAACGAGACCATCGTCGAACGCCAGCCCGTCCTGACCGACATCGTCGAGCAGCTACGGCACCCCGAGCCGGAGTCGGCGGAGGCGATGAACGTCGCCATAGACGACGTACGGGCGTGGGGCCTGGACGTGGCGCTGGTGCTGGACCGTCTCGTCGACGGTGACCTGAGGGGCATGTTCGACGGCCCCACGACGGTCGGCATCGACCTGGACGCGCCCCTCATCGTGTTCGATTTGTCCCACATCGACCGCAACTCCATCGCCATGCCGATCCTGATGGCGATCGTCGGCGTATGGCTGGAACACACCTGGATCCGCCCCGACCGGAAGAAGCGCATCTTCCTGGTCGAGGAGGCCTGGCACATCATCAACAGCCCGTTCGTGGCCCAGCTCTTCCAGCGCCTGCTGAAGTTCGGCCGCCGTCTCGGCCTCTCCTTCGTGGCGGTGGTCCACCACCTGTCCGACGTCGTCGACGGCGCCGCGGCGAAGGAAGCCGCCGCGATCCTGAAGATGGCCTCGACCAGGACGATCTACGCCCAGAAGGCCGACGAGGCGAGGGCGACGGGCCGCGTACTGGGCCTGCCGCGCTGGGCCGTGGAGATCATCCCGTCCCTCACCCCGGGCATCGCCGTGTGGGACGTCAACGGCAATGTCCAGGTCGTCAAACACCTGGTCACCGAGACCGAACGCCCCCTCGTCTTCACCGACCGCGCGATGACCGAGTCGTCCAGCGACCTGACCGACGACGTCCTGCGCGCCGCGGAGCTGGAGGCCGAGGAGCGGGCGGCGGCGTTCGTGGAGCAACACCTGGGCGACTCCGAATCGACGGTGGCGTAGGGAGACTGCGTGAGACCGGACGACCGCCGCGACGGCAGACAGCACCGGGAAGGCCAGGGAGGCATCCCCGACGGCCTCCTCATCGGCATACTCGCCTTCCTCCTCGGCATAACCCTGCTGGTCTGGACGGCGACGGGCCTGGCGGGCTGGTTCGCCAACGGCGCCTGGCCGTCCGGAGTCGCCTTCACCCGCACACCGCTCGCGATGCGCTCCCTGATCGCCGAGCCCCACGACATCCCCGGCGCCTGGCCCGACACCCCGGCCGGACAGCTCTCCGGGTACGGCCTGTTCTGGGGCCTGTTCATCGGCCAGCTGATGATCCTCGTCGTGCTCACGGTGTTCGTGCTGGGCACGGTGGCCCGCTGGCGAGCGGTAAGGGCAGGACGACGCGCGGGAAAGGCGGCGCCCGGGAACGAACCGGCGCCGCCGCCCGCACCGTTCCGGGGCGTGGTGCCGGCACCGCGCAGGGAGCCGGAGCCGGAGCCGACGGCAGCCCGGCACGTCGAGAACCCCCCGCCGGAGACCCGCCCCTACACCCCGTCACCGACACCGACACCGCTCGAACAGCTGCCCGTCAGCGACGAAGCACTGCCGGCGGCCCCCCATGCCGCCCCCTTGCCCGCCGCGCGGGTCGGCGGAGGCGAGCGGATCCTCGTAGCCCCGAGGGAAGCCCGCCAGACGACCGCCGCGCAGGCGGTACGCGACGCCGAGGGCCCCACCGTCGTCGTCACCTCGAACCCGGCCCTCTGGCAGGACACGAAGGACGCCCGCGGCAAACTCGGCCCGGTCCTCCTCTACGACCCCACCCACCTCTGCGACACCCCGGCCCGCCTGCATTGGACCCCCACGACCGGCTGCGAGGACAAGCAGACAGCGATCGCGCGGGCAGCTGCCCTCCTGACCCCGGTCCGCCCGACCTCCCGCCTCGACCAGGCGGTGAGCGACACGGCCCAGACCCTCCTGCGCAGCTATCTGCACGCCGCAGCCGTCGACGGCCGCACCATCCGGCATGTGCACCGCTGGTCCCAGGGCACCCAGATCCAGGACGCGGTACGCATCCTGCGCACGAACCCCAAGGCGGCCCCGGGCTCGGCCGGAGAACTCGAAGCCGCCCTCACGGCCCATCCCGAACGCCGGGACATGGCACAGGAGTTGACCACCAGAGCACTCGCCGCCCTGTCCATGGTCAACATCCGGGAGTCCTGCACTCCCAACCGAACTGATGCCCTCACCTTGGATTCCTTCGTTGATGAAGGGGGCACGCTTTATGTGGTGGGTGAATCCATCGAGGACCCCCGAGCCAACCCGGGCGCCATGCCACTCCTGACGGCCCTCGCCGCAAGCGTGGTCGAGCGCGGCCGGCGCATGGCCGAACGGTCATCCTCCGGTCGCCTCGACCCACCAATGACGCTCGTCCTGGACGACGTCGCCGCCGTGGCTCCGCTTCCCCAGTTGCCGGAGCTGCTGGCCACCGGAGCGGACCGGGGCATGCCGACCCTGGCCCTGCTCCGGTCCCGCGAGCAGGCCCGCTCCCGCTGGCCGCACGACGAACTCCCGGTCTGACAACGGCCGGAGCGGCACGGAAACGCCCCTACCTAAGGCCTACGGCCCCTACGGCCGCTCCAGGACGAACTCCAGCTCCTTCTCCTCCGGGCTCCCGGACAACGGCACGAGAAGCCCACTGGGTACGAACCCGACCCGCCGATAGAAGCGCTGGGCCCGCCCGTTGTCCTCGTGCACGATGAGCCGCGTCCGCTCGGCACCGCGCCCCCAGGCCCACTCCAGGCCGGCATCGAACAGCACCTCGGTCAGCCCACTGCCCCGCTCCTCGGGCCGCACGAAGACTCCGACCACATGCCCCTGCATCCGCTCCACGCGATACCCGGCCCAGTCGGTCGTCCCCGGCTCCTCGATCAGCACGGTCAACGTCCCGACCCAACGCCCGTCCGGCGCCTCGACGATGATCTGCTGCGCCCCGTCGGCACCCTCGCAGCCCCCGGCGGCCCGGTCCATCCAGAAGGAGTCGGGCCGTGCGAGAGCTTCCTCGTACGTCTCCAGGAAGGCGATATGGGCAACCGGGTCCTGGAGTGCCGCAAGCCGCAACTCCTTGACGGCCGGCCACTCGTCCGCACGGATGGATCGGATGACGTAGTTCATACGACTCAAGCTAACGGAAAAACAAAAAGGCCCACACCGATTTAGGTGTGGGCCTTTTTCAAATTTT
>NZ_JBYIVZ010000046.1:0-78494 GCF_057710365.1 Streptomyces sp. bgisy027
TAGAGCTGGATCTCGATGGTCTCCACGTCGGTGAACTCCACGCCCAGCCCGTGGGCGCGGGTGTTGTTCGCGCGGAAGTACATGCGGGCGAGGCCCTCAGCCGCGATCTGCTTGAGCTGCTGCTCGGTGGCGCCCTGTTCCCGGGCGGTGAACAGCCGGTCTGCGAACTCCGGCGGCAGGGCCTGGGTGATGTCGCGGATTCGGGCGTCGTCGGTCGTGCCCGGTTCGGCGGTGAACCCGAAACGGGCCCGGGTGGAGACGACCAGGCCGTCCGTGGAGGCGGCCTTCTTCCGCGCCTTCGCACGGATCTGCGGCTGCCAACGCCGCTTCACCTCACGCTCTATGCGCCCGCGGAGCTCGCGGCGGGGCCGTTTCAGCTTGCCCACGACGTACCGCTCCACGGTGCGCTGGGACACCCCGAGCGCCTCTGCAACGGCCTTGGTGCCCTTGAGCTGCTTGACCAGGTACTTCATCTGCGCCTGCGCGGACTTGGGAGCGGGACGGGTGAACGATCCCTCCAGCGCCCGGTCCAGGCTGTCCCCGATCGAGTCCACCATCGGTTACTCCCCCTCCCCGACGGTCTGGTCGGTCTTGATGAGGTTGGACAGGTTGAACACCCCGCCGTGCTCCTCGAACTGGGCTTCCGCCCACAGCACGGTCTGGGTGCCCTGGTGCTTGACCATTCCCGGCGAGACCCCCAGCCGGAATGTGCCCGGCGCGGGCTTGCCGTCGTCCGTGTACGGCAGGAAGTCCAGCGGGGACGGGCCGGTGGAGGGGTAGACGATGGCGTCGGTGCCGATCGCAACGGGGTAGAGGCCGGCCACGGCGGCGGTCTTCATCAGCTTGCGGTGCATGCCGATGCGTACGTTCGCGAGGACGGCGGCCCGGATGTCGGGGCGCCACGTCTCCCGCTTCAGCGCCGGCCACGGCTCGTAGTACGGCACCTGGCCCCGGCTGCGCTGCCGCAGCTTGCCGATGCCGCCCTTCGCGGTCGCCTTGATCGCGGTCAGCAGCAGCGCCATCGTCGGGTCGACCTGCTTGTGGAGGGCCATCGCGTCCAGGAAACCCTGGCCTGCCATGTCGGTGGTGACACCGAGGTCGGCCATCGTCGCGATGTACGCGTCGCGCAGCCGCTTGTACCAGGGGTCCAGGTAGCGGCCGGTCTGCGTGCGCACGTGCGCCTCGATCGGCGCGACGTCGAAACCGAGCTCCACCGCGTACGCGACAGTCGGGGTGGCGTACCAGGCCGGGCCTGCTGGCCGGTCGCCCTTCGGCGTGAACGGGCTGGGGAGCCGGTCACCGTCGACCGTACGGCCGCCCACCTCAACGCGGGACAGGTCGACGTGGCTGAGGTCGACCAGCCACGAGCCGGGCAGCGACGGATCGAACTTCGGGTTGTCCTTCAGGTGGGTGGGTCCGTTCAGCCCGACCGTGAGGCCGTTGGTGGCCGCCGCGAACGCCATGTTGACGTCGATCGCGACCAGATACGGCTGCATACACTCCTCATCGGTCAGCTCCCGGCACCAGTCGTACGGCTCCTCCATCAGCATCTGGTCCGGCGTGCGCAGGTGGTGGCGGGGCCACTTGCCCTTGAGGATGGGGTGCTCGTCCGGGACCTCGCACTCCACGACGTCGTACACCGCCGTCAGCGCGTCCGCGTTGAACGCCCGCCCGAACTCCCCGGTCGTCTCGTCCTTCTCCGCGCGGGTCGGCGGGCGCAGCGCGGTCATCAGCTCCAGGCCGGTCGTCGACGCAGTGCCACGCGGCGTCATCACCCGCTGCGCGTACGTGCCGAGATACCGGGCGAGGTCCGCGGGATGCATGCCCGGCAACTGCGGGTCGTCCTTCCGGTCCCACTCCCGCGCATCCAGCGCGTTCCACGACGGGATGCACAGCTGCACGCAACGCCGCCGGGAGCCCTCCGGGTCACGGAACACGCGCGCCCACGGCCCCAACCCGCGCTGGGTGAGCTGGAGTTCGGCCCTCTTGATCTGCTTGACGACCTTGTGGCTGTCCTGGAGCCGGCCCGCGCGCCGCTCCTCATCCGACAAGGCGGCGGGCAGGCCGTAGCGCTCCAGCGCGGCCGGGGTGAGAACCAGGATCGGGTCGGCGTCACGCCCGTTGCGGTGCAGCCGGGGCTGACCGAGCTTCGCCTCGGTGATGGTCCAGTCGACCAGGGCGGGCAGCGACTTGGCGGGCACGTCCAGGACCAGGCCGCCTACGCAGTACGCCGACACTTGCCCGTCTTCACAGTCAACCACGGCGAGCGGGCCGTTCTCGAAGCGCGGGTCGACCGCGGCCGCCGCTGGGGCGGTGGTCCTCTTCGGGGCGACCTTCTTCGCACCTGGGCGCCGCGACGCCGACGTCGGCCTGGTAGTACTCGCCGCCTTATGGGCGGGTGGCTTCGCGGCGGCCGGCGCCGATGCAGCAGAGGCCGCCGGGGCGGGCGCGGCGGTGAACGTGTCCGGCACCTCCGGCCCGGGGGCCGCCTCGCCCTCGCCGGTGGGGGCGGGGAAGCGCACGGCGAGGCCTTCGAGCAGCTTGGCGTAGGCGGTGCGCTGCGGCGGCCGCGGTTCGTTCTTGCCGGATTCCCAGCTTGCCACCGTCTCCCGGCGGGTGCCGAGCACCGTCGCGATGTCGGTCTGCGTCAGATCGGCGGCCTCGCGCAGACGCCGACGTTCGGCGGGCGGCGGCAGGTCGTTCTGGTCGACCCGGTTCAACAGCGCATCCACCGCGCTGAGCAGCTCGTTCTCAGTGGGCACAGCGCTCACCTCCACTAATCACCCTACCCTAATCGCGCATTGAATCGCATGATGTTTCGCGCATTGGATCGCTCATTCTGTTAGGTTGATCGCGTTCGCTGCTTGTACGGGCTCGAGGTGAGAAGGAGGAGGAGCGGTGGCAGGAGGAGCCGGGGACCCGGTCGTACTGTCGGAGCAGGAGAGCTGCGACGTGCTGCAGCGGGTGCTCCTCCCGGAGGCGACTCGGTGCGCCGTCTCCCAGCGCCGACCCGTCGTGGTCGTCGTCGCCGGGCAGCCCGGGGCCGGGAAGACCACCCTCGCCGACCTCGTCCAGGCGGTCCTGAACCACCGCGGCGGCGCGGTGCGGGTCGGGCGGGATCTGTACAAGCACGCGCACCGGGACTACCCGGGCCTTCTGGACGCTGACGTCCGTACGGCCGGAGCCCTGGTCCGCCCCGACACCGCCCGCTGGCAGGCCGCCATCGAAGACGTCGTACGCAACCGGAGCTTTGACGCGGTGGTGGAGTCGGCGTTGGCCGACCCGGACGACTTCCGCACTACTTCTGCCACCTACCGGGCCGCAGGCCACCGGATCGAGGTCGTGGCGGTCGCCACGCCCGAGGCCCTGAGCCAGCTCGGCATTCTGGACCGCTTCCTCACCGAGTCCGCCACCGGCGGCGGCCGGTACGTGTCCTGGACGAACCACGACACTTGCGCGAAGGGCATGCTGACCACCCTGGCCGTCATCGAGACCGAGCAGCTCGCCGACCGCGTCACCGTCGTACGGCGCGACGGCACCGCCCTGTACGTCAACGAGCTCACCGCCGACGGCAGCTGGCGACGCCGCCCCGCTGCGGAGCAGGCGGTGCAGCGGGAGCGGTCACGGCCGTGGACCGCGCCCGAGACCGCTGTCTTCCGCCGCGAACTCGCCCGTACCGACCGACGCGTGCACGCCGAACTCATCAGCGAGGACCGGCGCCTGGCAGTGCAGCGCGACGGCGAGCGCGCCGCCTCCTGGTCCGAGCCGGTGCGCCGCACTGCCCAGCCGATATCCGCGCCGCCCGGGGTCGCCTACCACCGGCTGTCGGCCGATGAGCACCGCTGGATCTTCGACGAGCTGATCACACCGACCGTGCTCGAGGGCCTCGTGCCGCGGACCGATCCGCGCGTCGTGTACCTGATCGGCCAGCCCGGCGCGAGCAAGACCGAGACGGCCGGCCTACTGCGCCGCGCGATGCGGCCCGGCACCATCCGGTTGTCCAGCGACGACTTCAAAGCAGCCCACCCCGACTATCTCCAGCTGATGAAGACCGATCCGCGCGGCGCCAGCGCGGCCATCCGCACGGATTACCGCACCTGGTTCGCCCAGGCGGAACGGTTCGTACGGGAGCGGCGCGGGGACGTGCTCATCGAGGCCGCCCCCGGCAGCGCGGACGAACTCCTTGAAAGCGCCCTGTCGTTCGCCCGGGCCGGCTACCCGGTTGAGCTGGTGGCGCTGGCCGTGCGAGCCACCGACAGCCGCCTGGCCACCGCCCTGCGCTACGCCCGAGCCTTGCAGGCCGGGCTGGCGGGCCGGTTCACCTCTGCCGCCGGGCACGACCGCTGCTACCTGGGCGTCGCCGACACCGTGGCGGCCGCCGAAGCCCACCCGGCGATCACGGCGCTCACGATCCTGCGCCGCGACGGCCGCGCCCTGCTCCGCCAGGAACAACCCGGCGTCGTCGGCCGGGGAACGTGGGCGCTCACCGCCGAACGGCTGCGCCCCTACACCGAGCAGGAGGCCGCCGCGTTCCTGCGCCTGTACCAGGCGCTGCGCCGGGCCCTGCCCGAACACCGCGGCGAACTGGACGAGGTCGCCGCCTTGGCCCGCTCGCTGCTGCCCGCCTGGATGCAGCCGCCCCGGATCGGTACATCCCGCCCGGAGGTGCGGCTGCTCCCCCTGCCGCGCTCCGCCCTCGGCTACGCCCCGAGCTCCCTGCGCCGGGTCGCATAGATCCCGGCCAGGCGGGCCGTCTCGCCGGCGTCTGCTGTCTCCAGCCGCTGGAGGTCCGCGTGCGCGGACTTACGCTCCTCGGTCCAGCGCGCGATCTTCTCCTCGTCGGGCAGCGGGGCCCGGCGCTCAGCAACGATCTGCGTGCTGTACCAGGTGACCACCGCCCTGATGTGGTCGACCGCGCTGGACAGCTCGCCCCCTTCGAGGCCTGAGAAGTCACGCTCGTCTGATGTGCCGGGCACGGCAAACTCCCTCTGGTCTTGATCGGGCGGACATTGTCCCCTCCGCACAACATCCCCCAAGCGGTCACTGGCCCTGCCGTCGCTTCTCCCAGCGGCGGTAACTCCGGCCACCGCGCCACGCACGGATCCGTCGGTGAGCGCGACCGATGCGGCTGTCGAGCACGTGATACTCAGGATCGGCCAGACGGACCAGGTCCTGGTCGACGCCCAGGGAGATACCGAAGAAGGTGCCCTCCTGGATCTCTTCGTACAGGGCGATTCCGCTGACGACGACCGTGTTGATCGGCGCGTTCGCCCGGTACGCCTCGCGGGGCCCGGGCCGGAGCAGGGTGTGGGAGAACTCCGAGAGGTCGAACCATTCGTCGGCAACGGGGAAGGCGTTGAAGCCGAAGTCGTTGACGCCGACGTACCACGAGCGGTAGCCGCCGACGTTGCCGAAGTAGTGTTCCTCGAAGTACCCGAAGCGGCGGTTGCCGAGCCAGGCCCGATGAGTGACGGCGCTGTCGGCGAGGGCCGAGAAGGTGCTCTTCCCCAGCCGGATCCGCGTCTCGCCAACCCGCACCCAGGGCCGGAACCACCAGCTACTCGTGGTGACCCCGTACATCACGACGATGTCGTCCTCACACCAGGTGACCAGGTAGCAGAGCTTCGACAAAAGCCAGGTCCGGACGGTGAGTTCGACCTTCCGGTCCCCGTCATGGACCTCTTCGGGCTCCTGCGGGGTCAGTCGTGTGCAGTGCATCGCCGACTGCCACCTCGGTTCCCCGAGCAGGGACTCGACATAGTCGTGCCGGACACCCGGAGCGATCTTCCGGAGCCGCGTGGTGACATAGCGCCGGCGGCCGACGGTGCGGCGCCATCCCTCGGTCAGCGCCTTGATCAGGGTCCAGCCGGCGACCAGTACGCCCGCCAGCTGCCAGAGGTTGAGGGTGGTGCTGTACCAGGGCTCCGGATCGGGCTTCATCGCTGAAGGATGCCGTATGCGCCCCGGACCTGAGCAGTCCGCTGTCCCGCAGCAGGGCGGGATCCCCAACCGCAGTGCGTCGGGCATAGGTTGGAGCCCGAAAGCGATCATCATTCGGGGGTGGGTGTGGCAGGCCGGGATCTGAGGGCTCTGTTCAGTACGAACGACCGCAGCGTGCAGGCCGATGAGGCATTCACGAACCGCGCCGCGCAATGGGAGACGGTCGCCGCCGCGCTCACCGCCCACCTTCAGCACCTCGGCTCCCCCGCCTTCGACGCTGAGGACCTCGAGGCGCCCCGCACCAACGTGCTGGTCTTCCACGGCGTCGGCGGCATCGGCAAGACCACCTTGTCCAGGACGCTGGAGGCCGCGCTCGCCGACGCCGGACGGCGCCCCTCCCAGTGGGGCGCACCGGGATGGCCGGCCGACCGGATCCTGCCCGTGCGGATCGACCTCGCACGCTCCGCCGGCACCGACTTCGAGCAGATTGTGCTGACGATCCGCGCCGCCCTCACCCGGATCGGACGCCCCCTGCCCGCCTTCGATCTGGCCCTGCGCCGCTACTGGGAGGCCAACCACCCCGGCGAGCCGCTGGAGGAGTACCTGCGCCGCGCAGGGCTCGGCTCCCGCTTCGGCCAAGCCCTGCCGCAGCAGATGCAGTCCGCGCTCGCCGACGTCGCCCAGGCGCTCATGCTGCCCGGCACCATCGGATCGGCCGTCGGCGCCCTCACCGGCACCCTGGTCGGCGCGCTACGCGAACGCCGCCAGACCGTACGGGCCCTGGCCGGGTGCGAACGGCTGGCGGACCTGCTGGAGGCCGAACCCGACCTGGACGCCCTGTCCTACTACCCGCACCTGCTGGCCTGGGAGCTCGCCCGCCTGCCCGAAAGCAAGCAGACCGTGCCGCTTGTCCTGCTCGACACGTTCGAGGACATCGGCGACCGCACCCGCCGCGACCTGGAACGGCTGATCCAGCGCACGGTGTGGCTGCTGCCCAACGCCTTCTGGGTCATCACCGGCCGCTCCCGCCTGCAGTGGGCCGACCCCGCGCTCCAGGGCCAGCTCGACTACACCGGCCCCGCCGCCTGGCCCGGACTCCACCACATGGCTGTGACCGCCGCCCGCACCCCGGCCCAGGCCGGCACCGCACGGCAGATGCTAGTCGGCGACTTCTCCCCCGAGGACTGTGACGACTACCTCGCCCGCCGCCTCACCCGCGACGGACAGCCCCTCATCAACGAGCCCAACCGGCGAGTCATCACCGCACGATCTCACGGCCTGCCCCTCTACCTCGACCTGTCCGTCGCCCGGTTCCTCGAGCTCACCCGCAGCGGCCACACCCCGCAGCCCGCCGACTTCGACCACGACTTCCCCGCCCTGGTTGCCCGCACCCTGACCGACCTCACCCCCAGCGAGCGCCACGTCCTGCGCTCGGTCAGCCTGCTGGACGCCTTCGACGTCCCCCTCGCCACCCGGGCGGCAGGCCTCACCCACGAGGGCCCCGCCCTGCGACTGACCGAGCGCCCCTTCATCCGCGAGGACCCCTTCGGCCTGTGGCCCTTCCATCTCCACGGGCTGATCCGATCCGCCGTACGCAACGCCGACGACACCACCGACGACCGCTGGACCGAGACCGACTGGCAGCAGGCCGCCCAGCGCGCCTTCACCGCCCTGGGCGAACAACACCAGGGCGCCCCCGGCCCGGGCAGGCTGCTGCTGATCGCGTGCCTGCGCCAAGGCCTGCGCCTGGCCCGCGACCACCGCCTGGACCTCGACTGGCTCACCGAGGCGGCCTGGACCTACATCAGCGACTCCGTCTGGGAGCCCCTCGCCCCACCGGACACCGACACTGCGACGGGCCTCGACACCGCGGCCGACGCCCTGGTCGAACTCCTCAGCACGCTCGCCCGCCGCCAGCACGAGCACCGCTCCCGCACCGCGATCCGGCTCACCACGGTCATCGACTGCGGCCTGCTTCCCGCCGATCTGCACGAGATGGCCGTCTACTACCGGGCCAAAGCCCACCGCGACATCGGTCGCGGCCAGGACTCACGCCGCGGATACCAGCAGGTCGCCGACGGCGGCGGCCGCCTTGCCCCCGCCGCCCGGCGCGGACTCGCCCAGGCCGCCCGCCTCGCCGGCGACTTCCCCACCGCATACACCGCCGCACAGACCCTGGGATGGGAAGGACGCCACCAGCGCGTTCTGGGCGATCTGCGGTGGCTGCAAGGCGAACCAGAACAGGCGGCCGCCGCCTACCTCGCCGGGCGCACGGAAGCCGAACAGCACGCCACATCCGGCGAAGCCGCCCACAACCAAGCCCTGCGCGCCCTCACCGTCGCCTTCTACGACCCCCAGCAGGCCGACGACGAAATCGACCTGGCCCACCAGCTCCTCGCGGGCCTCGACCTGCGCGCCACCACGATCAACGCAGCCATCGCCGCCCTGATCCGCGACGCCGGCCACCCCACCCTCGACGACCGCATCCGCGCCCTGCGCACCGAGCTCGACGTCGCCGGCCTCACCTCCATGGCCCCCACCCTCGAACTCGCCAGCGCCTTCCACCAGGCCGTCCGCGACGACCACGACGCACTCGACGCCACCCTCACCCGGCTGCGCGAACAGACCAGAGACGGGGACTACGCCTACTACGTCGACATCGCCTCTTTCATGGCCGGCCTCCCTCTCCCCGCCGACCACACGACGCCGCACTGGCTGGATGGCGAGCAGGCCACCCGCGCCCGATGGCGCACCCTCGTCACCGCCCGCCAACACCGCCTCCACAACCAGTAGGGCAGCCAAGCCGTCCACCCGACCCAACCGCCTGACCGGCACACATACGGCTGCGGCCCACGAACACCAGGTGCTCGTGGGCCGCAGCCTTCAGGGGATCAGTGATTCAGACGGCGTCCGGATCGATGCCCTGCGCACGCGCAACAGCGAACAGGACCCGTTCGATCGTGTCCAGACGATCCGCGATCGGCCGCTCCCCCGGTGCGCCAATGGCGTTGGCGAGGGAGTCGATGTTCCCGAACGCCGTGCCCTGCTGCTCACGGATCGTCGCCAGCTCTTCACTGTGCTCCGCGAGCGTCCGGCCGGTGCGGAAGGCTTCCGCCTCCAGGTCCCGCAGCCGCCCGTCGTACGTCCCCGTCTCATTCGCCATGCTCATCATCCTGTCAGACCCACGCGCCGGAAATCGCCCCCACCCTGGCAGCCCACGCACCCTCCGTTCGAGCGGCGCGGAGCCCCTGGGCTGCCGCTCGTACGCGGCGGTCCCCGTCACGGGGTGTTGTAGCGCTCGTGTACGGCCGTGACGCTCGACTGCCAGGCCGCGAGGATCTTCTCGCGGCTGTCGGGAAGGAAGTGTCCCTGCTGTTCGGCGATCCGACGGTAACTCGGGTGCGGGCCGCCGACGTCCGCCGTGATCAAGGAGGCGAGGAACGCTCGGGCGTGGCCCGTGCCCGTCGGGTGACCGGGAGCATCGATCTGCCCCAGGGCCTGGCGCTGCTTCTCGGGTGACAGTCCGGCGAATTCGGGAACCCGCTGCTTCAGCTCCGCCCAGGTCAGGGTCTCTCCCAGGCGGGCCGCTTCCTCGAGGATCTCGCGGGCCTGGTCGGCGGCCGCCACGACCGCTGACGGGATCGGCGCCACCGCCCGCTTCTCCTCGAAGGTCCGAGGCGAAGCGGGAGCCGTCTTTGCGGTGGCGGGATCGCCGGGGCGGATGGCCTCGTGTGAGATCCGCTTCTTCCAGGCGGTGACCGCGTCGCGTTCGGGGAAGCTGAGCAACATCCCGGCCGCTTCCGCCCGCCTGGCCAGACGCTCCACGAGCTGCTCGGTCTCCGCCGTGATCGTGCGCTTGCTGTGCTGTTCCAGCGTATTCAGGAGCTCCCTGACGTTCTTGGCCGCCGTGTGGGACCCGGCGCGGGGAGCCGGCACATCCCGGTAACGCCGTTTCGGTTGCGGAGGTTGAGCTTGGGGCGCGAAGGACGCGCCCACGCCGCGGCGCAGGCGCAGCAGCACGTCGGCCGCCTGTCGCATCAGCTCGTTCTCCGCCGCGGTGGCGCCCTGCATCGAGACCGCCTCGGCCCGATCCAAGCAGCGCTGCAGCCGGGTCAGGCTCCGGCTGTCGCCAACTGCCTCCTGCAGGGCCGCGAACACCGCCGTGCGGTCCTCAACGGCTTGCTGCACACCGATGGGAGGCGCTGGCGCAGCAGCGGTCTTGGCCGCTACATCGTGGGCGCGCACACCGATCGGCACGCTCTGCGTACGCCGTCGGCGGATCTCCGCTACGGCCGGAGTCGACAGCCCCTCGGGGGTCAGCTCCACCTCGTCCAGGTCGAACCAGTCGGTTCCATCGCGGTGCTGGGTGCCGATCTGCACCCGGCGCTGCACACCGTTGCTCACACAGCGGACCCGGTGCACGAAGCCGTGCTCGACCAGCGCGCGCGGGTCGTGCTCGATACCGGGTCCCAGGATCGTCCCGGCCGCCGGAGCATGCTCGGTCACGGCGGATTCGTCCAGGACGAAGCGCATCGTCTCGTGGCCAGTGGGCTCCACGACGACCTCGCCGCCCAGCCGGACGACACCCGTCTCGTCCCGCGAGATGAGGGCAGCGCCGACGATGCCCTGCCCCGCCATCCAGTCCAGCGCGGCGGCCTTGATGTAGAGGTGGTCGGCGCTGCCTGCGCCGGAGGCCCTCGTGCTCGTCCTGCGGCACGGCGAATCCGGTATGCCCGGGTGCGGGACGTGCGCGAAGTGGCAGGCCCGATCCACATACAGCTTCGTTGTCAGCCGGCTCCCGCAGCCCCCCAGCCACAGCCCGCACCAGAACGTGTCGCTCTGATGCGTGTGCCGGAAGACATCGAGGTCGATGGCCTCCATGGGAAGCTCGATCGGATCCTCGGAATCGGCGTTGCCGATCACTGCAGTCTGCACCCGACGCGAGTCCCTGGCCATCCTGCCTCCGTGTTCACTTCGACGCTGCCGTCGCCCTGCCACGAGCGTACGAGCGCCCACTGACAACACGGCCCTGCTCACCAGCCCAGGCAAACTCACCACTCGCCGTGCGCGGCGTACGGCCGCCGTAAGCCGTAGTGGACGAACGGGGGGTAGGCGGTGGCCAAGGTACGGCTGTACCAGGCACAGCGCCCGTTCCGACGACCACCGCGCCCACCGCCCCGCCGGCACCTGCTCCCCCGCCCGCCGCGCCGGACCCCGGCACCAGCCGAGCCTGGCACCGCCGGTCAACCCTCCTGCGCCACCCAGGCCGCCGGACCCCGCCGCGCCGCCGCACACGGCCGACCGGTGGCCCTTCCGCCGACGACGCTGACGTGCACGGCGGATTCGTTTCTCCGGTATGACCTTTCCACTCACACGGGCGGCGCCCAAAGGAAACCGCTGATCACGCCCCCATCAGCGGGGCTATCAACGGCACATGGCCAAATCCGTCCTGCACCGCCTCGTAGTCGCCGCCGCCCTCGCCGTCCTGACCGCCACCCCCTCCACCCACGCCCACGCCGCCGAGACCCTGCCCCTCACCGAAGCCATCCAGCCTCCCCGTGGCCACCGAGTCCCGCGACGGCTACGACCGCGACAAGTTCCGCCACTGGAACGCCGGCGACAACCCGACAGACGGCTGCAACACCCGCGCCGAAGTCCTCCTCCACGAAGCCATCACCCCGCCCGCTGTCGGGTCCGGCTGCCGCCTGACCGGCGGGAGTTGGTGGTCGTACTACGACGCCACCGTCGTGACGTCGGCGTCCGGCCTCGACATCGACCACATGGTGCCCCTGGCCGAAGCATGGGACAGCGGCGCATCCTCCTGGACCCCGCAGCGCCGCGAGGCGTACGCCAACGACCAGGGCGCGGAGAACAGCTTGGTCGCGGTCACCGCCCGCTCCAACCGGAGCAAGGCCGACCAGGACCCGGCCGATTGGCTCCCGCCCGCCGCCGACGTGCACTGCCGCTACCTCGCCGAATGGGTGGGCACCAAGCTCCGCTGGGACCTCGCCGTCGACGACACCGAGCTCGCCGCTCTGGACAGCGCGGCTTCCAGCTGCCCGGACCAGACGGTGACGTACGAACCCGCCCCCTGAGAAGCCGTCCCGCAACACGGCGCTGGCCCGTCACCACGGGGAGAGCGACGGGCCAGACCACTCCACACCGTGCCACAGGTGTACCACTGCCGAAGAGCTTTGCGCCGATTGCCGTCTCTTGGTGCACCCTGTCGGACCCGGCCGCGCCATGACTAGGGTCGATGCATGAGCAGCGACCGATTAGTCGTGGACGCCGCGGTACGCCCGTCCTGGTCCACTGCGGCGGCCCTGCCGCGCGTGCTGGCCGAGCCGGTACGTGGACACCGCGACGTGGTCGAGGGCTTTTTCCACCGACCGGTGCACGAGTGTCAGGACTCGGCAATCACTGTTCTCTGACACACCTGCCGTGCCATGCGGACGTTAAAGGTGCCGTACAAACCGTCGCAGCTCCGGCATGAGACGTGCCCGCTACCTCGGTCTCCAGAAGACCCACCTGGAGCACGTCTTCTCCGCCGTTGCACTCAACCTCATTCGCCTCGATGGCATGACGGTGTCCGCCGCCCGGGATGAGCAGGCGGCGGACACCGTCGTACGCACTACTTCATGCGGACCGTGACCCGGCCGCCTGCCTGGATCTGCTCAGCGAACTGCGTCAGTTCCGGATCGCTGATGCTGCCTCCGCCCGAGTGCTTGGCCCACACTCGCTGAATCTCCGGCTTGATCTGCTCCAGCGACTTGCCCTTGTAGCGGACGGTGAGCCCGTTCAGAGCCCGAGTGAGATCGTCCGCCATCTTCTTCACGCCCTGCTGGACCACCTTCTTCACGGCGCGGTCGTCGAACTTGAACTTGGACTTGGCCATGGTGGCCTCCCGAGGGACGGGACTACCCAGCGCGGGTCAGGCCGCCCCTGCGGCCTCCGGCAGTCCGAACTGGGATCAACGCTACTCCTCGGCACCGACAACGCGGTGTTCGTGCCCAGCCCCTACTGGGTTGCTCCTCCTCGCCTGCCGTGCCAGCACGGGCGCCCGCCAGCTCACGCTCAGGGGTCCGAACTCGCCGAGCTGCTGGTCGGGTCCAACGTCAGCGCTGACCTGCAGATGATCGTCGGCGCGAAGCCATCAATCCGGCCTGCGCGGCCTCGTGGGCGGCATCCATGGCGCCGACGGCGGTGAGGCCGTACACGCGGATGGCCTCGTCCCGGCCGCGCAGCTGCGCGTAGAGCTCGACCAGCCTGGGATTGCCTGTTGCCGCTTCCCGCAGCAGGGCCCGCTCATCAGCACTCTCGGGCACATCAGCGAGCCGCGGGTATTCGTGCACCGGCTCGCGGTGACGCGCGGCAGCGTGGCGGGAGGCCTGCGCGAATGCATGGTTCGGGGCCACGCTGTGCCGCAGAGCCTGGTCGTGGTCGGTGCCCTCGTGGTCGGTGCGTTCCTTGTCGGTCCGATCCTTGCGCAGGAGGGCGGCGGCGATGAGCCGGTGGGGGAAGCGTGGCCGCCAGCGGCGGGTGCCGGCCTCGTGGCCGAGCTGGTTGAGCCAGAGCACGATCTTCGGCTCGGACCAGCCCATGGCGACCATGTCGAGCAGCACCCAGGAGAGCTGGTCGTGGCGGGCGCCCTGGATCCAGTTGACCTGAGGCCGGACGGACACCGCCAGGCGGCGGGCCTGCTCGATCCGCTCAGAGGTGATCTTGTATCCGAGGATCGTGAGCTTGCGCTTCTTACGGCGGGAGGGGATCTGGCTGGCTGCCCGCGGAGCGGTAGAAGAGTCTTCACCACCCACTACCTGAACTTTTCCCACCTCCTTAACCCCAGTACGGGAAGGGGTCTCACAGGCAGCCGAACTCCGGTTGTCCACAGGTGAGTTATCCACAGCCTCCACGTGCTCAGCGGCAGACACAGGCACGGTGCCACGCTGATCGATCACGATCCGGGCTGCGTACCCGGCCCCGACGATCGTGTGACCGAACGCCCGGTCGTAGGAGGCCGGGATCACCGCCCCGTACACCGTCGCCGTGCGGGCGTACCCGCCCAGGCCCCGGACCCGGCGCGCATTGCCGAGGCTCCCGTGCTCCACCCACACCAGCGAGCCCATCTCACGCAGATACGCCACATGCCGGCTCACCGTCGCACGCGACAGCCCCAGCCGCGCCACCATGCCCCTGAGGCAGTACCTGACCTCACCGGTGTCGTAATCCATCCGCGCCGCCAGATCTCGCGCGACCGCCAGCGTCGTCGCCGACACACGCGGATGAAGCCCCGCACCGACCAGCCACTCCACAGCCCGCAGCCACCGCCGCGGACCGGAACGCCGCGACCGTGTCCTCCCGACGACCTGCTCCCCCTTCGGCACCAGAGCAGCCGGCAACGCCACGCCCGAAGTCGGCCCAGCCTTCCCGGACAGCGTGAGGTCAGCAGGCGCCGCCGCGGAACTCACCAGCTCACCCGGGCGGCACCAGCGACGTACGAAGGCGAGGAAGACCGCGATGCAAAATGCGAGCACCCGTGGCCAACGACGCACGATGAGCAACATTTACGGAATCGCGCGGCCGGGCACCCCATTGGAGTAACCGCACTCGTCGAGGCCTCAGCCACGGGGCACCGCTCAACGACAGGCGCATGAACAGGGCAAACCGGACTGTGAAATCCCTCGACGTGGGGCGACACAGGTCGGCAAATGCGAGTGAAACGGGCGTATCTGGGCTGGCGAAAGCCCAAGCGGTCATGCAGAATGACGACGCCTCCTTCTTTGAAGGTGGGTACGACAAAGCCCCTCTCGGGGTGGGTCGTGGTTCAGGAGAGAACCGAGATCGAACCGCTCGCAGCCGGCGGCAACCGGGGCGAGCAGCTCCTCCAAGAGGCGGGCAAACCTCGCGGAGAGCAGATGGGCGCTGGAACTGGTGACGGGCAATCACCGGGAACCAGGCCCGGGGCGGTCAGAAGACCTGCGATGCAGGCGCCGCCCCTGAACGACCTACGTCATCCCGACCCCCTCATCTGAGGGGTGAACCGGGGTGCGTTCAGACAGCACAAACGCCCCGTCGAAGGACCAGCAACCGGCATGGCTGCTGCCCCCACGGCGGGGTGCGGTGTGTCGGGTGACGGGTACGGGTACCCTGATCACGTCGGCACCTTCCTTCTGGCGAAAAGGGTGCTCGGCAGGCTTCAGGACCCCGGCGAAAAGGTCCTTGGCCACGTGGCCCCTCCCGGCTTGTCCAAGGCCGGTCGACGGGGCCACTCTTTTTTGATCAACGCTGGGGGCCACTGTACCGGTCTCGCCCAACTCCGCGCCGCCCCGGGATGCACGTGTCGCAAAGCCTGGCGACCACTGACCGCTCGTCACGACCGATACCTCCCTGCTGAATTGCGTATCACGGGACCAACTGCGCTGATCACACGGCACGTGCCCAAGATCCGAACAGGAATCGCCCCGGAGTCCAAGAGGATTCGCACAAACACCCCGGTGAATCCCGCCCGGCGGGAAGATTCAATCCTGAGCCTCCTGTCAGGCGAGATGAGGGCGGAGGGTAAGCCGCGGTGGGAAGTGGGCAAGGCAGTCGGGACACCCTTCACATACATGGTTCACCCACCCGTTTGCGACGCCTGCGATGTCGTGCACCGCAAGGACGGCTTCGGCATGCCACCGAGGCAAGGGTGGGAACCGCATGTCCAAGTCGACTCCCTCCATGGCGCGGTGCCCGGGCCTGTCGAGCGCTGAATAGGAGCGCGAGGCCCCAGGGATGGCCGTCGGCCCCTGCCTTGAGCGCAGGCCAGTGACTCCCAGCGCCACAGCGGCTCGTACGGCCTCTACCGGGTTGGCCCCGAGATCGAACCACTCGCCACGTACGTGCCAGGCATCAAAGTAGTGGTGCAGTGCGGCCTCGAGATCCTGGCTGCCCTCGAAGCTGGCAAGAAGTGACAACTCGACAGGTGAACCGACCTGGAGGAACCAGAGACGTTTTTCGGGGGCGTTGCTGTAACCGATTTTTACGATGCGCGAGGCCGCTGAACCGATCACGTACACCTGACTCGAGTTTTCGCTGGTGCTCGCCATCACTTGCTCCATTCATGGGCAAGCACGGAATACAGCACGCTGTCGCGCCAAGCCCCGTTGGTGAGCACGTGGTCGCGCAGCACACCCTCGCGCGTGAATCCGAGCTGTTGCGCCATGGCGATCGAGGCAGCGTTCTCTGGGCCGATCGCAGCGGTGATGCGGTGGAGAGCGAGCTCCTTGAACGCGTACGTCACCAGCGTGCGGGCCGCGTCCGTTGCATAGCCGCGGCCCCACTCCTTTGCTGCGATGGCGTACCCGAGCTTTCCGGCTTGGACGCCGCTGAGCCCGATCCGGACGAATCCGATTACGCGGTCGTCATCGTGCTTGGTCACCCCGAGGTAGAACTCGGTCCGCGGTTCCTGCGAAGCGCGCTCGATCGCGCCCTCGATCATGGAGACTGCCTGGGCGCGGTCACGGCTGTCGAAGCTGAGCCACGTCGTGACCTTGTCATCGCCGATGATCGCCAGGACATCGTCGACGTCTTCACGGGTGAACTCACGCAAGACAACCCGCTTGCCAACAAGGTGAATCGGCTTGACGGGACTGTTGGGACGGACGATGGTGCCGCGGCCACGCGACGGCGTGACGAGCCCTTGTGCTTCGAGTGCCTTGTAGGCCGCGTGGACTGTGGCTTTCGAGCCCTCGCCGGCTGCCACGAGTTCCCGGATGTGAGGCAGATGCTGGCCGGGCGCGAAGTCGCCACGACGGATCTGTGCGGCGAGCCTGTCCGCGAGTTCTTGCCACTTCGGTGCCATGCGTATCCTCCTCACTTCGGATCTAGTCAACCACAGTCCTAGGACTGGCGCGAGGCGTGTCAAGCGCCAAAGGTCAGCAGCGGTATGTCATAGAGGTTCGGGTTCTTGGGACGGGTCATCACAGGGGCGTTGACTTCGACTACGAGCATCTCGACAAGGAATTGCACCTGAGCGCTGAGTAGATGGCTCGTGTGGCCGGTGGCCGATCGTGCCTTCTCCCCCAGTGAGGTGTGGATGTGCGGCAGGACCGTGTCCGTCTCAGCGTCGTACGCGAGCGTTCCGCACCCCATCGCCTCCACCCCGGCCAGGTGGACCTTGCTCCATACCGGGGCCTCGGGATTCTCGAGCTTCTCGCAGGCGCCGACGATCTCCGCTTCGGCGAAGCCGGCGATGAACATGGGGATGTAGCCGTGCTTCACGCCGCTTTGGCGGCAGAAGTCGGCGAGTGTGGGAAAGAAGTCGTCGCCGTGGTCGAAGTTCACGGCGAAGGTCCGGCCGGTGGTGAGTTCGTAGCTGCGCAAGGTGGGGTCCCGGGGCTGTTGGGGCGGTTACGAGAGGGTGCTGAAGGCTTGGACGATCTGGTCCTTGTCGGCGCCGACCATCAGGAGCAGGTGCAGCAGGATGCGTGCCTTGACCGGGTCCAACGTGCTGCCGGAGATCAAGCCTCGGGTGAGTAGATCCGACTCGGAGCCGGGGAAGCCGTAGGTCTGCCGGAGCACGGGACCGGATCCGGTGCGCGTGGCCAGGATGACCGGCATGCGCTTGGCGAGGTCGGTGAGGGCGTCCACGCAGGCCATCGGGACGTGGCCGGCTCCGAACGCGGCGACGACCAGGCCGTCGACGTGGTCACCGAGGGCCTGGAGGAGTGTCCCGTCGTCTCCGATCCCGACTGTGAAGACGGTGGTGCGGACGGCGCGAGCGGTGTCGACCTGGGGAGCGATCGTCAGGGTCGCATCGGGGCGGGTCAGGATCTGCACCCGGTCTTCCGCGACGTAGCCGATCGGCCCGGGGTACGAGGTGAAAGCCGTGGGGCTCGTGGAGTGGGTCTTGCGGACCCAGCGGGCAGCGTGGATCTCCTCCCCGAACACGACCAGGCAGCCTGTGCCCCGGGCTTCGGTGCTGGCCGCCGTGCGGATCGAGGCCAGTACGTTTGCGGGGCCGTCCGCTCCTGCCATGCTCGCGTTGCGCATGGCTCCGGTGACCACGATCGGCATGTCGCCCGTGGTGACGAGGTCCAGCAAGTACGCGGTTTCCTCGATCGTGTCCGTCCCCTGGGTGACGACCACACCGTCGACCGCGAGCGTCTCGATGGTCGCGGCGAGTTCGAGCAGGTCGGAGAAGGCCAGGGAGGCGCCGGGCAGACGGCGGAAGTCATGCACCTCCACGTGGATTCCGGTGTCGGCAAGACCCGGTACGGCGGCGACGAGGTCGTCGGCCGACAGCGTCGGCGTCGCGCCACCGTCGGTCTGCGCGGTCATCGCGATAGTGCCGCCGAGCGAGATCACTGCGACGCGCCGGACGCTGTCGGCCATGGCCTCTTTCCCCTTCGCTAACAGGCAGTTGATGGTGCGGGATCAGCGATCGGCCGGAAGAGACGCCACGTACGCACACGCGGCATCGATGCCGGACGCTGAGACCAGCCGGCTGCGGGACTGGATCAACCCTGACGATCCGTACCGGCCGAGCTGGCCACACCGCTGGATCAACCAGGACCACGGCAGATCGAGGTACTGCGCCAAAGCACGCAGCCGTCCGGCAGCCGTCGGCGCCGCGGTAAGCGAGTCCGCGTCGACGTCGCGCGCCGCGATCGTGAATTCGCGGACGACCGAGGACCGGGCTGTCACGTCGACATGCCACATGCCGTCGCCCCGGACCCAGTTCGCGATCACCGCTTCCTTGTCGGGCGCGACCACAAAGCCCTCAACGGCCTCGTACGCGGGGTCGGACGTGAACTGCGCGTGGATCCCGAGCGACTCCATCAGCGCCACGGCCAGGAACAGCAGGATCCGCTCGTACCTCGGAGACGAGTAGACGACCTCCTCCGGGATGCAGAACGCCCGGGTGCTCGTGCTGCCGAGCGACTTCGTGGTCTCCCGCAGATACGGGTACTTGTGATCGAAGATCAGCCAGGCGCTGGCCTCCTCACCGCGCTGTTCTCGCGTCCAGAACGCGGGTAGCGCCGGAAGCTCCGGCAGCGCCTTCAGGATGTGGCGCGCGCAGAAGTCCGAGCCTAACCACATCTGGGCCACCCCGTTCAGCCCCGGCGCGGCCTCACGGCTGACCGCGGACGATGACAGCCGCTCGTACGCCTTGAGATCGCTGCGCGTCTCGGAAAGTGCCTGGTCATCGGCCTGGAGTGCGTCGTCGTAGTTGCTGACGGCCCACAGAATGCCGTAGGTGAGATCGTCCAACTCGTAGGCGGCGGGCGCGGTGACCTCGTAGACGCCGCCGTTCCTCGCGAGTTTGCCGCGCGCCGCGCGCCCGTCAAGGGCGAAGAACCTTGAGATGCCCTCGGTGCTAACCGCTCCGACCAAAAGGCTCCGGTGCGGCCGGGACAGGAACTCCTCCGCACGCCGCTGGTCAGGGAGGGACACGATCACCCGGCTCCCCTCGATGCGCGCGGGGTGGACCTGGAGGGAGAGCTGGGAACCGAGCATGGACCGCCCTCCCGGCAGCAGAGCCTGCCAGTCCACCCCGAAATCGGGGACGGGCCGGGACAGCCGAAGCCCGGACCAGCTCTCGGAGGCAGTTCTCGCGAACCCGAAGGGATCTTCTGCCGGACTCACCGCCGCGGCCGCCGGCACGGGAAGACCAGCCATCCCTGCCGCACCGATCCCCACACCGGCGCGCAACAGCGCGCGTCGATCGAGTGCCACGAGCACCACCGTTCCATCGTCGAGACGCCGGGGGACGAAGATCCCCTCACTGTCCGACGCTGCCGCCTGCGACAGGGCCGTGGCCAGGTCTGGCGATGTATCGGATACATGGAGCACGGGAACGGATACATGCCCGGGCCCGGTGGCATCTCGGCCGATCTCCTGCCACAGCTCGATCAGGAACCCCCCGGCACCAAGCGCCTGGTCAATCAGCTCGATTTCGCTGCGGTCCTTGGGCGGCCGGTCGCCGTTCTCCCATCGTTGCACCTTGGAGTGCGAAACGTACGTCTTGGCGGCGAGGTCTCGCATGGACGTTCCACGCGCCTCGCGCAGTTCCCGGATCATGTAGCCAAGGCGATGCTGGGGCGACTGATCCGGCGTCAGCACCTTCGGCCTCTGCCCCATTCCGGGCCCCCTCTATGTATCCAAGTCCCTGTATCCGTCGGACGGATACAGGGCAACCGTAGAAGTCACTGGAGATCACGCCTACACCTGGAGTCCCGGCTCCTCCAGCCGGAACCCCCAACTCTTTCTCCAGGAGGGCGAGATGAACGAACTTCGGCATGCCCACAACGCGAGGCACCGCGTAGCCGACGCACATGGCCGGAATATCGACCTCACGCCCAACGGCGCGACGTCGATACATGACTGCCCCTGCCTGAGACCCGTGGCAGGAACCCAGCCGCGCGGACACCCCGCTGGTGCGTTAGTCATACGCGTCACCATCATCCTGACCGGCGGACTGGTTGTAATGGTTCTGCTCGTTGTAGTTCGCGACATAGTCACCACCATCGCCAGCACCAGCGTGACCGGCCTGATCCTGAAGGCATTGCTGATGCCGTCTAACCGGCGGGACCGGTGAGCTCCATGGCCTTCGGAGTTCAGTCCCAGATCCGGCGATCGTGGGTTCCCCTGTGGGCGGGTGAGCAGGGCGACCCACGGTTCCCAGGGCGAGATGCGGGCGCATCAGCGCTTCCGGCGAAGAGCGGCAAGCACACTCGCTGGCTGTCCGTCGTACAGGATGTGCGGCTCATCTTCGGTCGGCGGGGAGAAGCGGCCCGCATGCCTGAGCAGATCTTCCTCGCTGAACTCGATGCTGTTCGCATCAATCAGCGATTGCTCGTTGCGCTTCCGGATCCGGTCCCAGCGCTCCTCATGCGGCACAGGCAAGTAGATGAGGACGGGCTCGCCGCCAGCCTCCATCACGGTCGCTGCCCACTGGCCCCGCTCTTCCGGAGTCCAGAAGCCGTGGTCGACCACGGTGTCACGTCCGGCCGCCAGGAGTTCCTGGAGCTTAAGGGCAATGTCCTTGAGCACGGGCGCTTCCCGGATCCTGAACTGCCCGCGGGGGAAGTCCCTGCCGTAGTGGCCATAGCGCCGGAACATCTCTTCGTCGGGGCAGAGGCGCCGGAACCCGGCCTCTTCCAGGGCGCGGGCGAGGGTCGTTTTGCCAGCGCCCTGGAGACCGGACATGAGAATCGCGCGAGGCGCGGGGCCCGGCCGGCCGGACAAAGCGGCGGAGGTGCGGGTGATCTCGAATCGTCCTTCCAGCGTGAGGGTGTCGGTGCGCTCGGCTCGAAGGAGCTGGCTGAGGCGGGCTTCGAGGCAGGAGACGAGCGTGTCGTCCAATCCGGCGGCGTAGGGCGGGGTCACCGCCGCACCTCTGACGTCGTGCGACGGGTGCGGCCTGGGGCTCCCAAATCCACCCCGTACTCCAGCAGCTCACCGTCGGCGTCCAGGAAGCGCGCGGTCAGCACAAGGATTGCCGCGACAGTGTCGGGCTCCAGCTCCAGTACCTCGAGGTCGCGTTTCGTCGCGATGCGAGCAGTCTCCTCATCCACGCGCCTAGCGACGTGCCGGCCAGTAGCCCGAGCGATCAAGTCGAGCGACAACCCGCCCTTGAGCCGCTCGCTCCGCGCCAATTCGGGTACGGCCTGGGCGAACTCTGCCGGGATCCACGAGGTGGAGTGGGAGACGATGCCATGACCGTCCCGGTAGACACGGCTACGGCGAACCACGTCGTCACCAGGCGAAATGCCCAGCGCGTGGGCGACGTCTTCGGGAGCATCGACTATGCCGGCGGTGTGGCCGGACGACTTCTCGCCGACGCCCCACGACGACTGTGTCTTGCCGCTGCGGTCGTGTCGTTCCGCCCCGGAGGACAGCGAGATGGGGCGTGCCATCACCTCGGTGCCGACGCCGGGGATGCCCTGTACGAGCTTCTCTTCGCGCAGCAGCCGCATGGCGCGGTCTGCTGTGGCTGTGCTGACCTCCCACTCGGTTGCAAGCGTCTTGATGCTGGGCAGAAGGTCCCCCGGCGAAAGCTCCCCAGAGCTGATCAGGTCGCGGTAGTGGCCCGCGATGCGCGCGTACGGCGGCCGATTGTCGGCTCGGGGTGGCCCTGACATGTGCCTTCGCCTCCTTCAAATTCTCTCTGGGTGCCTCACTATACCGCTTGACACCTGAGGGTACCTGATGCAACCTGATGTATGTAAGTCGCCGGTGATCCTCCGGGAGCACCGAGTGAGCACCATCGCAGCAGATCGCCACCTCGGTGGCCGGAGTCCAAAGCCCTAGCCACCTCGGTGGCCGGAGCCCGAGGCACCTCTAACTCCTCCGCCCATGGCTGCAGCGAGTACCACCCCGCAGCGCTGATGCGTTGTCTGTCCTTCAGGACGCCGGTTCGTCGTGCGGCCTGGAGGGCGGAGAGAGCACCTGCGATGCACTCCTGCCACTTTGTAGAAGGAGCCCTCATGCTTACGCGAACCCGTGATCTCACCGCTCAGAAGCGTCCGCGCCGGGCCCGGTCCCGCGCCATCAGCACTCTCCCCCCGCTGGTCGTCTCCAGCCTCAAGCCGCACGAAGTCGACCTCGCCTATTCCACGCTGGTCTGCCCCACCTGCCGCACCTGGGTGCCGATCAGCGCGCTGCACAGCGCGCGGCCCAAGCTGGTCCCCCACCACACGGAGAAGGCCGGCACCGAGGACCCGATCCGCTGCCCCGGCAGCCACCGCCTGGTCACCGTCAACCTCACCGTCGACCAGTGGTTCCAGCGGCTGGAAGAGGGCCTGACCCAGACGGCCGGCCGACGCTCCACCCGCGTGATCCGTAAGCCGAAGACCGGTTCGACCCCCGCCGTCATGCAGATCGTCGGCGGCACCATCGACGACAAGACGGCCCGCAAGCTGGACGAAGCCCACGTCCGCGGCTGCTCCGCCTGCTCCATCAAGGACGACAAGGGCAACATCCTGCGCGCCGCCGACCTCACCTCCCGGTGCACGGACGGCCGCCGCCTCGCCCAGCTCGCCGCGCACACCAAGCGCCTCGCCCCCGCCCGCCGCAAGGCACAGATGGACCGTGAGGACTGGAACGACCGCCGCGCCTGGGGCCTGCGCCTGCTGCACGAGCAGCAGTGGCAGAACGTCTCGGAGCCGGTCGCCGACGCCGACTTCCGGCGCGTCCGTGACACCTTGGCCGCGCTGATCCAGACGCTCAACCCGCGCAAGGCCGACGCCCCGCAGCTCACCGACTGGGAGCGCGCCGACCTGATGAGCGCGATCACTCTCCTGGCGACGCAGGAAGAGCAGCTCACCCGGTAGAACCGCACGAACCGCCACGGCCCCGGCCATCCCGATCGCTCGGGGAGGCCGGGGCCGTGGCTGCTCGTACACGCAGACCACCGACAGACAAGCGCGTACCCCTCAGCAGCGCGTCGCCGCCCAGCTGGAGGCGGCTCACAGGCAGCTGACCAAGCCCGGCCTGAGCCGCCGTGACCGCGCTCGGGTCGCTGACCGCATTCACCAGCTCAAGCAGAAGGTCAGCGACCTCGGTCGCTGACCTTGCAGCCTGCGCTGCCCGCCGGTCACCGACCTGCCGCACAGGAGCCCGGTGATCGGCGGAGTGCGCAGGACGCACTTCCCCTCCCCTCCGACATCAGGAGACTCATGGACTCCCGGATTTCGCACACCTACTTCGGCCCGACGCCGCAGGCCCGCTACGTGACGCCAGGCATGAGCCAGGAAATGGCGTACCGCCTGATCGGCATCAACGCCCTCGCCGGGGTCAAGCCGGTCGTCTACACCCGCACCACGACGGGTGAGCCGCTGCGGACCGTTGACGGCAACCGTCTGACGGTCGTCGCGCTGCACGGCAGCGCCCTAAGGGGCGTGATCGAGATCGAGCAAATCTGACCGGCAGCCTGCGCTGCGCGTCGTCGACCGGCCCCGCTTCAACGGCGGCCGGTGGGCGGCGGAGTGCGCAGGGCGCACTGACCCCGATTGGCAGGAGGACATATGGACCGCCTCGACGAAATGCTCGCCCGGGCCGAACAGCAGAGGCGCGAGTTGGAGGAGATGAACGCTGCCTACGAGGCGATTGACCAGGCCGAATACGAGCAGTTCAACGCCGAACAGGACATCCGCGACGCCGAACGCGGCATACAGGGCTGACAGCAGCCCTGCGCTGCCCGTCGGCCACCGTCCCTCCGTTCCCTTACAGACCGGGCCGGTGGCCGGCGGAGTGCGCAGGACGCACTCACGCGACGAACCCCCAGGGCCACACACCCTGGGGGTTCTTGGTGTCGCGGGCACCCCTTCCACACCACCAGGGATCACCCACATGACCATCATCCACCGTGCTCGCCTGATCGGAGCCGCCGCATGATGCCCAGCGCCACCACCATCCTGCCCAGCGCCGCCGACGAAATCGGCCCCCGCCACCCCGGCGCGATCTACCAGAACGTCGACGGAAGGTTCGAGGTCTTAGCCCGCGTCACCGACCCGCGTGAGGCCGCCAAGCTGCTGCACCGCAAGGGCGCCCGGTGGGCGCTCATCGTCCGCGACACCCTGCGTCCGGACGGGCAGCCGTTCGCGATCGGGTCGGCGTGGACGACGTCCGACTACCTGCTGCGCGAGGGCACTTCGGGCCCGGCCTACGCCCCGGCCGCCTGACGGTCCGCCACGGTCCCTCTCCCACCCCACCAGAGCGACACGGGGCGGGAGACGGGCCGTGGCTGGCCGTCCGGCCAGCTAAAAGGCGACAGCCCTGGAACTCTCACCTTCCAGGGCTGTCTGGTCAAAAAGGACTCGGAGATCCCCATGACCGCAGCGATCATGACACGGCACGCGGCCCGTACGACAGTGGCCGTGACCAACCCGGAGTACGCGCACCGCCAACTCGGTGACCTCCTGGCGCGCATGGTGCGCCAGTCCGACGCCGGCACCCCCGCGGAGCGCCGGGCCCGCCGCACGCTTCAGGAGATGCTGCCCGGCTACGAGCGGCAGCCGGTGTTAGTCCTGCACCGGCCGGTGATGGCCGACGACGCCTGCGCGTTGTGCGGCCGGTGGAACTGCGACCCGAACAACTGCCCGTCCGCCTCCGTGGCTCCGGAGCCCGCGACGGCCGGAGGCGGGATGCAGTGCGACGTGTGCGGCGGCGTTTTCGGCATGCTGCCGGCGCCTGCCGACACACAGGCCACTGTCCCGGCCCCCACGGCCTGGACGTGCAGCGCGTGCCAGAACCTCGGCCGCTGAATGCCGCACCTGATACAGGCGGCCCGGGTGGCGCAACACGCCGCGGCCCGGGCCGCCGCCACTATCGGCGCCGCTCACCCCCGTACCCGCCTGCTGCTCGCGGCCGCCGCCGCCATCGCCGCGTGGGAGACGGGCCATTGCGTCGCCGAACTGCACCCGCACCGCCGGCCTCGTCACAAGCCGCAGGGCTGACGCTGGCCTATCGGCCGCCGACACAGAACGACCCCGGGGCTCGCATCCCCGGGGCCACTTCGTACTACCGGACCTTCTGGGAGGCCCTTGTGCACACCATCGTACGCACCGCCGCATACGGCTACGGCGCCATCTCCACCGCCGCGCCCGAACGCCCCAGCGCGGCCTGCGCCATCGAGGATCCCGAGCTGTTCTTCCCCATCGGCGACACGGGCCCGGCGCTGCTGCAGATCGAGGAGGCGAAGGCTGTCTGCCGCCGCTGCCCGCTGATCGAGAGCTGCCTCGAAGCCGCCCTGGAACGCAACGAGTCCGGGGTGTGGGGCGGCCTCAGCGAGAAGGAGCGCCGCGCGCTGAAGCGCCGTGCCGCCCGACGTAGTTCCACGCTCTGATCTGCCGCGTTCTGTCGGTTGCCTGACCCGTCCGGCCCGGCCCCGCACCTCGGGGTCGGGCCGGACGCGGTCCAGGGGAGCCGCGCAGCCGCGCCCCTTCCACCACCCCTGACCCCGGAGGCTTTCATGCGTCTGGTTCCGTTACTGACGTCGCTCGACGACAGCGGCCTGCACCGCAGCCTGTCGGACGCCCTGTGCCTGCACACCCCCAGGTGCCCGGCCGCCGACAGCACCGACCGGGAAGCGGCCGCCATTGTGGCGTCCCACCCGGAGCAGGGCTGGAACCTGCTGTGCAACGGCCTGCTGCTCTTCGACGACACCGGCGAGCTGCTGCCCGACGGGCAGACCATCGCCCCGCACAGGCCGGCGCCGCCCGCCGACTACGCCTTCACCCGCTACCGGCACCCGCTGGTCGCCGGATCCGAGCCCGGCCCCTTCGACACGCTCAAGGTGCTCCTCCTCCCGGCCACCGGCAGGGAAGAGGAGCCGCTGCTGCCCGGCGAGGCGTGGACGGACCCGTTGGTCTCCCGTGAGGACCGGCTCCGCCTGTCGACCGAGTACCGGGCCGCACGCACCTGGTGGGGCCGGGCCCGATTCCGTCTCCACGTCCTTCCCTTGCTTCGCCAGGCGGCCCCGCTGTGGCAGGACTGGACCTGTGCCCGCGACACCCTCTTCGCTGCCTTCGAGGCCCTGCGGGCGAGTAGTGACGGGCACTGGCAGGCGGCGCTGCTGCGGCTGACCGAGACGGAGCAGGCCGCCCGTACCGCAGCCGACCGGTTTGACGCGGTCGCCGCGGACATCGCCCAGCTTGCCCACCAGCAGGTGCGCGCTACGGGCGAGGACGAAGACACCCCCTGGTGGCAGGTGGCCAAGGAGATCGGCCTGGACGCCACGGACTGGCCCATCGCCTGGCACGACAACTACCACCGCGCCCCGTGCCGATGGGGCGACCGGCTGGTCGACCGCCTCCAGAGGCAGATCGAGGCGCAGCGCGAGCAGCTCCGCGAAATGCAGGACCTCGCAGACAGCCTGCGCAAGCACCCCTCGCAGCAGCACGCGGCCCACTGAGGCCCCGCTTCGGCTCCACCAGACGCCATTTCGGCAACAGCCGACTGCGTTTCGTGCGCACCCGCCACCGTTTCGCTCACACCCTGAACCGCCCATTCCGGAGGCCCTCATGACACTCACCGACTGGCCGCGAACCGCGGCCGAACCCGACCCCGAGACGGCTCCACCGGCCGCCGTTTCGGGAACGTCTCAGCCGGTTTCGAAGACGACCGGCGCCGTTTCGGACGCGCCGGAGTTCGTTTCGGAGACGGAAAGTGGAACCGGACCAGAGCCCTCCCCCAGGAAGCTGACCGGGAGCCAGAAGCTGGCGGCCGCAGCGATCGTGATCGCCGCGCTCGCCCTCGCGGGCATCGGCCTCTACCTCAGCTTCGAGCACGTCGCGGAGTTCGCCCACAAGAAGCTCCGCTTCAAGTCGCTGGACAAGGGCCGCCTGTTCACGGTCGGCGTCGACGTCGGCATCATGGTGATGATCGCCGTCGACCTGCTGATGGCCTGGCTCCGGCGCCCCATCAACTGGATCCGCTACCCGGTGTGGCTGCTGACCGGCGCGACCGTCGTCCTCAACGCCGCTTCCGGCGCCCCTGAGGGCGCCTGGAAGCTGATCGACTACGTCGCGGCCGGTGCCCACGGTGTCGTGCCGGTCCTCTTCATCACCGTGGTGGAGCTGGGCCGTGACGCCATCGACCGCGTTGTCCGCCCTGAGCAGGCCGAACGCGACTCGATTCCGTGGCTGCGATGGATCCTCGCCCCGTTCGCGACCGCCCGGATCTTCCGCCGGATGCGGCTGTGGGGCGTCACCTCCTACCCGGAGATGATCCGCCGTGACCAGCAGCTCATCGCCTACGAGCAGTGGCTCAAGCGCAAGCACGACGGCGACCTGTCCTCAGCCAGCGAGGACGAACTGCTGCCGATGAAGATGGCCCCGTACGGCTACACCGTCGACCAGGCCCTGGCCATGCCCGACGAGCAGGAACAGGCAGCCCAGGAGCGGGAGGAGGAAGCCGAGCGCCGGCGCCTGGACGCACAGACGCGCAGCGAGGTCGCCCAGGCGGAGTCCGAAGCCGAGCGGCTGCGCGCCAAGGGCAAGGTGGAGGCGGTCCGCGCGGAGGTCGACGGCCAGACCGGCCAGGCCCGTGCGCATGCCCGTGCCCAGGTCAGCGCCGCAGAGCGGGCCGCTGAGCGGGAGGAAGCAGCGCTGGAGACGGCCGTCATCGCCGAAGCCCGGGCCCGTGAGGCGGAGGCGGAGCGAAAGGAGTCCCAGGAGCGCGAGGCGAAGGCCGAAGCGGACCTTCGTACCGCCGAACTGGAGCGCCAGGCAGCCGAGAAGCGGAAGGAAGCGGCGGAGGCCGACCGGGTCGCCGCGGCAGAGGCGCAGGCGATCGAGACGGAGCGTATCGCCGAAGCCCGCAAGGCTACGGCCGAAGCTGACGCGGCCGCTGCCGAAACGGAGAAGGGCGCTGCCGAAACGCGTCGCCTCGCCGCCGAAGCCGACCGACTCACGGCGGAGGAAGAGCAGCGCACGGCGACCGCTCGCGCCAACACGCAGACCGCCCGCGAGCGGGAAGCCGAAACCGAACTCCGCGCCGCCGAAACGCGGCTCGCCGCCGCCGAAACCGAGCGGCGCGCGGTCGAAATCGAGGACACCGCGAAGCTCAGCCCGCGCGAGCGGGCGGTCCGCAAGGTCGCGCGCATGGCGCTCGCGGCCGGCGTCGTGCCGGTCGGCCTCGGTGCAGACGAAATCCACCGCGAGCTGTGCCGGGTGATCTCGATCGCCGACGTCCAGCGCGAGTTCGAGGTGTCGTCCACGGACACCGCCTCGAAGTACCGCCAGGAGGCCAGCACCTTGCTCGCCGACGGCTACCACCTCTGATCCACCGTCCGGCACACACCAGTGAGGGCCAGCCCACGGGCATTGGGCTGGCCCTCCGCTGCGACTGCCGGAAGCAGTCACAACCCCACCAGTACACCAGGAGGGAAACCCCGCCGTGAACAGCAACAACGACCCGAACCACTCCCCTCTGCGCGACGTCGCGCAGAGCCCGGAGGCAACTGCCCGGTACCTGGCCGATGTCCAGCGGGTCCTGCTGGACATCGGCAAGAACCTGGAGACCCTCGCGATCGAGACCCGCGTGCACCTGCGCAAGACGCACGTGGAGGGCGACCGCTGGTACCACGCCAGGCTGCGCGCACTGCCCGTCGAAAAGGCTCTCGGACAGGTCCTCAAGAACCTGAATAACCTGACCGAGGGCCTGGAAAAGAGCGCCTATAAGCGCCGCGCCCACGACGAGGCCGTTGTGAATACGGTCAAAGACAGGAAGGAAAAGGAGATCGAAAGGCAGCGGAAGAAGAACCCGCCGACCCTCCAGGCCGCACCCAGCGCCCCGCAGGAGGGTGCACAAAACCAGAATTCCGGCTACAGTGGTCCCACGTCGATTTACGACCTCGGTCGGGAGTCGGCGTGACGCGCCCCCTCAGCAGTGCCGAACGCTCAATTCAGGGACGGAACGGCTGGCTGCAGGAAGAAGAGCGCAAGGCGATCGAAAGTCGCGGTGAAATCGGCCGGATGGAATTCTGGCTCCGCGTTACTCGATCCGAAATCACCAGGGAAGTCAAAGCCGGTCGCGGCGATGTCATCACCGCGTTCACGCTGGTCTGCCGCCTCTTCAAGCTCGTGCTGGAGAAGCGGCAGGCGGGCGACCCGCGGCTGTTCGACCACCTCATGCAGTACGCGGACACCGTCCTCAAGCAGCACGGCCCGCGTAACTGAGCGTCACCCACGAAGGCCCCGCCGGACTCCGGCGGGGCCTCGCGCGCGTAGAGCGTGCACACGTGCACGTGCACGCGCGTGCACACGAGACCCCACTGTCTGTCAAGTCCCCCTGAAGGGAGGTGCACCGTGTCCGACGAGTCCGACGACACCGGCGGCGGGACCCTGGTCCAGGGTCCCTGGAGCGGTGATTCCATGTACACGCTGCCGCCGATCCCGGATTTCATCGACACCATTCCAGCGCCGGAAGACATTCCGGAGGCTCCCCCGGAGCGCCCGGAAGAGACGACGATGGAACTGCCGCCGATTCCTGCCGCCCCGGACCCGGCGACGGCACTGCGTTCCGGAGGAATTACCGCACCGGAAACCGGTGAAGACGAAAGCGAATACGAGGAAGGTGAATACGAGCAGCCTCGTTCTCTCGCTGACCGTCTCGGTGACTGGCTGGAATTCCGGCTGGAAAAGGCGCGGGCCGACCATGAAAGCGAAGCGCCTTTCCGTGAGGCTGAAATAGCACGGAAGGCGGCGCTGCTGGAGGGCCGCACCGCGCAGGAAGTCGCGATGATGGAGCAGAACGGAAA
Organism: Streptomyces sp. bgisy027; assembly: GCF_057710365.1. Classification (NCBI taxonomy): domain Bacteria; kingdom Bacillati; phylum Actinomycetota; class Actinomycetes; order Kitasatosporales; family Streptomycetaceae; genus Streptomyces; species Streptomyces sp. bgisy027. The sequence continues at coordinate 30,185 of NZ_JBYIVZ010000046.1, forward strand.
GCTCCACGCCGCGATGATGAAAGCGAAGGGCGACAAGGCGGCGGCGCGCGGAAAGGCCGACGCCGACCGCACGAAGTCGTCCAGCTCGAGCTCCGGCCTGGGGGCGGACAAGGGCCGCTCGAAGGCCGGCAGCGGGGGCGGGTCCTCGCGCGGCCCGTCCCGCAACAGCTCGGGCCCGGGATTGAACCGGTCCGGCGGCTCGCGCGGCTCCAACTCCGGCGGCCCCGGCGGCCGTTCTGGGCCCGGATCGACCGGGGGCGGCGGAGGCGCCAAGGGCGGCTCGAAGGGCTCCCAGACGGGCTCTGGCAGCCGCGCAGCCGGTTCCGGGCGCAGCGGTGCGTCCGGTGGGTCGAAAGGCTCTCAGACGGGCTCTGGCGGATCCGGCCGGAACGGTAACTCCAAGGGCGACAGCGCAAGTCAGGCGTCCGGAGCCCGCACTGAGCGGGCCCGCGGCCGCCAGGAGCGCGCCGGGGCCCGGCAGGCCGGGCGGCAGGAGCGGCGCAGCGCCGGGCACGCCGCCGGCCTCGCGGACCGGACCAAGGACCGCGACCAGGCCCGCGCCCAGCGGCAGCAGGCGTGGCAGGACCGCCGCGCGAAGCGGCAGGAGCGGGACGCGGCACGGAAGGCGACGCGGGAAGCCGCAGCGGCCGGTCCGGGCCGCACCACGCTGGGCAAGGCCGTCGGCGAGGAAGCCCAGCGCCGCTGGGACAAGCGCCGCGCCGACGCGAAGGACGCTGGGGAGACGAAGGACGCCAAGCCCGGTCCCGAGAAGGTGAACCCGACCAAGGACAAGGACTCCAAAGCCAAGGGCAAGGGCACCGACGGGAAGGCCGCCAAGGACGGCCCTGACAAGGGCTCCAGCGCCAAGAAAGACGGCACAGCGGGCGATCCGCCGGGCACCGACTCAACGGGCGGCGACGGGACGTCTGACGGTGCGAAGAAGCGGCGCCGGTTCCGGCGGCGGCGCACCGGCGGCACGGACCGGGCCGGACGACGCGGACGTACCCGCCGCGCAGGCCGCACCGGCCGGGCAGGGCGCGGTCGTACGGCTGGTGCCGGTCGGCGAAGCCGGCCGACGGACAGCCCGTTCGGTGCGGAGGACACCATCCCGACGGTGGAGTGGCCCGACCGCCCCACCCGCCGGCCGCGCACCGACGCCAAGGGCGAGGACGACATCGTCGACGCCTACATCGTCCCTGACGGCCCTGCGGCCGTCACGACCGGCGCGAGGAGCCTGCCGCCCGCGCCGGAGAAGCACACCAAACGGCCCGGCACCAGCCGACCCGTCAGCACGGAAGGGAGCAGCGTGAGCAGCTCGCAAGTCAGCAGGCCGTCCGGGCGCAGCGGCCTGGCCACCCAGCACCGCACGGACATCACGTTCGACGAGTTCCTGATGGCGATGGCGAAGATCGCCATCCGGGCCGGCATGGACCAGGAACGGGCCGAAGCCCTGGCGAAGTCACTGAGCAAGGTCGCCGACGCCCTGCGGGACATGGCCAGCGACCTGATCGGCGACCACAACATCTCCACGCAGGTCACCGACCTGATCGCGAATCTCGCGGACGCCGCGGGCCGTATGAAGGGGCAGGCCGAACGGTGTGCCGAGCAGTGCGGCGTCGCCAAGGAGGCCGCCACGCTCGCAGCCCGCGAAGTCGCCCGGGTCTACGGCCAGGACATGGCCGCCAAGGAAGACGCGGGCCTGACGTACGCGTCGGCCGCCGCCCACCACGACTAGAAAGTGAGGAAAGACGCTGATGAGCAGCGACCCGGCGCCCCGCAAGACCAGCGCATCACCCGCCCCGTCCGACGACGACAACCGTTACAAGGCCGTCCAGGCCAAACTCCTCAGGCTGGGCAAGGCCATGGATGACGCCACCCTGGAACTGGAGTCGCTGAGGCGCAGCATGAACGCCAACGCCTCCCGCACCGAGGACGTGGCCCGCGACATCGCCGACGCCGGCCTGGACGTCAAGTACGTGGAGCTGACCAACCTGGTGGCCGTCGCCCTGGGCGGCGCCGCGATCGAGGTCCGCAAGCTGGCCGACACCGCTGAGGAGACCGCCGACCTCACCCACCAGACCCGGCGCACCCACTCAGGGCTGTACGGGGCGCTGGACGACATCCGCTCCAACCGGCGTGAGAAGACGCCCCGCCCGGGGTTCTTCAACCGCTGACCCCTCCCCTCCCCCACCCTTCCACGGGCGGCCCCGCAGCTGCGGGGCCGCCCGTGCTCATTCGCCGAAGGAGAAGCCGGTGACCACGCCGCGCAGTGCCGCGCTCGAACGCCTCGCCTACACCCTCGCCGCGCCCGTGCTGGCCGTGGCCCCGAACATGTACCCCGACAGCCCCGTCAACCAGGTCGTGCAGCTGGCCGGCGCAGCCGGGGCCGCCGGATGGTTCCTCGCCGCCAGGAGCAATGAGATCGGTGCCGGACGCAAGATGCTGCGCTGGTCCCCGCTGGTCCTGGCCGCCGCCGTCGACGTCGCCGCCAAGACGACCACCGGCTGGGGCCCGTACTGGATGGACGGGCTGCTTGCCGCCAGCTGGGCGGCCGCCGGGCTGCTGGTGATGCCGTTCTCCCGGCACACCCGTCACCGTCCCGCCGTCGCCGCCCCGGCCCCGCAGCAGGCGAGCGCCGAAGCCCCCGAGCCCTCGGTGGCGCAGCCGGACGACGGAGCCGACCTGCTCACCCGCGACGCGCGGATTCTGTGGGAGCAGGCCGGGATGCCCGGCCGCACGCACATCGTCAAAGCCACCCGGCACCCCGGCCAGCAGCACGACATGACGATCCTGCTGCGCGCCTCGGAGACCGGCCGGCCGATCACCGGCCTGTCGGAAGCCGCGGTCGCCGCCCCGTTCGGCGTGCACTCCAGCGACGTCGACCTGGCGGAAGTCGCCATCCAGCCCGGCCGCCAGGGCGGCCCCGGCTGGATGGAAGCCCGCATCACCCCCGACGCCAACGCCCGGCGGCGCACCAAGCCGACCGCACAGGAACGCTGGACGGACCGGGTCGCAGGGCCCAACGGCGGCGCGCCCGGCTCCGAGCTCGTCCACAAGACCCGCGACGACGAAAGGGGGGTGACCTTCTACCGGGCGAAGATGGCCGACTCCACCGACACCCCGCGCATCGACCTCGCCAAGGTCTGCCGCGCACTCGGGCTGCCCGAGGACGACTCCTGCAATTTCGTCCTCATCGACGGCTCGGAGTTCCTGATCAGCGCGTTCGACGAGCCGCCGCTGTCGCAGATCTTCTCCGCCACCCGCGAGCTGCTCACCCCGGACGCCAAGGGCATGTACGTGTGCGGCGTCACCATCACCGGCCAGCCGGTGAGGACCATGGTGTACCAGCACGACAAGAACGCCGCAGCCCACGGCCTCACCCTCGGGGTGTCCCGGTCGGGCAAGACGCAGTACTTCGCGATCCACATGGCCGCCCAGTCCCTGGACGGCCAGGTGGTGTGGCTGTCCACCGTCCGCAAAGACGAGAAGACGACCACGCTCGGCAGGTACATCGACCGGCAGGGCTCGAACGCACTGTGGATGGCGCGGCAGCTGCGGGCGGCGAAGGCGCTGTGCGAGATCAGGGCGGAGATGCCCTGGCCGCACGACGGCCAGCCGCACGACTACAAGCCGGGCGACACACGCTGCCCGTACCGGCAGCTGAACGTGTACGCGGATGAGTTCATGACCGCGGCGCAGGACGGGGACTTCGGCGAGTTCATCCAGAAGGACGGCGAGGACCTCACGGTCACCGGCCTGAAGTACGGCATCGGCTTCAACCCGGCCGGCCAGTCGCCGTTCGCGCACAACGGGTTCTCCACCGAGATGAAGGACAACCTGCGGCAGAACTCCCGGCCGGTCATCTTCAACATGGGCTCGCCAGGCGCCACCCGCAAGGCAGCGGAGGGCACCATGGAGAACGCCTACGACGTGCCGACCATCCCCGCCCGCTACTCCCGCAGCGAGGGCTCCGCGATCGAGCGGGCCATGCGGGGCGAGGCCGACCCGGAAAACGGCGTCTCCACGGGCGGCGTCGCGGTCATCGTCCTCGACAACGGCCGCGCCGTGCTCATGCGGTCGCTGTACGCGGACTTCGACACCGACCTCTCCGGGCTCTTCCCCGACGAGGTCAACCGGCTCACCGACTACGAGGTCGCGGAGCTGACCAAGCGCGGCCTGTGGTTCGACTGGAACGAGCCCGTCAGGCCCGGCGAGTTCTGGCCCGAGCCCGACGAGGACGACGACGGCGAGAGCCGCTCCCGCCGACGCGGCGGCGGAGGCGGCGGCAAGGGCGGAGGCGGGCGTGGCCCCAAAGGCGGCGGCCGCCGCTCCGAGCAGCTCGCCTCTCCCCGCCAGGCGCTGGAGGCCATCAGGAACCTCACCGACGCCTGATCACACCCACCCATCCCTGGGGCCGGCCCGCCCGAGCGCGGCCGGCCCCACCCCACCCCTTGCGAAGGAGCACCGCCGCCGTGGCCCTGTCCATCTCCGCCGCCGTACTGCTGGCCATCATCGTCTTCGTCCTGCTCAAGGGCGGATACGTCCGCATCGGCCCCGCGCTGGCCTGCACGCTGTTCGGCTTCACCCTCGCCGCGACCGGCCTGGCCCCGACCATCAACCTTGGCCTCGCCTCGCTCGCCGGATTGATCTCCAGCTTCTGACTACGCCTCGGTCCACGGCGGGTCATGCGTGTAGTTGAGCCCGTCGCAGAAGCGGCAGTCCCACTCCGCGGGCACCTCCCACTTGTCGACCCAGAAGCCGACCTGCTTGCCCACGAAGAAGTTGTCCCCGCCGCACCATCCGCACTCGAAGACGAACTCCACCCGAACCCCCTTCCCCGCGCCTGCTGGTTCGAGGATGCCTGGGGCGCGTAGCCGGTGACTACCCACCGCCAGCGCCCAACTCCCCTGCTGCACGACGCCGAAGGGCGCCGCTGGACACCACCAGCGGCGCCCTTCGCGGTCCCGGCCAGGAGCCCACGATGTCCCACACCTTGCCCTCCCCCGCCACCGACCACCCCGCCCCGACTACCCAGGCCGCCACGCCGCCGGTGGAACTGACCCTCGAGGAACGCTTGGCGTTCATCAACGCGGAGATGACCGTGCGGCTGGACGAAGCGGCCGTCGCCTACGAGGTCAACACGGCACACATCCCCATCGAGCCCGTGGACCTGGCCGACGTCATCACCGTCCCCATCGACACCGGGCCCGCCCCGCTCCCGGACCTGTACCCGACCCCGGTGGCTGCCCTCCTGCAGCGCGCTCACCACCGTCTGCTCACCGGCGGCTGGTGCAAGGACGCCCTCATCGACGAGAACGGCTTCCGCTGCATGCTCGGCTCCCTACGCGCCGAAGCGGGCGGCGACCGCGGCCTGGAAGCGGATGCGGCCGCTGTGCTCCTGGACGCGATCCGCCGCGAGTTCGGCAACGACGTCGACTCTGTACCGAGCTTCAACGACGCCTGGGCAAACGGCCGCGTTCCGGTCCGCATGGTTGACCAGGCCGCCCGCCTCGCCGACGCCTGCGGCCTCTAGCCCCTGCTCCGGACCACCTGCCTCGCACCCGAACCCTCGTGGTCGGGTGCGGGCCAGGCCGTCCGGCCCGCGCACCACCGCACCGCCCATCACCTGAACCCGAACGAGGGAGTCGCCCCGCCATGCAGTCCGACGACAAGCCCACCAACGGCCAGCCCATCAACGGTCAGGACAACCCGAACTTCCTCGACCTGCTCGGGCAGACGCCCCCGCCGCCCGATGCGAAGGACGGGCCCCGCACGAAGCGCTTCGCCCGGTTTCGCGCCGCGTGGAACGCCTCCTGGCAGCAGGGTGGCTTCCTCCACCAGCGCTGGGAGGACGTCTCCCAGGCCCGGCACGCCAGCTGGCACGAGATCGCCAACTGGATCAAGGCGGTATGCCTGTTCGGCGGTCTCAGCCTCATCGCGATGATGGTCGACGCCGCCGGCGACATCGTCTCCGCCATGCTCAAGAGCTTGTCCGCCGCCCAAGCCCCCAGCGTCGGTGGCGGCAGCGGACTGTGGGACACGATCGACCACCCCGTCCGCGTCTTCCTCGCCGACCAGGCCGCACACCTGACCGTCTCCCCGGCCGCCCTGTACGCGTTCTGGCAGCTGACCGGGCTGATCGGCCTGGTCGGAGGCTTCCTCGGCAACGCCGGCGCCCGAATCGCCTGGCTGCTGTTCGGCATCGGCAGCCTCGCCATGATCTGGTCCGCCGCCCCCGCCGGGGGCCGCGCCGCCACCACCGGGCTCGCCGCCCTCATGTGGGCGCTGGCCAGCATCTTCGCCCTGCGCGGCCTGACCCTGCGGCCCATCGTCCACAACCACCCGCCGCAGTTCCAGCCCCAGTTCAACCCGGCGCTCCACCTGCACGCCACGATCCCCGCCCCCACACCAGCGGGCGACGACCTCGCTCCCGACAACATCCACCCGCTCCAGCGCTGACCCCGGCCTCCCTGCCTGGCCCTCGCCCCCGTCTGACGCGGCGGGCGAGGACCGGACAGGCCGTCCGGCCGCACGCACCACCCCGTTCCGAGCGAGAAGGAGACCCCGTCTTGGCGAACGCCCCGACCGTCATAGGAGTGCTCACCGAGCCCCCGGCCCCGACCTGGTGGAAGGTCAATCGCCACAAGGTCTTCGGCGTCACTGGGCTGCTGATCGGCTATCTGGTCGGCACTCACCTGCACGGCGCCCCCCAGCAGCCGGAGACGCCCCGGCCGGGCCACACCACACCCGCACCGGCCACGCCTGGTGAGCACCCCACGCGCACGGCCCACGGCCTCGCCGCATAACCAGCCGCACTACCCGCTGCGCCCCGCCGACACCAGCACGACGTCGGCGGGGCGCAGCGCTGTCCACCGACAACTGGAGGAACCGCTCGTGCTCATCCCCCGCCCGCGCCGCCGGATCGGCCGGCTCCGCCCCTTTCGCCCGGGCCCCCGCTACCCGCAGCAGCCCCGCCAGTTACCCGGCGCCTGGAGGCAGTGATGGACCACCCGGGCGAAGACGACCTGGTCGACGTTGACCTCTACGACGACGGCAGCCCGCTGGAGTTCGGATGGAACTGTGCCCCCGGCGCCGCGGCCATACGCGCAGCGCTACGCGGCGAAGGCCCCATCCCGGAGACCGGACTCGTGACCCGCCGCCAGCTGCGCGCCCTGGGGATGAGCCCCGGCGGACAGCAGCCGACCATTCCACTTGTATGGCGCGGCGGGCGACGCAGGGCCTGGTTCTACCGCATCGAACTGGCGGTCCCGAAGCGCGTTCCGACTCTGGCACAGGAAGCCGCGCTGGACCGGGCGATGGCCGCCCGGCAAACGTGCCCCACATGCCGAAGGCGGTACTACGCGTGCCTCCCTCTGCGCACCCAGGGCCAGTGCGAACCGTGTGACAAGGGCTACGAGCCCAGCCCCGACACCGTCATGACCTACCCGGCCCCGGCCCACACCGACTCGCCGCCTGCCCCGGCAGCACCCCCGAGCGGTGACGGCCGCTGAAACAGCTCCGCCCCGGCAATGCAGGCCGGGGCGGAACCGTCGGGCGACCGCACATCGGCGAAGAGGCCGGCGCCCACTCCTTCACCCCGCATAAGAGATCAGGAGAGACACCATCATGCAGCGTGCCGCGACCTTCGCCGCCCTGCTCGGACTGACCCGCGCCGCCAGCGCCATCGGCGACTTCTGGCTCCAGACCGACTACTGCGCCCGCGTGAAGGGCGCCTCCGACGAATTCCCGGTCACCTACGAGGACCCGGCCACCGACGAGAAGACCGTCCACGGCACCGCGGACGGCCGCAAGGCGTGCCTGCACCACTGCCTCACCTACACGGCCACCCAGGCGGTCGTCGCCGGGGCCGGCGCCCGCGCGCTCGGCATCCGGGTCCACCCGGCGGCCGCCGCGGCCGCGCTCGCCATCTCCTTCGGCACCCACTACGCCGCCGACCGACGCGTCCCGGTCAAGGGCCTGCTGGAGAGGATCGCCACCAAGACCGGCAAGGGCGGCTTTTACAAGCTCGCCGACTTCGGCATCAACGGCGCCTTCCACATGGACAGTGCCTGGCACCACGGCTGGGAGACCGCCGCCGCCCTGGTCGCCACCACCAAGGTCACCACCCGGTGACCGGCCGCGCCCGCAGCCGCCTCGACAGGGTGCGCGCCTCCGCAGGCATCGCCCAGCTCGCCTTCCAGCAGATCGAGGACGACCTGGCCGCCGACGACGTCGACGCCCGCGAGCTCGCCGCGATCCTGCGCGAGCTCCGTGAAGACACCGACGTTCCCGGTGGCCTCTTCCCCGCCCTCGCGCATTTGGTCACCGCCGCTGCACGCCGGGCTGAGCAGATCGAGCCCGACCGCGACGGTGACGCCTCCTGCCCCCTGCACGAGGCGGCCGAACTCCTCACCGACAACGCCGGGCAGCTCCTGAGCTGGGCTGCCCGCTCCCTCGACCCCCAAGGAGAGCTCCTATGACCTCGCTGTCTTATCCGCAGCTGCCAGAACGTTGCCTGGTGGTTCTCATCGGCGCGTCCGGCGCGGGCAAGTCGACGCTGGCCCGCACCTGGCCCGCCTCCCAGGTCCTTTCGCTCGATGCCATAAGGGGCGCGGTCAGCGACGACGAAGGCTGCCAGGAGGCCACTGACGACGCGGTCGACGTCCTGCACCTGCTGCTGGAACGCCGCATGGCGCGGCGCAAGTTCACCGTCGTCGACGCCACGAACGTCACCAGGCCGGCGCGGCAGCCGCTGATCGCCGCCGCCAAGCGGCACAACATGCCCGTCATCGCGGTCTTGGTGCCCACCCCCGCCTCGGTGTGTATCGAGCGGCAGGAGAGCAGGCCCGCCAACCGGGCCGTGCCTGCAAGCGTGGTCGCCGACCAGCACCGGGCCATGGTCGCCGCCCACCCGAACCTGAGCTCGGAGGGCTTCAACGAGGTCCTCTTCGCCGACAGCCTGTACCGGTTGGAGCCGTTCCTGGAGCAGATCAGCAATATCCGGATCCGGGAGCTCGGCACGGGCGGCAGCGACGGCCTGGGCGACCTGATCCTGCCCCGCCGGTTCTTCGGCGCTGAACTCCTTCCGCTGTGGCGCTGGAAGGACGGCTCCACCCTCGCCGGGGACGACCGTGTCGCGGAGATCCGCATCGGCCAGCAGTACCTCACCCTCGCCCTGCGCACGGACATCGACGGCGAGGGCAGCGTGGGCTTCGAGGTCCTGCTGCCCTGCCCTTTCGACGACGAATGCGAGGGCGAGGCGTGGGCGCCGGCCTACACGGTCACCGACCTGTGGGGCGCGCTCACCGGCGACCGTGACCGGGATCCAGACGTCGCCTGCACCGTTCACGGCGGCTCCGACGATGTCGACCAGGAGGCCGACGACCACGCTGCACAGGCGCTGGAGGCGGTCGGCGGATGACCATCAAGCCCACCACCGGATCTTCTTCCGGCTGGGACCAGGCCATCTACCGGTGCGGCCGGTGTGGAGCTGAGTACACCCTCACGACGGAAGAGGCCTACCTCCAGGCCGTCGGCGTTCATGCCGACGCGCACGCGGTGTGGGACCGCCTGAACCCTATCGAGCGCGACGGATTCGCTTCGATCCTCCGGACGATCCTGTCCGCGCCAGAGCTCGGATTCGAGTTCCTGGCCCTCGCCAACCGGCAGCACTTCACGGGGAGCGCCACACAGTCGCCCCCGGCCATGCCACAGCCCGCCTGTTCGCCGTCGAACGCGACGGCCCGAGGCACCGAGTAGGAGGGCGGCCTCGAGATTCCCACGGCCGCCGGCTGATGGGGAGCCTGCGGCTACTGGCCCGCCGGGAACCTGACTGGTCCGCCGCGTGGGCCGACCGCTGGAAGAGCCCGTACAGCTGGCTCAACTCCGACACCTACGAGCTGTAGCTCCGCCCCGGGACAGGCGCACACCGGCGTCCAAACCAGTCGCCTGCCCCGGGCCCATCCCTCCCGTACGAGACGAGACGGAGGACACCAGTATGGCGTCCCACCTGCGCGCTCACGCCCCGATTGGGCAGCGTGCCCTTCTACTGACGACGGCCGCGATCCCGCTGACCGGATGGGCCGTGCACGCCACAGCGCTGCGCCGCCGCCTGGCGGCCGCCCGCCGCGACCCGCTCACCGGACTGCACGCCCGCCCCGGCTACATCCGGCAGGCGACCCGCTGCCTCACCCGCCACGGCGACACGGCGATGCTCGTGTTCCTGGACGCGGTCGGCTTCAAGGCCGTTAACGACGACCTCGGACACGACACCGGCAACGAACTGCTCATCGCCATCTCCTCCCGGCTGCAGGAGTGGGTCGGCGACGACGGCGTCGCGGCGCGCCTGCATGGTGACGAGTTCGCCGCCGCCCTTCCCTGCCCGGCCGCCGACCGCGCCAAGCGTCTGGAGCAGCTGCACACGTTGCTGCACCGACCCGTCGACGTCGACGGCCAGGCGGTCGACGTCGCCATGTCCATCGGCGCATCCAGCCCCAGCGACCTGCACTCCCGCAACCTCAGCTACGTGCTGCGCGGCGCCGAAGGCGCGATGTACGAGCACAAGCGGGAGCGCACCGGCCTGTACCGCATCGCCACCCCCGACCACGCAGGCGAGCCGACCGTCAACGGCCGGCGCCTCGGGCGCGCGGGCACCACCGACCACCCCCTCGACTCGGAGGACCTGCGATGACCCTCTCCCCCGTCGCGGACACCGCCCTGCTGGCCCGGCTGTCCCGCGAATCCATCCCCACCGGCGCCTACTTCCGCACCCGCACCCCGGCCCGGGCGCTGCCGCTGACTCTCCAGCAGCAGCGCACCAACTACGAGGCGCTCGCCACGGTCTCCAGCCGGCCGCAGACCGCCCCGGACCACGACCTCACCCCGATCCGGTGCCTGACCATCCGGCCGCCCTGGTCGGACCTCATCGCGTTCGTCGACGACCCGGTCGCCAAGCGCATCGAGAACCGGGTGTGGAGCACTCAGTGGCGCGGCACCCTGCTCATCCACGCCGGATCCGAAGTCGACATGCGGGCCCTGGCCCTGGACGCCGTACGCGAGACGCTGGACGACGACTACGAGCTGGTGCGCGGGGCCGTGGTCGCCATCGCCGACCTCGCCGGCATCCACGCCGACGACGGCGCGTGCACCCGCTGGTCCCAACAGGGCTGCTTCCACTGGGAGCTGGCCCGGGTGCAGCGGCTGACCACACCCGTTCCGGCCCGCGGCTCCCAGCGTCTGTGGAAGCCCACGCCGAAGCTGCTGCGGCAGATCGCCGACGCCAACCCGCACCTGCGTAGTCGGCTCGCCGCCGCGAACGCGGGGGTGAGCGCATGACCGTCATCGACACGACGACACGGCCGGCCTCCGAGGCGGAGCAGCCGGTGGCCGCCATCGTCGACGCCGCCCGCGGCGGTGACCGCGAGGCGTTCGGCGTCCTGTACGCCCGCTACCGGCCGCAGATCTACACCTACCTGTGGCGCCGCACCCACGACCGGGAGCTGAGCGAAGACCTGACCGCCGACGTGTTCGTGCGGGCCCTGGCCCGGATCAGCGCGTTCACCTGGCGCGGCAGCGACTTCGGCGCCTGGCTGGCCACGATCGCCCGCAACCTGCTGCTCGATCACTACAAGAGCTCCCGGCACCGCCGGGAGGTGGCGACGGGCGACATGCGCGACCAGGACCTGGCCGTCGGCGACGTCGGCGAACAGGTCACCGAGCATCTGGCCAAGGTCGACGTCCTCGCCGAACTCCGCAAGGCACTGGCCGGGCTGACACCCGACCAGTGGCAGTGCCTGTGGCTGCGCTACTGGCACGACCTGCCGTTCGGCGAGATCGGCCAGCGCATGGACCGCAGCACGTTCGCGGCCAAGATGCTCAAGGAACGCGCGCTGCAGAACCTGAGCGCCCCGGAGATCAAGGCCGCGCTGCTGAACGCGGCGTCCAGCTCCCTCACGGGCTCCCCCTCGCAGGCCTGCGCCGCCCCGCAGACCTCCCCGCGTATCCCGTCGCCACGACGGACCGCGCCCTCCCCCCGTCTGGACTTTGGAAGGACCCGCCCCATGGCGACCGACGCCATGCCCGCCACGCTCCCCCCGCTCACGGCCGGCCAGGCCGTGGCGCTGGTCCTGCTGCGCCGAGGGCTACCGCGAACGCAGCATCACCCAGCGCACCGGCGTTGCCGGCGACACCCTGTACCGGCTCGCCGCCGCCCACGGCATCACCGCCCCGCACGGCACCGTGGAAGGCCACCGCTGCCACGAGGCCGTCGGCACCGATCCGTGCGACGGGTGCAGCCTCGCCGACAGCCGCGAGCGGGGCCGTGCGCTCGCCCGGCAGCGCAAGACCATCACCTCTCTGCCCTATGCCCTGCGGAGGCAGGTCTCCACGGCGCGCACCGGGTACAGGAAGGCGGCAGGCTGATGGAACCCATCCCGTACGCGCTCACCGGCTACCTGGACCATCCCGCCGTGCCCGGCACCGGCGACGGGACAGCCGCCTGGCGACTCACGTCGTCCCCTGAGGACTGCACGGAGGAGCAGGAGGCGCTGATTCCCTGCACCACCAGCCGGCCGGACCTCGTGCACAGGATCACCCACTGCCAGACCGGTGACCTGCTGCGGGTCACCGGTCACCTCCACCTCCCCGACACCGCCGACGGCCGCATTCGGATGGACGTCGACACCCTGGAGGTCTTGTGGGAGGTGGCGCTCGAGTTCGACCAACTGGAGGACCAGGCGCAGGAAGACGAGAGCGAGGACAACGGCTTCGCAAAGACCGAGGGCCAGGCCGGGCAGGTCCGGGCGGTCCAGGTTCTGGGTGACGCACTCGCCGGGCTCGCCGGCGACCCCAGCCACGACGGACAGCCGGGCGTCCAGATCGTCATCTGGCCCATCGGCATCCGAGACCCGGACAACCGGCACTGCCGCTTCGTCGAGATCACCACGGTCACCACGCACCATCTCGCCGACGCCGTCGACGCGATGCGCGCCACCCTCAACAGCCGGCCTCCGCAGGCCGGTGATGGCCTGGACCCGCTGGCCCTCGCCGACCTCACCGACTACTTCGCCAGCCTGGACCTCACCGAACTCACCCGGGACGTCCTCGATGCGACCCGGCCCGAGCACCGGGTCGCGGTCACCCGCGCCCTGGACGACCTCTTCGGCGACATCCCCGTCACCGGCATCGACGACAACGAGCAGTAGACCGCCATCGCGCGGCCCCATCAGCATTGACCGGCCCGGGCGGGCCGCCTCCACATCGAGGCGGCCCGCCCGGGCCCTTTCACATCCGCAGCCACGACGAAAAGGCCCTGATGAAACTCACCATCGACACCGACAAGCTCGCCGACGCCGCCCAGTGGGCGCTGCGCGCCATCCCCGGCAACCCGCCCACGCCGGTCATGGCCGGCATGCGGCTCGAAGCCTCCGACGACAACACCCTGACCCTGGCCGGGTACGACTACTACCGCTCTGCCCGCGCCCGCGAGGACTGCGAGGTGTCCGAGCCCGGCACGCTCCTGGTCCCCGGCCGCGTCTTCACCGACATCGTCAAGGCCTTCCCCAAGACCAAGCCGACCACGCTGGCCCTGGACGGCACCGACCTCGCTTTGTCCTGCGGCACGGCGCACATCCTCCTGCCGACCCTGCCGCTGGAGGACTACCCGACCCTGCCGACGATCTCCGGCGCGAGCGGCACGGTCGACGGCGCCGCCCTGGCCGAAGCCGGTGCGCGGGTCGCGGTGGCGGCCAGTACCGACGAGACCATCGCGATCCTGACCGGCGTCCAGTTCGACCTCAGCGAAACCATGCTCACGTTGTCGGCTACCGACCGCTACGGCTTCCACGTCGCCTGCGCGCCCTGGACCCCCAACCAGGCCCCCAAAGGCAAGGGGAAGAACAAGCCGCGCGTCGCGGGCAGCGCTCTCGTCCCGGCCGACGCCGTCCGCGACGCCGCCCGCATCCTCGCAGACGCCGACAAGGCAGAACTTGTCATCACCGACTCCCAGTTCGCCATCAGCGTCCCCGGCCGGTGGGCAACCAGCAGCATCCTCGACGGCGAACTCCCCGACTACAGCAACCTGTTCCCCGTCGAGTTCGAGACTGTCGCCACCACCGGCACCGAAGCCCTGACCGACGCCATCAAGCACATCCAGCCCCTGCTGGGCAAAACCGATCCGATGGTCCTCGAAGTCGCCGACGGTCAGATCACTGTGCGCGCCGGTACCGACGACAAGGGACGCGGCCGCGACCAGGTCCACGCCGACCTCGAAGGCGCCCCGCTGACCATCGCTTTCAACCCGGGCCTGCTGCTCAAGACGCTCCAGCAGATCGGCGGGCCCGTCGCCCAGTTCAACTTCACCACCGCGACCAAGCCCGCCCTTGTGCACGGTGTCGACCAGGCCGACGTCTTCCGAGGCCTGGTCATGCCGATCCGGCTCTCCAGCATCAGCGGCTGAACCGGCCAGCCCCCACACGGCGCGATCAGGGCATCGACGCCCACGTCGTGACGGACCTGGCAACGGACCAGTTCCTCGTGGTCACCGACAACACCACCCACTCGTCACCCAACCGAGAGGCACTCATGCCCGAGACCTTCGAGACGATCCGCTACACCGCCGACGTCGTCGCCCTGACACCCGCCCGCGAGGTCCTGCTGATCCAGCGCGGCTGGCCGCCGCACGAAGGCGCCTGGGCGCTGCCCGGCGGCCACGTCGACCCCGGCGAGACAAGCCGCGCGGCGGCCGTCCGGGAGCTGGCGGAGGAAACCGGCGTCACCATCACCGGCGACGACCTGCGCCCGATCGGCACCTGGGACGCCCCCGAGCGCGACCCGCGGGGCCGGTACGTCACCGTCGCCTACGTCGCTGTCGTCCCCGGCGGCACCACGATCACCGCTGGAGACGACGCCCGCACGGCCCGCTGGTGGCCCCTGGACGACCTGCCGGATCGACTCGCTTTCGATCACGCCGCCATCCTCAGCGCGGCAATGGCCTTCACTCCCGCGTCCAGGGCATCGTCCTCAACACGCCCGGTGCCCGCGAGGTACATGGCAGACACCACTCACCTGACCCGCCTGCGCGCCCGAATGCTCGCCACCACGTACAACAACACCGATGTGCGCACCCGCCGGTGGGCCTTCCTCACCGACCAGGCCGTGAGCGCGCTCGCCCGTCGCGATCCTGCCGCAGCCGAAGCCCTTGCCGCATCGCTGGGAACGCCGGACGGCCTGCACGACGCACAGATCCTGGGCGCGGCCGTGGAAGCCGGCATCGACACCAGCCACTGGGAAGAGCGCCGCGAGAAGACACGCACCTACGCCCAAGAAGCCCATGAACTGCCGTCGCGGTTCGACCCCGACACCGAAGCCCGCAGGATCTGGGCGTCACTGTTCGAGCACTACCGGCCGATCGCGGCCCGCCTGGCAGGCTACCTCCGAGAGCTGCCGACCACCTGGCGGGAAGACCTGACCACTTCCAGCCCCGACTCCCCCACCGGCTATCGGCAGACACCTGCGCAGCAGCCGGGACCGGAGACCGCACCGTACGACGTGTCCTGGGAGGACTGCCCGGCCTGCCTCGAAGCCCAGGACCAATGCCGCTACCACGCGGGCGTCTCCGCCGGCATGGAGTACCAGCGGGACCTGATCACGACGGCCCTGACCGACCACACCGCCATCGACCAGCTCCAGCAGCGCCAAACCGAACTGGAAACGAGCGCAGCCCGGTCGGCGGCCGCCGACGCGAGCGCGTCCGTCACCGCATGACGCCCGGGGCGGCCGCCGGCCTTGCGTCCGGCCGCCCCGGTGCCCCCACCAGACACGTTGATTGGACCTTCACATGCCCAAGCCCGTCATCAGGCTGATCTCGTTCGGCTACCTCCATCTGCCCATCGGCCCGGACGGCTCGCCCGTCCCGCCCGCAGCCGACCGCATCGAAGACGTCCGCGACCGGCTTCGCGACCCGGCCGCCGCCCGCGGCATCCTCGACCTCGACGGCCTCCACCCCCGCGTCCAGGACGTCGTCCTCACAACGCCCGGCGCCCACGAGTTACTCGCCAACCTCACCGACTACGCGAGCTTGCCCGCCGGCCCCAGCCGCATCGCCATCGGCTGTGCAGGCGGCCGGCACCGTGCCAGCGGCCTCACCGAACTCCTGGCCCGAGCACTCCGCGACCGCGGCCGCGAGGTCGCAGTCGAGCACCTGCACGTCCATCTGCCGCGCGTCCTCAAGGCGCCCTCCAACCCTGAGCAGGAGACCGCCCGATGATCCATCGCTTCCGCCGCTGCGGGCACAGCCCCGGCGCCCTCACCCCCGATGACCAGGCCGTCGTCGACCAGTTCCGCGCGATGCTCGCCGCCGTACGCGACCCAGAGCCCTGGACACCCGGCCGCTCCCAGGACATCGCCGTACGCGTCGGCCCGTTCATCGAGCGCGCACACACCAGGCCCGGCGACGACCACGACACCAAGATGATCGCCGTCACCCTGGTCCACCCCCACACCCCGCAGGCCGCGGCCTACCGCCACGGCCGCCAGCTCCGCTACACCGACCGCGGCTGGCTGCGTTGCGAGACAACCGCGATCCTCGGCACCTGGCAGTCGCCCTATGCGCTGCTCACTCATGCCGCCGCGAACCTGCCTCTCCCCGATGACGTCGGCATGGCCCCCGCCCACTGCGGCGTCCACGTCGAAGCCCGCCGCGCCGACGGCACCGGCTTCGTGCTGCTGCGCCTCGGGCCCTACACCCAGACCTGGCTGGCTTCCCGTGACGCCGACCGCCTCAACGCCGAGCTGGAAGGCCGCGCTGCACTCGTCATCTCCGGGTTCACCGTCACCGCGAAGGACGCCGTGTTCCACGTCAGCGACCACGACAGTTACGCCGACCCGCACAGCGCCGACGTCACCGCACTCCTGGGCAACGCCCTCGCGGGGGTGAGCGCGTGACCTCGGCTCTGTACGAGATCGAGACCAGCGAGGCCAACGACGGCACCATGATTCCGGCCGAGGGCATCTGGAAGCCTGCCGGCGAGGAAGCGGTCGACCGCGGATTCGTCGTCTACCGCGAGCTGTACATCGGCGGCATCAGCGCACCCCACGACGACACCCTCTACCCGCAGGCGTTCATCACGCTCGGACATCACCGGTGGACCGACGTCATCGAGGCCGCCGTCGGTCCGCTCAATGCTCCGGCCGCCACAGGACGGTCGCCCTACGTACTTGCTTCCGGGCGTGCCCGCCCACCGTCCGATCACGGCCCAGAGGATCGTGAACAAGCTGCGAAAACACGGCCTGGAAGTCATCAGCGCCCGCAACACCGCCATGCTCGAAGCCGTGGCTGACCTTCCTCCCATCGTGATCAGTGACCTCTTCGGCGTCAGCGCAAGCAGCGCTCACAGGTGGGCTCGGTTCGCACAGGCTTTCCTCTGGCGGTATGAGACGCACGCCTGCGCCCGGTCGAGTCACAACGTCACGATTAGGTCGCGAGCCAGGAGCCGTTGCCGGTGACGGAGTGGGCGGCGGGGAGCCCGGGTTCGTTGAGATGACCTGTCATCGTGGGTCCGTTGGCGAGCTGGAGGCTGAGTTTTTCCGTGCCGACTCTGCCTGTGTAGGCACAATGGCTGGTCAGCTCCTCTACGTCAGCGTAAGTAAGGGTTACGTCGTTGCTCCTGAAGGGCGGCATGGAGGGGCTGATCGACGCTTCGAAGGTAAGCACTTGACCATCCAGGCCGAACCGGCCCACGATCGTGCTGGTGTTCACGCGAGTCAAAGTTCCCTTGACACGGGACATGGAGTCCTCCTCAGTACTTCATTCCGCATACGGGCCAGCTACCAGGTGTCTTTCGCGGTAGCCGTTCGGTTGTTTGTGATGTTGCCCGTGGTCCAACGTGGATAGCTGTCATGTGGATGCAGGATCGTTCCATCGTGTGGCGATTCACTCTTGAGGACCCATCGCCGTACGCCCGACTTCCGGAGTGACGGCGTCCGCAGCGTGTGAGTGCGGGACTGGCGGATCCTTGGGCTAGTGCAGGGAATAGTGCAGGCTTGGAACACTGCCTCTTCACCAGTCCTCCCACCGAACCCGGAGCCGTTCCGATCACCGCCATGCGGCATCCCGTTTCCCAGCCGGCCGCCACCGGCATCCCTGACCCCGACCGCGGCGTGGCTTCCGCCACCTGGGGGGCCTGACACACGACACTCGAAACACGCAGAGGCCCGTGCGCCCCGCAGTTCGCGGGGCGCACGGGCCTTTTGTGTTTCAGCCCACGCTCAGACTGCCGGCTGCTCCTGCTCGGTGAGCTCCTCGAGCAGCGCGCCGTACACGTCGGGCTGCTCGTCGCGCAGAATCTTCAGCCAGGCACGGGCACCCTGCGCGAAGTCATCAGTGGTCATCTTCACGTGCAGGTGCTGGACCACGTAGTACGGATCGTCGTACGGCAACCGTCGGGGCTGGCCGCCCTCACTCTTCTCCGCCGCATCCGTCTCCGCCCCCTCGGAGGCCACCGAGCCTGCGCTCTCGGCAGGGGTATTAACGGCGTTAACGGTTGCCGCGGCACCCGTTCCAGACTCAGTAGACCTGTCAGAGGTATTAACGCCGTTAACGCTTGGCGTCGCACGGCTGTCCTCTGTCGGCGTGCGCCGCCGCTGACGCGGGGTATTAACGGCGTTAATAGCCTTCTCCGCTGCGGCCTGCTGCTCGCCCTTGGGGAGCCGGCCGATCCGGCGGGCGGGCTCCACCTTCAACTTGCCCGTCTCGACCTTCTCTTGCAGGTCGGGGGTGAGTTCAAGGAGCGCAAGCCGCTGAGACACCCACGCCGGGGTCTTCCCCAGCCTCCGGGCCACCTGGCCTTGAGAGCCATGGATCTGCACCAGCTCCTGGATGGCCTTCGCCTGGTCCATGGGAGGGAGGTCCACGCGGTGGATGTTGGCGATCAGGGCGGACTCCACGATGTCCTCTGCCGTCGCGGCGAGATCATCGTTCACGTCGATCCGCAGTTCGGCGAGCCCGGCCAGTTCAGCAGCGGCCAGGCGCCGGTTGCCGTCGATGACGACGTACTCGGCACTCTCCCCAAGCTCAGCTTCCTGTCCCGGGTGGGCGTTCAGGAAAGCCTCTCGCCGCACGACAGTAACGGGCTGGATCTGGCCCTTGGCGCGCAGCGACTCCGCAGTCTCGTCAATCGCGGTGAGCTCCTCCCGCGGGTTGAACGGGTTGCCTGCGAGCAACCTGAGTTCGACCTTGGCGGGAGGCCGCTTCCCCTCACCGTTCATGATCTGCTGCCGCGTACGGATGCGCCGGGGCGGCGGCTTCTCGCCGCTGCCGTCCTCGCCCATGTTGAACCCGCGAGTGACTCGCTGCTGCGGGGGCGTCATACGGCAAGCTCCTTAGCCAGGTCGCGCATCACCTGCGCGTGTTCACTGTCCGGGGCGTACTCCAGCAGCGGGATCTCACCGTCTGCTGCCTCCCGGCCCTCCTTCAAGTCGCCGATCACGGCCAAGACCGGCGGGGAACTGCTCTTCTCCCACTCGTCCTTGTTCTCCTTCACGAGCTTCCCGCGACGACTGTCGTACGCGTTGATGATCAGACCGAGGTAGTCGACCTGGATCCGGCCCTTCTCACGCAAGTCATCCATCTGTCGGCTGAGAAGCCGGAACGCCCGGTGTGAGGCCTTGTTCGCCCAGACCGGTGTGAGCACCCCAGAGCGGTCGGCGAGTTCACCGTCGCGGCGCCGCACGTAGTAGAGGGCAGTGTCCATGTTCAGGCCGAGGCTGGGCGGGCCGTCGATGACGATGACGTCGTAGTCCCCCTCCAGAGGCTCCAGGGCGCGCTCGAGGGCGGCCTCGCTGAAGCTGACCTTGGAGAGGACAACGTCACGCAGGAACGCGTCATCCGACGCGGGGAGCAGGTGCAGCCGATCGCCGAAGCGCTCGCCGTCCAGAGCCACCAACAGGTCGTGGATGTCGCCCTTGGCGGTTCCATCCATGTGCATCATCAGTGTCTCGACATCGTCCTCGTACATGAGGTCCTCGAAGCCGAGTTCTGCCGTGAGGTGCCCCTGCGGGTCGTAGTCGACGATCAGCACGCGATGGTCGGCCTCCGCGAGGGCCTGAGCGATGCCGGAGGAGAGGAAGGTCTTGCCGACACCGCCCTTCTGGTTGGCCACTATGACCCGCACGACAGGCTGGGACACCAACGGGGCAGTAGGCGAGGGGTGGTTGTCGAGCCACTGGGTCAGGGCCTGTGCCAGCCCCTGCACGTACGTGACACCTCGGTCCGAGCACACCCCCTTGAACTTGTCGGGCTCGCCGACTGAGAGGAACGTTCCCCACGTCTTGGCGCCGTCGGTCTTCACTTCAGGGAGACCGTCAGCTTCGTACCAGGCTCTAATGGCGTGCTCCGCCGCGTCCTGAATATCCATTCCGTGCTCAAAGGCGCGGATTTTCAAACGCCTGCGCAGCTGGGGAGTGAGGGCTGTAATTAGCTTCTCTCGCTCCCCCCGGGGGCTAGGGATGCTCATGTGGCCGAACATTACTAGGTCGGTGTGGCGCATAGCGGGCACCTGGGTGTGTTTCTCACTCGGACGCGTGCGACGGGAGAGCGTTGACACTCGCGACTCAGCCGGATCCCCTTCCCGCCCTGACGGACACTCGGCAAGAAAGTTCGGTTGCTGCTCCCGCCTGGCGGGAGGTGACACTGGTCGTCCTCCTTCTCCAGGCAGAGGCGTGTCGCCTGGGCTGTGTGATGGATATAGCGCTGATCACCGCGGGGCAGATGTACCGCTACTTCCTGCGCCAGGTCCTCATCGGCGACGGCCGCCGACCGGCCCGCCAGCCGTTGAAGAAGGCGCAGCAAGACGCCGGAGTGCCGGTCGGCAGATGGATGGGGCGGGGCGTGCCCGCTCTCGGTCTCGTGCTCGGTGCGGAGGTGACCGAGGCACAGCTGCGTTCCCTGTTCGGCGAGGGCCGGCACCCGGACGCCGACCGGCTCGTAGCCGAGCAGCTGACGGCGGGGAAGAAGCCTGAGGCCGCGCGCCGGGCCGGGGCGCTCGGACGCAAGGTGAAGGTCACCGGGGCCGATCTCGTCTTCCGGCCGCAGCCGACCCTGCAACTGCTGTGGGCACTGGGGAATGAGCAGACACGCATGGCGATCGAGGCCGCCCACGAACGGGCCATCGTCAGCGTGGTCGCCTGGATTGAGGACGACGTCGCCGTCATCCGCTACGGCCCGCAGGGCATCCACCGCACCCGTCCCGCGCACGGCCTGGTCGCCGCCCGCTTCCGCCACTACGAGGCCCGCTCCGGCATGCCACTGCTCCACGACCACCTCCTTCTGTCCCTAAAGGGCGTGCGCCCGAAGGACGGTGCTTGGGGTGCGGTGCACTCCACGGCCCTGCTGGAGTCGGCCGTCGCTGCATCCGCGCTCTACAACGAAGTCGTCATGGCTGAGGTGTGCAAGGCGCTGGGACTGGCCTCCGAGCCGCGCACCGTCACGCCGGGCCGCCGACCGGTCATGGAAGTCGCCGGCGTTCCGCACGAGCTGATCCGCTGGACTTCCCGCCGCAGCGCGCAGATCGCCGCCTGCCTCACCGACCTGGAACGCGAGTACGTCGCCGCCACCGACGACGACGGCAACCTCAAGTTCGGGCCCGAGGTCTCCGAGCGGGCCCGGGCGAAGCTGAACCGGATCGCCGCCCTCAAGACCCGCCCCGCGAAACCGCGGCCCCGCACCCTTACGCAGCTGCGCCAGGACTGGCAAGAAAGCGCGCGGGACTTCCCCGCCGCTGGCGCCGACCTCATCGACTCCCTCCTCGAGCGCGCCCGCGCCGCGGCCGCCGTGATCCGGGCCCGGATCGCCGCCGTCGTCGACGTCGGCCTGGCGGCCGTCGCCATCACCGCCACCGTGTTCGTCATGAACACCGACGGCTGCTTCCACCGCCGTCACCTGCTCGCCGAAGCCCGCCGCCACCTTGCCCTCGTCCAGCGCGGACGCCGCCGCGAACCCGGCCTGGACGAGACGATCGTGAAGACCGCGCTCGCCGCGCACTGCACCGACATCACCGAGGCCCGCACCGAACGCGGGGAGGAACGCGACTACCGCCTCTACACCGCCCGCTGGGCACCCGCCGCCCCGCCGCGTTCCCGAACACCGGCAGCCGTCTCCGTGGACCGGAGGCCGGCCGCAGACCCGGCCGTGCCCTTCCTGCCGCTTCAGCCGGGGGAGTGGGACATCCCGCGCGTGCCACTGCGTCACGACCGCGCCGTCATCGCCACCGCCGTGCTCACCGCCCGGCTGCGCACCGCACGCCGCACCGGCCGCCCCCTGTACGGCCCCACCGCGCACCAACCGAAGACACCAGCCGAGCAGCTGCTCCTCTTCGCCCAGGAGCAACAGCACACGGCGGGCCGCCCGGCGGTCGACGTCGCGGTCCTGCGCACCGACCTCGAGGCTCTGGGACTGACCGCTGAACAGCTCGGCTACCTCAGCCTCGCCGGGCAGCACCTCAGCAAGCTGCGCAAGAACGCCAACCGGCGTGCGCACCAGGTCGCCAGCGGCAGCGCACCCGGTGGGCAGGACGCCGCCGATGCGCACCGCCAGGAAGAGACCGGCGCGCCGTCCGGGCACCGCCAGGACGACCAGCGCGCGCACCAACCGCACCAGCCCGGCCCCGGCCACAGTCCCGGTGCGCACCGGTAACCGCACTGCACCGGTGCGCACCAGCTGCGCACCGCGGCGCGCTACCGGTGCGCGCCTCCCGAGGCGTACGCCGCGCGGGCCCGTTCCACGTGCTCGGTGCGCATCGTCTTGAAGGTGTCGACGATGTCCTCGCCCTCCTGCCGCAGGATGTTCTTGGTGAACCGGATGATGGTGTTGGCGATGCCCCAGATCGAACTGGGGACGCACTCTTGTGTCCACTCCTCCAGCGCGGCCAGCAGGACGCCCCCGACCTCGTCCAGAGCGAAGGAGTCCGCGCACGGATCGGCATCGGCCGCCAGGTCCGTGACGGGCAGGATGATGTCCTCAGCCAGGCGCAACAAAAGGTAGGACGGCGCCGGAACGACACCCGTCTGGTCGACGATGGTGGCAACGGCGTGCTCGCTGTGGCCCTGTATCGCCAGCACGTACTCGAAGGCGAGCTCCACCTCTTCGGGCGTCAGCGGGCGTGGGGGACTGCTCCCGGTGCGGCATTCGAATCTCCTCAACAGGCTGCCGCCGTGCCGATCACGGCGACTGACCCGAATGCTCACGCGGGGCCCCTGTGGATAAAGGCCCGAGATCTCTCCCCCTCTCCAAACCCGTGCGAACTGGTGCCGCATGGGTCGAAGAGGGCCCCCTTGTCGAGTGTGGTCGGGCCGACCATGGCCCCTTGTCGAGTCGTGGTCGGCCCGACCACGGACCCCTTGTCCGATGCGGCGCGGGCCGCCAGGAGCGCACGTTTCTCCTTGACCGACTTCGCTACCGGCCGCCGTCAGGTCGCGGACAAGGGGTGGGCGTTCACGATGGCCGCCACGCGCCCGCAGGAGGGGCATGCAGCGGCCACCGAGCCATCGGGGCGGCTCACCCTCGCGCGGGCGTGCCACTGGCCGTCAAGGGCCGGTGGAGGACGCCACGACGCAAGGGAGAGACCGGGGATGATGACCCACCACAGGCGCCCGCCGTACCCTGACCGGCGAGCCGCGCGCCCCACGCCGGGAGGGCTGGTCGGCCGGGCAGGCCGCCGCGGTCTCCTGCCGTCGGCGCTTGCGATCCCACTGCCGTACCCACTTCCGTGCCCGGCACGAGCGAGGACCGCGTTTCCCCTGGCCACCACGGCTTTTCGGGGCCGTAGCGCGTCGTCACGACCCTCTTCTCTCCTCCTCTCACTGACCAAGCCCTGGGAAATAGGTGGGGGTGGGGTGTCAGTGGTGGAGGCGATCATCGGGTTCAGGGCGCGCCTGGTGCCCTCTGCGGCCGGGGGCCGGCGCCCGGCCGGTGGCCGGACGCGGACGACGGGAGGGCGGGGCTGATGGCGAAGCGCAAGGAGAACGAGGCGGGATCGTCGACCGGGCACCGCGCCGATGCGCTGCGCGCGCTCGGGGTGCTCAAGGCCGCGACGGCGGACCAGATACAGCGCCTGTCCTCACCGCACCTGACGTACCGGCACACCCTGAAGGAGACGGCGGCCAAGCGGAAGGAGGCGCGCACCGCCTCCCACCGCGGCGCGCTCAACGATCTGCGCAAGCACGGCCTGGCCGTCGACGGCGGCCGAACCCGAGGCGGGGAGGAGGTGCGCCTGCTCACCAAGGAGGGACTGGCCGCCGCTGGCCTCGAGTTGGACCGGGGGCCGGAGGAGATGGGCGGCATGCCCAAGAGCGCGGGCCGCTCGGGTGCCTCGCACGCGATGACGGTCAACGAGACGGTCATCGCGATGATCCGCCCGAAGCCCGACCTGGATCTGGTGGCAGGTGAGCCGGCCGAAGCCGTCGCGGCCGCCCGGGCCTGGGTCGACGCGCCCGACGGGATCGGCAGCATCACCTCCTACGCCACCGAGGTCACCCTCCCGGCGACCGGCACCTGGAGGAATCCCGGCGTGGGCTGTGCGTGGGCCGACATCGTCCTCACCGCTCCGGAGGTGGGGCTGCCGCTGTTGTTCATCGAGGCCGACAACTGCACCGAGGAAGCCCCGGTCATCGCGGCCAAGTTCGACAAGTACATGCGCCACTTCCACCGGAAGGTGAAGGACACCGACGGCAAGGACAAGCCGATGTGGCGCACTCGCTGGTCCGCACCCGCTCCCCAGTGGGGCGACGCGACGCACCCGCCGGTCCTGCTCGTCTTCCACCAGGTCGGCAAGCGGACCGCGCGGACGCAGATGGAGCGGGTCGCTGAACTCACCCGCGAGCACTGGCAGGGCCAGTGGGCCGAAGGCGGCTTCCGCATCTACAACGGGAAGATGCCGATCGTGGCGACCACGCTGGAGCTGCTGCGCGAGCACGGCCCGGCCGGGCCCGCGTTCCGGCGCTTCGGCCGCGACGTCGACCAGAACCTCTGGGATGCGATCGGCAACCCTCGCCGGGATGCCGGCCTCGCCCGCCGTGCCGAAGAGGGGCGGCGCCGTCTCGCGCAGGAAGCCGCCGAACGCGAGGCGCAGCGCCCGGTGTGTGCGGACTGCGGACAGAAGTTCACCGACGACCGGTGGAAGGCCAGCATCGCGGTCGACTGGGGCCGCGGGGACAGCAACCCGCACCTGTGCGACGACTGCAAGGCGAGGGCGCTCGCAGCGGAGCGGCAGGCGGAACAGGCCGAACGGGAGCGCCAGGAGCAGGAGCACCAGGAGGCGGAAGCGGCACAGGACTCGAAGGCCGGCGGCTGGCTCGGACGCTGGCGCAGCTGACCCGGCAGCGCGAGGGGCTTGCCCAGGACCACCTGGGCAAGCCCCCGTTGTCGGTGGCGACTGCGAGGCTGAAGGGCATGGACAGCGACGATGAGCAGCTGCTGCGCGGCAGGATCTACGGCTCGTTGACTGAACTAAGATGGATGTTTTCGCAGCTCAGTGGCCTTGTCTGCTAGCTTCCCGAGGTGCCTGAAACAAGAGGTCCCGGGAGGGATCTGTCGACGTTCGTGCTGCCTGAGGTCGGCAAGCTGTACGAGACAGGTGATCCGTGGGAGCCGTACCGACTCCTGGACCCCGCCGGTGGTCCAGTCCAGCCTGTTGAGCTGTACTTCACGGATCTGCTCGCGAGCCACACCCCCGCCACGACCCTGCGGTCGTACGGGAACGACCTGCTGCGGTGGTGGCGGTTCCTGTGGGTCCTCGGCATCGAGTGGGACAGAGCGACCCGGACGGATGCCCGCGATTTCATGCTGTGGATGCAACTGGCGGACAAGCCGGTTCGGGTGCACTGGCGCCATCGCGGAATACCGGACGCGAAGCCGCCGGTTCGCCCGGCAGGTAGGCCCGCACCCGGGACGCCGAACCCGGTGACCGGCAAGCCGACAGTTGGGAAGAAGTACGCCAAGAGCACACAGGCCCACTGCGAGACCGTGCTGCGGACGTTCTACGACTTCCACCTGGATGCCAACTCCGGGTCACTGCTGATCAATCCCTTCCCGCTGGACCGCTCGCGTCGTAAGGGCCGGGCGAACGCCCACCACAATCCGATGGACGAGTTCAAGAACGAGCGGAAGGGCCGCTACCGCCCCACCGTTCCGGAGCGGATCCCGCGCCGAATACCGGACGGCAAGTACACCGAGGTCTTCGCAGGCCTGCGCTCGCACCGTGACCGGGCACTGCTGGCCTTCTGGGTTTCCACCGGCGCCCGCGCCAGCGAACTCCTGACCTCGCACGAGCGCGACGCGCTTCCCGGACAGCAGCTCATCGGCGTCATCCGCAAGGGCACCAAGAACTACCAGCAGTTGCCCGCATCACCGGACGCGTTCGTCTGGCTTCGGCTCTATCAGGAGGAAGCCTGGGGAAAGGGCGTCCCTCGAGGTCGCGGCGAGCCGCTGTGGTGGACGCTACGGCGCCCTTGGCGACCGCTGAACTACCACGCGGCACGAGCCATGTTCGTCCGTGCCAACGAGCTCCTGGGATCGAACTGGACCCTCCACGACCTACGGCACACCGCGACGTTCCGGATGACTGAGGACCCGGAGATGTCACTGGTCTACGTCCAGCACATCCTCGCCCACAAGTACCAGACGACCTTGCAGAAGTACCTCAACCCCAGCAAGGACGAGGTCATCACCGCCGGTCTCGCCCACTTCGCCCGCCTGGAGTTCAGGAGCAAGAACCCGCCTCCGGTCCCTTCGGCTCCGGCCTACAACCCGGAATCCCTCAACGTGCTGTTCGGAGGACCTCGCTGATGCTGACGACCCTCGCGGACACGCGCCCCGCCGCGACGGCCAGCAACCAGCCGCACTCTCTTGTCGGTGCTGAGGCGGCCGATCTGTTCCGACGGTTCCCCGCACGGCCGCGCCCCACGGCCTGGCCCGAGACGTCCTTGACCCGTGACGCCCTCGCTGACCGGCTTCGGCAACTGGAGCTTGCACTGCCCGGCCCCGAACTCACCCGGAGGAGACGGCGAAGAGGTGCCCGCGTTCTATTGAGCTGGCTGGAAACCCAACCAGGGGACACCTGGCAGCAGCGATGGCTGGCAACGCCAGCCGCGACCACGCCGGACCAGTGGTACACGTTTGCCCAGGAGTGGGCCCGGACCAGCGGCACAGGGAAGCCCAAGACACCCGAAATCCAAGCCGGTATGCAACTGCTGATCTGCGCAGATGCCATCCGCCCCGATCTGGCATGGCTTCTCGGTACCATCTTACGCACCCTTCGGCCGGCCATCCGGGCATGCCGCGACCCCGAAGGATTTGCCCGCCTCGAAGCGGCTGGGATTTCGATAGACGGCGGCGCGAGAGCCATCGCCGAGGCCCTCAAGGCGATCGTGCGCATCATGGTGGCCTACGGAGGCACCATCGAGGACATCACCGTCGGCGACTTCCTCGCGATCCAGGCAGCAGCGAGCGGGACCAACGAAACCCGTGGCGTTCGGCTGGCCTATCACTGGCTCCGAGAGCAGGGGCGGTTCCCCTCCGATGCACCAGAAACGCTGATCAGCTTCGCCCGGCGATCCGGCCAAGTCACCCCAGGGATGCTGGTCGACCGCTACCAGCTGAAATGCCAGCCGGTCCGCGACATCCTCGTCGACTACATCACCGAACGTCAGGCCACGCTCGACTACAGCTCGCTCCGGCACCTGTCAGCCGTCCTCGCAGGTCTGTTCTGGTCCGACCTCGAAAAGCACCACCCGGGCATCGACTCACTGAGGCTGAGCGCAGAAGTGAGCACGGCCTGGAAGGCCCGCATCGCGACGAAGACTGTCCTGCGTCGACAGCCAGACGGCACCCGTGTGGAGGTCGCCGAGCCCAGAGTGACCGCCCCGGCGATCAAGCAAATCGTCAGGGCGTTCTACCTGGACATCGGGCAATGGGCACTCGAAGAGCCGGAACGCTGGGGCCCGTGGGCCTCACCGGTCCCCATCAGCGAAGCCGAATGCTCGGTCAAGAAGCTGGAACAGCGGCAGAAGTCTCGGTCCGACCAACGCACCCGCGAACGCCTGCCGGTCTTGCCCGTTCTGATCCGCGTCGCCGAACGCAGACTGAACGAAGCGAGGGCACGGCTCGACGCGCTGAACGTTGCCCCGCTGGGCTCCACGTTCACAGTGCTTGGCGAGAGCTTCACCGTCCCCCGCAAGTCGACACGGCTCGATGGCAGACCTGTTTCTGTCCGAGATGAACAGGGCCGGCGTCGCGAACTGGGCAGCGAAGAGAAGCGGGCCTTCTGGGCCTGGGCGACGATCGAGATCTTGCGGCACACCGGAATCCGGATCGAAGAACTCCGGGAACTCGGCCACCACAGCATCATCAGCTACAAACTGCCCACCACCGGAGAGGTCATCCCGCTCCTGCAGATTGCCCCGTCGAAGACCGATCAAGAGCGGCTGCTGCTGATCACTCCCGAACTCGCCGATGTCCTTAGCACCGTCATCTCACGAGTCCGCGGAGCTGACGGCACCGTCCCGGTCATCGCCAACTACGACTCTCACGAGCGGACTTGGAATCCACCAATGCCGCTGCTCTACCAGTGGCACATGAGCGGCGAGGACCGCAGGATCTCCGACAACACGATCCGCGACGGTCTCAACGAGACACTTGCAGCATCCGGGCTCACTGACGCCGCAGGCACCCCCCTGACGTTCGAGCCCCATGACTTCCGGCGAATCTTCATCACCGACGCCATCCTCAACGGCCTGCCGCCTCACATTGCTCAAGTAATTGCAGGTCACGGCAACATCAACACAACGATGGGCTATGCCGCGATCTACCCCAAGGACGCGATCGAAGCGCACCAGGCGTTCATCAGCCGCCGCCGTGCACTCCGACCGACCGAGGAATACCGAGCAGTGACACCAGACGAGTGGCAGCAGTTCCTCGGCCACTTCGAGCGCCGCAAACTCGCTCTCGGAGACTGCGGACGAGCATACGGAAGCGACTGCGTTCATGAGCATGCCTGTGTCCGCTGCCCAGTCCTGATCGTCTCCCCGACCGAGAGACCCCGCCTCATCGAGATCCGCGACAACCTGGGAGAGCGGATCGCGGAAGCTGAACGCGAAGGCTGGCTTGGTGAAGTCGAAGGTCTCTCCATCAGCCTGGCCGCAGCTGAAGAGAAGATCGCGCAACTCGATGCCCGTCAGGAACGGAAGGACTCGCCTGTCTTTCTGGGAGTTCCGACGTTCAACCAACTCATCGCTCGAACGGTCGAAGGAACGAATCCCTGATCCGGGCGGCTGACTGCCGGTCCGGTTCTCAGCCGCGTGCTTGTAGTTCAGAGAGGGAGTCGACCTTGAGGACTCCAGTCCTCAAGACGGGCATGACTAGCGGATCGCTCAACGGTCGACTGTGCTTCTTGCGAACTAGTACTCCAGCCGTAGTTCGGAATCTGAGCTGGTCAGCGGCCTGGTGGCGTGGAGTGTAGCGGGGCGCCAGGTGGGCGGGACGGACTTCCCCACCGCGCCCCACAAACGAGTGCTCTGCCGCATATCCGTGAGCTGGTGCGAGCAGTTCCTCGACATGTTCAACGATGCGCCGGTGAATGTGTGGGATCGGGAACTCGAAGAACTCTTCCTGCGGACCGGGAGCCGCTTCGCCCGGATCGAGCCCCTCAGACGGATGCGGGACTACGTACGCGGCCTCCTCGCTCCGGTCGGCCGCAAGAACGGGTGGCAGCTCGCTGAGTGGGCCGGCCACGCCGCCCCGGACGGACTGCAGTACCTGCTCTCCCGCAGCCGCTGGGACGCCGACCGTGTCCGCGACGATCTGCAGCAGTACGTGGCCGACCAACTCGGCCATGACGACGGCGTGTTGATCGTCGACGACACCGGCTTCATCAAGGAGGGGACCACCTCCGCCGGAGTGCAGCGCCAATACTCCGGCACCGCCGGACGCACCGAAAATTGCCAAATCGGCGTGTTCGCCGCCTACGCCACCAGCCGGGGACACGCCCTCGTCGACCGTGACCTCTATCTGCCCAGGTCCTGGACCGACGATCGCGATCGCTGCCAGGCCGCCCACATCCCCGACGACCGTACTTTCGCCACCAAGAACGCCCTGGCCCGTGACATGATCCGTCGGGCCCATGCCTCTCCGCTTCGCTTCCGCTGGGTCACCGCGGACGCAGCCTACGGCCAGGACAGTCGCTTCCGCCGCTTCCTCGAAGACGACCTGAAGCTCCACTACGTCGTGGCCGTCCCCAAGTCCCAGCAGGTCCACGGCCCGCGCATCGAGGACCGTATCCGCCGTGAGGCCCCGCCGCAGGCATGGCAGCGCTTGTCCGCCGGCCTTGGAGCCAAAGGCGAACGCTGCTACGACTGGGCCGGCGCCCTCCTGCCCGTCGTCGAGGAACGCGACGGCGACCAGCCCACCCGCAGGCGGTGGATGCTGGCCCGCCGCAGCATCACTGATCCCGAGGACATCGCCTACTTCCTGGCCAGTGCTCCGCTGGACGCCACCCTCGCCGACCTGGCCCGGATCGCCGGATGCCGCTGGAAGATCGAAGAATGCTTCCAGTCCGCGAAGAACGAGTGCGGCCTCGACGAGTACGAGGTCCGCCGTTACACCGGCTGGTATCGGCACATCACCCTCGCCATGCTCGCCCACGCGTTCCTCGCCGCCATCGCCGCCCAGGAACGCGAAAGGGGGGCCCCGGCGACGACACGCCCGATCTCGTGGACCTCACACCGGCCGAGATCCGCCGTCTCCTGGCAACTGAACCCCCGCACCACCGCGCACACCACAACCACACGCTGACCTGGTCACGGTGGAGACGAGGCCACCAGGCACGAGCCCGCCAGAGCCACTACGAACGGCGCGGCTACCTATTCGCCGGGGCGCGATGGGGAAGTCCGTCCCGCCCACCTGGCGCCCCGCTACACTCCACGCCACCAGGCCGCTGACCAGCTCAGATTCCGAACTACGGCTGGAGTACTAGTCGTGTGAACGGCTCAGCTGGCCGATGTCACGTGAAGGTCGTGCCACCGCAATAGGAGTCATCCAGGGCGAGCGTCCGGTATGTCACGCCCTCCCAGCCGTTGGGGCGATGAGCGAGGCGGGTGGATGCCTCCTCTGTCAGGTAGGCGCGGACAAGATCCTCGCCCCCTGCCGCGAAGGCTGACGTGAGGTACTGGCGGATGTTGTTGAGTGTGCGGTTGGCCTGGACAGAGAAGAGTTTGGCCAGCCCGAACAGGTCGAAATGATGTCGGGTTCGGTCGATGAGGAGGGCGTCCCACGTGGGCGGTGGACTGACGTAGAACTCGAGCCAGACGGGGTCGGTGCCCGCGACCCTTGCATCGAGCCAGGAGTCGTTGTCGATGTGGTCTAGATAGGGATGGAGGGGAGTGGTCTCCGCATCGGCGGGCCGGGCGTCGCCTTTGGCGTGATTGCAGTCAGCGCACGCGGGGACGAGGTTCAGCGGGTCCACGCACAATGCTGGGAACATCCTTTTGGGCAGGAAGTGGTCAAGAGTGCGAACCACGCCGTGGCCGCACAGAGGGCATCGCTCGTCTTCGGGGGCAGCCATGAGCTGGTCGTAGACGGCCCGGCCAAGCTGGGTGTTGACCATGCCGTTGCCGTAGATCCATTGGACGGCGTCCTGGCATGGGACGCCCGGCACGGTGAAGTCCGCGTCGAGCAGTTCGTGCAGCGTGCCCGCTTGGGCAGCGTGCCGGAAGCGCTCGCCGGCCGTCTCGACGCTGTCGCCAGCAGCCAGCAACAGGGTGCGCCGGTACGTGTCCTTGATGGAGGCGACGCAGGCGTCGTAGCTGTTCCGGGCGGTGATTGAAGGCGGGTCCAGCGGCCACATCACCCGAGTCCGTTCGCGGACCGGTGGGCCAGGAGGATCCGGACCAAGCCCTTTGCCTCGCCGCCGAGCTGCCCGCCGAAGTGGTCCAGGACCCGCTCGTAGGACCCGAGTTCGTTGACTGCCTTCTCGATTTCTGCGTGGAAGCCGGATGCGCGGACTTCCAGGTTGAAGATCTCGTGGGTGAGGATCCCGACATTCTCGCCATAGGTCTCGATCGCCGGCCGCTCCGGTGCGCGGCGGTCGAAGCGGCTGACCTTCCAGACGCAGGAGCGCGGCACCTCCTGCACTACCACCGGGGAGTGGGTGCCGATCAGGGCAACGCCGTTACGGTCAGTGAGCAGGTCCGACAGGGCCCGGATGAAGGAGGCAAGCAGTGGCGGATGCAGGTGGGCCTCGGGCTCGTCCAGGAGCACAAGCGATTGCTCCGCGACGGTCTCCACCAGCCTGGTGATGGTCAACAGGATGATGGCGTGCCCCGAGCTGAGGGAGGAGAAGATCTCCTGTGCCTTGAGGCTGTCGCTCTCGCGGAAGTGTTTGCTCCGGCTCATGCTTCGGGCGAAGCCGTGGATAGGGGACTCGTAGAAATGTGGGTCGCTGCTCAGCTTGTCCAAGGCGCCAATCCAGCGGCTGGCGCGCCCGGCTGCCATGATCTCCTCGACACTGATGCTGAACTCCTCCGCGAGGTCGTCGTACGACTTGCGCTCACGCGTGGGGCGACCCAGCTGATCAATTTTGGCCAGGCCGACATACGTGTACGCCACCGCCTCTTCCACTGGTTCAGCCGGTGGGGCCTCGTCACCGATGACGTCCTTGCTCCCGTCCCAGCCCTTCAGCTGGGGATGTCCTTCCCCATCCAGGTCGGTCTCGGCCGCAGTGTGATCCTGGGCGGGGTCGAATGCACTGAACGTGACGGTGACGACGTTCGCGAAAGTTCCCTGCGTTCCATCGGGCCAGGTGATCTGCCCGGCATGAGTGCCTCCTGCTCCCGCGTCCAGCACTGCCCGGGCGACGTTGCCGAGAACTGTGGTCTTGCCGACCCCGTTACGACCGATGAGGACATGGATGTTGGTCGGAGGCTGGGAACGCGGTTCCACGGCGAAGGACAGAGACCAGGCGGCCAGTCCGGCATCAGACGGCGGCGGACGGTAGGTGAAGTGGTATGCCGTCAGCCGGGAGCCGCCGTGGGCGATGCGCCGGAACTGGGCCTCGACGGTCTGCGGTGTGACGCTGCGCAGCAGCGACGTCTGTGTGACATCCCAGCCAAGGGCTGAGTCGAAAGCATCAAGGTCGAAGGCGATGTCGCGGAGCCCTTTGAGGATCTCCCACCGGGTCTCGGGACCGAGCTTCCGGATGTTCTCGTAGTACATGTCGCTCTGCCCTACGGAGAACCAGTGCAGCTGGCGATCATGCCCTGTCAGCTCGGTGAACTCGCCGGTTTCGAGAGGCCTCTCGTTCCGGATGAGATCGGCGTGGGCGATTTTGACCGGGCCCAGCTCATGGAGCGCCCCGGCGCCGTCCCGGAACCAGAGGTGGTACAGCGTCAGGTATTCGTCATCGGGCCATGGCGCTGGTTCCAGAAGGCAGGCCCGCCGTCCGTCCTCGGGCCGCTCGTCCTCCTCCAGCACGATGAAGCGCACGCACCCCTCCTAGGGACGGATCATTGATGTAACGAACGTCGGTAGCGTGGATGAGTTCGGCCTGTCTGTCGTGTGCACCAGGCATCAGCCACCGGTTCATTGTGGCGACACGACGTCGCCAGCGGTCACGGTTTGCGGTGTCTGGCTGGCACGAGCGACGATCTGGTCCTGCGTGGCTGTTAGTTCAGAGAAGGAGCCGACCACGACCACCCGGGCCCGAAGCCGGGACGCAGCTACGCCGAACTCGTGGGCGGACCCTTGGACGGGCTGCTGCTCGACATCACCGGCTGGAGGCCGGAGGAGATCAACGACGGTGTCTCCCTCCTCACCGAGCTCGGGCAGTTCGGCCCCGGCGGCCGGGCGCTGTACAACCCGCGCCCCGGCGACCCGGCCCGCTGGGACTGGGGCGGCGACAGCCCCTGACGGCCCGCCACTCGGTCGGGTGAAGACACCGCCGCGGCGGAACCCTCCCGAGGCGCCGGGCGTAGTGCCGAACATGGACCTGATTAACGAGGCGCACGTGAGCGAGCCGGGCCTGGTCGTCGTCGACGTGGCGGCCGCCGACGACGCCACCGCGCTCGCCTTCCAGCAGCTGCTCGCCGGACGTTGGGCGACGGCGACAGCGGAGCGCACGATGTGGGACGCCGGTCAGCCCGGCGTACGGCTGCGCTGTTACCTGGACTTGAGGCAGCCGGTCGGCCCGGATGCGCGGGCCGACGTGTTGCCGCAGGTCCTCGCAGAGGCACAGCAATGACGACCGCTCGTCAGGCGGTACGGTCCCCGGCGAGTCGCAGCTGTGCTGCCACGAACGGCTCCAGGCCGCTTTCGGGGTGCATGTACACGTAGCGGTGGGCAGCGTGGATCTGCACAGCGTTGAGGCGGTCGACGAAGGACTGGGAGACGGTGATTGTGACTTCCTGCCTGCCCAAGGACAGCAAGTGCCGTGGGCCGATGGGAAGTACGAGGGTCTGAGCGTCACCGAACGCCATGCCGTAGATGGTGCGGCCTTCCTCCACGGACAGGGTGAGGGCCGGACTGTCGCCGATCAGGAACTGGCCCGACTCGGGCGTGGTCACCTCCACCCGCCACGTCGACGCCAGGTCCCGCATCTTGTGGAACGTGTCCTCGATGTTGGCGCGGAAGAACTTGCCGCTCTCGTGGTCCTGCATGACCGAGTGCCGCTCGATGAGGAGTTCGGCGAAAGCGCCCAGGGAAGGGCCGGACAGATGCAGGCCCGTCTCACGCAGCGCCTCGAGGCGCAGCCGCTCCGGGTACTTCCTGGTCACCTTGGCGACCAGGCGGGTGCGGGCCCGCTCGAACGAGGCGGTATGCATATCGCGGTAGTGGAGCGACCGGACAAAGTGGAGCACGATCAGGTCGCGCAGCGTGGCCACATGCCGTGGGTTGGCGAACGGAGTGCCGGCGTGCACGGCGGCGATCGCCGCAGGCACCCGCCTCTCCACGTCGCCCCACAGTGCCTCAACGGACGCGGAATCGACGGCGACGAAGTTCTCGAACCAGCCGCATTGCCTGGGATGCATCCGCTTGTGCACACGTCCGGGGTGGTGCAGGTCGAACGGCAGCAACTGCTGGCTACCGCCCTTCGGCTCGGGCGCCGTGAACTCTGCGAGCAGAACCTGGGATACGAGGTGCTGCCGCGATGTGTGCTGTGCTGTTCCCACACACCGAATTCTGCCAAGTACCCCTCTCCACCTGCTCAGAGTTTCCAGCCTCCGCTCGACACCGTCACGGGTCAGCGCAGCCGGACCACGGTGACGACCGCGTGGCGGGTGGTGCCCGCCACGACCTCCAC
Source organism: Streptomyces sp. bgisy027 (assembly GCF_057710365.1). Classification (NCBI taxonomy): domain Bacteria; kingdom Bacillati; phylum Actinomycetota; class Actinomycetes; order Kitasatosporales; family Streptomycetaceae; genus Streptomyces; species Streptomyces sp. bgisy027. The sequence goes on from NZ_JBYIVZ010000046.1 coordinate 65,524, forward strand.
CACCAGCTCGTCGATGGTGGGAGTGTAGGAGTCGCCGGCCGTCGTGAACGCCCGCCCGGCCTGGGGGACCAGGCGTGGGCCGACGACGGAGGCGAGCGTCGTGGTCAGCCTCTACGAGAGCGCGACGCGTCCGTCGGGCAGCCGTACGGCGAGCGCCTTTGGATGCCGGGCCGTGCCGGTGAAGCCGACCACGGCGACGTCGACCGTGTCCGCGTGCCTCACCTTCGACCACACCCGGCCCGCCTTGTAGGCCGACCGCAGCGGCTTCGCCACCACGCCCTCCACCCCCGTCCCTTCGAGCGCCGCGTACCAGAGCAGAGCCTCGTCCCGGTCGGTGGTCGACCACACCGGCTCGATCGGCGGGCCGACGTCGGCGAGCACGTCCAGGAGGACCTGGCGCCGCTCCGTGTACGGATGCGGCCTCAGATCAGGGAAGCCAGCAGCACGATGGGCCAGGACGTCGAACGCGACGTACGTCGCCGGGTGTTGGTCGGCGAGCTCCCTCGCGCGGCGGGGGTTGGAGAGCGCGCGGGACTGCGCCGCGGCGAAGCTGATGTGCGCGGTGCCGTCGGCGTCGGCGATGTACACCACGGCCTCGCCGTCCAGGATCACGCCTGGCGGCAGGCGCATGGCGGCTACGGCCAGGTCCATCCAGAGCGCGGTGACGTCGCGGCCGGTCCTCGACTGGAGCCGGACGCCGTCCTCGGTCCGCCACAGCACGGTCCGGTGGCCGTCGACCTTGATCTCGTAAGCCCACGACGGGCCTGTCGGCAGCTGCGTCACGGGCCGCGCGAGGGCGACATCCACGGGCCACTCCACCCCATCAGCCTGCACCTTTGGGACACCGGCCGCCTGCCGGCGCACTCCCGTACGGCCAGCAGGCGGCCCGGCGGCACAGCTGCTGCGGAACAGCCGCGCCGCACGGCGCGAGCCCGGCCGCACAGCGCGACCGGGCCCTCAAGTGGTCTTGGGTGTTCTCGACTTTCTGCTGAGCGTCTCGCCGAACCGCCCAGCCGTCATCACCCACAAGGGTGGTGCTGCGGCCTGCCTCGCAGTGGTCATTCTGATGGCCAGGGTTCACGCCAGGTGTGGGTGTGCTGGTTGATCACGTCTGTGATCCTGCCGATGGCCGCCTTGGCGTCCGGATGGTTGTCCCGCCGATTCCATTCACGCTGTAGCGCGTAGGCAACGAGGTCGGCCAGCTGCACGCCCGGGCTTGCGTGCGAGCTCACGAAGTGGATGGAGTCGATGATGGTCTTGAGCTTGGCCCCGGGCACTTCGCCCCAGCCCTAGTCCTGCAGCTCAGCAACCATCTTCACCGCCCGCAGTTGGTGTTCCTTCTGCTCGTCGGCGATGAGGATCTTGTTGCCCACGTACCCGCTGTCGATCTTTTCGAGAAGGAACTGCAAGGCCAAGAGGTAGGCGTTTCCGTCCATACCTCCGTCGTGCCGGGCATGGAGGCGCTCCTTGTGGATGCTGGCATGAGACACGTCGATGTCGAGATCGTTGATGACCGAGATCGCGTCCTCATACACGGCGATGAGCCCAGCGGGCGACAGGGAGTCCCAGTGGCAGGTGCCGTTCCAGATCTCGTTTCCGTGAAGCTCGAAGTCTCCCGGCACCCATCCCAGGTGAGTCCTTGCCACCTGGCGAAACTTCTCTGCGAGGGGCTGAACATGATCTTCGTGCACGAGCACGGCGGCCAGCGTCAACAGCTTCTGCTTGTTGGCGCCCTTCCCGACGGAGCCGGTCTCATCGATGTAAACCAGGTGTGCCATGTGCCGAGTAAAGCTCGATGGGGGGAAAGATCGCCAAACGGCACAGTGGTACTCACACCGCGGCGCCCTCCTGCACGCTGACCGGTTCAGATGGGCACCGACCTTGGAGAAGGAACGGCGGCACTGCCCTGGACCGCGAAAGGATGGGGGCATGATTCAGCTCCCCACGCTTGCCGCCGACCGGTCCGGCGACCGCGCCGCGCAGCTCGTCGTCATCCAGGCCCGGCGCTCCGAGCATCCAGGCCGTACGACCTGGGGCCCGATGACACGGCGCCCGCAGATGACTACTGGGACTGGCAGGCGTTCGTCGTGGACGGCGAGGGCGACCTGTGGATCCGCCTCACCGGCGACGGCCCGCACAAGGGCGAGTGGCAGCTGCGCGGCTACAAGCCGCGACTGCCCTTCGAAGAGAATTGCAAGCCGGTGCTGTGGCAGGACCTGGCCGCCGCGTACGGGCCGCTCACGGACCTGCCCCGCGACTGGTACCGCGAGCGCACCGAGATCCTGGAAGCGGTCGCCGGCGCGATGAGCGACATGGACGACATCCTTTTCCATGCCTGGGGCGCCCACACGCTCGGCACCGACAGCGAACACGGCCCCCTGATCGACGACGACGCCAGGGACGACGACATCGTCCGCCACGCCCAGAACGTCGCTGACCGGCTGACCCAGCAGGCCGCCCGCATCCGCACAGCCCTGGCGACGGCACACCTGATCACGCCCTCGGAGCACACAAGCTGACCGTCGGCTGCGGCCCCTCTCGGCTCCGGCGCAGTCAAGGGCAGCGCACACCGACGTCCCCCAGGAAAACCGCTGCCCTTGCGGTGGTTGGCCTGCGAACATCGGGCAAGGGCTCAACGAGGCGAGGAACGATGGCTGACTTCCAATTCGGCATGCACAACTACAGCGTCGGTGTCCAGGCGCAGCAGGCCGTGACCTTCACCCCGGGCTGGGACGTACACCGTCTCGCCCTGACCTTCGAGGTGGCCGGCCGCGGCAATTACCCTGTGGACGCGCCCTTCCTCGCCGCCGGCGACCTCTGGGTACACGAAATGCCCAGCCCCGCCAGCTACATCGGCGCCCTCCACGCCCCGAAGGGACCCATTGGGCTGAAGCCGTTCAAGACGCAGCTCGTGCTGGAGACGACCGTCACGGACCGGCAGCTGCGCGGGCTGGAGAAGCTGCGCGCGGGCGCCGACCTGGTCCTGCGCGCCCAACTCGCCCTGACCGCTCTGACAGAGACGAAGCACTGGCCCGTCGCTCAGGACCAGGAGATCATCCGTATCCCGCACGCGACGTGGAGCAACGCCCTCACCCAGCTCGATGCCGGCGCTTTCGTCGACGTCCTCATCCCGATCACCGCTGTGGAGGCCCGGGCCACCGGCGCACGACGGATTCGCGAGGCGAAGACAGCGATCCGCGACGGACGGTACGAGCACGCCGTCGCCCTCGCCCGAGCAGCCCTCGATCCCGTACGCGAGGCCTGCGACACCCACAAGGTCAACATGGAGGCGTTGAAGAAGAAGCCGGCAGAACGGGATCAGGATGAACGCTGGGCAGTGTTCATCCAAAGCGCCTTCAATCTCTTCAGCGGCGCCCCGCACGATGACGCGGGCACCACCGAGAACTTCACCTGGACCCGAGCCGACGCCGTCGCGGCCGTCGCCGCCGCCGCGGGCCTGCTCGCCCGGCTGGAAGACCTGCCGTAGCGCTGGCTGTTAAAACTCTTCTATCCGACGAATCGTTAGGTTTCAGTCATGAGTCTCACTGCCGCGGATTACGCCTGGTTGCCAGACCACCAGCTCCACGTTGCGGCGACGCTGGCCCACATTGATCAAACGGTTGACCGCGTCGTTCGGATGGTTCACGATTACACCGCCCAAGGACCGCTTTCCCTCAAGAATGTCGCTGACGGCGACCAAGCACACGTAGTCGTTACCGCGGTTGCTCCTCTGCCCGAGGCGATGTCTCGACTGGTCGCGGACGCTCTGACGCAACTGCGTGCCGCGCTGGAGCACACTGTGTACGCCGAGGTCGAGCACGTTCTCGGGCGGCCCCTGGCACCTGAGGAGGCGCGCGTCATCGAGATGCCCGCCAGCACGAGCCCTGAAGATTTTGCTTTCTGGCTTAACCACGGTCGCCGGCGTCAACTCTCACCCCTGCAGGCGAGCGCTCCCCTTGTCCAGCACATCCGAGGTTTGCAGCCCTTCCAACGCCGCGTTCCTGACGAACATCCGCTCAAGATCCTGGTCGAGTACACCAACCTGGCGAAGCACCGCAGGCCTACCGTCGCAGCAGCCCGTCTCGGAGCGGTCTATCCGGACACTCCGCACCCCGACCTGGCCGTGTCCCAGCCACTCGAGCGGCAACCACAGCCGGGCAGCGGGAAGCCGCTGCATGCTGATGACATCATCGCGACTGGACCGCGGCATGAGTACATTCCTCTGTCCATCATGACGACGGTGTCGCTGCAGCGTCCGCACACCAGAGTCTGGAACATCGCGGTTAAAGAACTTGAGAACCTGGAGGAATGGGTCCGCACCACAGCCATCCCCGTCCTGATTACGGGAGGACGTGATGTTGAGCCGCTACCGCCGCAGCTGGACATCACAATCGGGCACGAGGACCTTCGCAGCGAACTGCCGCGCTCGGGTGCTATGAGTGCCTCGGAAAGAGGCGGACAACGGATCCAGGCCGCCGTCGCACGCGCTGGCTTTGCCGACATCCTTGCCCCACTTGTTGGCAGTGACATGAGCGAAACGATCAGATCCTGGGCATCCTCGCTGAGCGACGACGCCGTGCACGAACGCGTGGACCGTCTGGTCCGAGCTCGCCACAATCCCCAGGAAGCACTCAAGGCTACTGAGGAGCTGCTTGCTGAGATCAACGAGTACGAGGCCCGTCATCCCAAGTCAGACAGGGGCTGAGTACCTCCAGGCTGGGCCGTCACGTAGCCGGATAAAACTCCGTAGTTGCTCACCGCCGGGCCGCTTACGCTGGACGACGTGTCTGCACCGAAACTTCACCACTACGTGCCGCAGAGCTATTTGGCACGATTCGGGCGAGGCGACATGGTCAGAGTGAGGCGCCGGTGCCCTCCGAAGACGCACCTTGCCAACGTCAAAAACGTCGCTGCCGAGACCGGCTTCTACACGATTACGGGCGAGAACGGCATGCCCTCCACGGCCATTGAGCACGAGCTCAGCGGCCTGGAAGGGCAGGCACTCGCGGCCCTACGCCGGATCGACGAGGCGGGGATGCCGCCAGCCGTCGGGACTGACGACCGCGAACTGCTCTGCCTCTACCTGGCTGTGCAGATGGCCAGGACCCCGAGGAAGCGCACGGGCCCGCTCTTCGGGCGCAACGTCACCCTCTACGCGGACGGCCGGGAGGTCGACCTGGCGCTCATGACCGAGTACCTCACGCGTAAGCATCTCGGTCGCCCGCCACGGGAAGCCGAAGCCCAGGGTGCCTTCGACTACTACCACGGCACACGGGCGATGAACGCTGGCAACGACCCCACTCACGACGAAGCGGTCGCCTTGACCTTCAGCTCTGTCCGGGTGTGCATCCCGCAGTACCGTGCCCGGCATTGGCGACTTGAGACCAGCCGCAAGCCGATCTTCCTAACCTCCGACGCGCCCCTTGTCCTCTGGCGTCCCGAGACTCCGAGGGACGCCTACGAAGGGTTCGGCCTGGAGAATGCTGACGAGGTCAGGTTCCCGGTCAGCCCCACGGCCCAGCTCGTCCTCGTCCCCGGCCACGGCACATCCGCAGAAGAGGTCAGGCTCAGCCGCGTGAACAGCTGCAACCAGGACCTCGCGGACATCTGCGAGCAGGTCGTCGTAGGGCACCCGGACCGGCACGCCGCGCTCGACAAGGTCCATCTGAGAAGGCGCGGACCCACGCTTCGCTTCAACTCGGGCCCCGGCTTCCGGAAGAGGCCGGACGGCACGCTGGAGCCCATGGGCGACATCCTGCACATGTACACGACTCGCCGCTGAGACCAAGCAGTACGGGGGCCGGGCAAGGTGGCTTGCCAGACCCGTCGACAGCTATTCGATCAGCGTGTTCAGCCCCATCGTGCAGGCTGCCGCAGCGCCGATCCCGGCGAGGACCGCCTGGGGTAGGACGTCTCGGAGAGGAAGGTCAGTACGCCGATACCGATGCCGGTGGCGATGGCCATGAAGAGGATCAGCGCCGTGCGCTGTGACAGGAGCGTCGGCTTTCCGACACCCGTCGATTCAGGCGTGCTGGGCGGATCAGGGTGTGCGGATGACGGGGATTGCGGGTCTCGAGGCATCGGGAGTCTCCTACAAGGCGGAGGACAGGGACGGCGGACACCTGTGGTGGTGTCGTCCGCGTGGGGGTGGTGCGCGCCTCGCGGTCGGCGGTCCTGCTGCTCTCTGCCTGAGAGCTTCCCTGTGGGGCTTCAGCCCGAGCTCAGGGGGGCGTGGTCAGCGTAGCGGCGATCGGCGCGGGTGTTGCCATGGGTTCCTGGCGGGTGGTCATCGGTAGTGCCTCCGGTGTGAGTTCGGTTGAGTGGGCGGGACAGTGACAGGTCTCCGGTGCTTGCGTCTCGTCCTCCCGGGATCGGCTTCTTCACCCCGTAGAGCTGGAAGCCGGCGCCTGGACAGCAGTGGTCGGAGAGGGAGTTGCGGGGCATGCCAGAGGCCCCCGGATGTTCGATCCGGGGGCCTCTGGCCTCGCTTCTGGTCTGTGTCGTCGAACGCTTTCTGTGTGAGGGGAGGGTGTCGACTGCCTGACACAGGAGTAATGGGGGAATCGGTGGGACTTGTGACGTGGCGATACGTCCAGCGCATGCCGGTTGCCGACAGTTGCTCACGCCGGTTCTCCGGCAGCGTCGCCGCACGCGAGTGCTGGTTGCCACTCATGCCTCGGACGAGACTGCCGTCCTCCTCCACGTTCGCAGCGGCCGGGACGAGGTTCTCGGCACCGCCTTCGAGGAACCCGACGGGGTCGCCTGAGAGTTGTCGGCGTTGCCGATGGACGGGCGTGGTCGTCCATCGCGGCGCGTCCGGCGTACGACGGTGCGTTCCGCGTCTTCGGGGTGACAGACAGTGCGATCACGTTGAGTGATAGTTCGCGCATTTTGCGTGACGATCGGGGTCTGTACGGCAACCAGGCGAAGGCAACTGGGCGTCTATCGAACGAAATTGACGGGCGGAAGGCTTCTGCGGCCTGGTGTCCCACACGATGTGCGGTACGCCTGTTGTGGTCATGGGCATGTATCGACAATGTTGCCGCTTCGGGTGATCCGCTATGCCGCATCCGGAGGCTGCAAGTAGCTGATCTGCGTCATGAAAGAAACTCTGGAAGAGAATTTTTGGGACTCTGTCATGGCGCCTGTGCGTGATGAATTTCCATTATCCGGATGCTTTAAAATGAATCCGAATCTATGTCGCCGATTCGGTGCGCAGGCGACTGGCCAGTTCAGTTAGGGCATCCTCGCCTCTGGTTGGGGCGGGCTAATGATGATCAAAAGTGGCTGAGATTGCTTACGCGTCACTGTGTCAGCGGCAAGCGCTCGCAGCGTCAAAACAGGCTAAAGACGCAAAGGGTAACTTTGGTGCACCGTGTCGAGACGTGCCGTCTCGTCAGCGTTGGCCATCGCTTCGCGCCAGGAGAACCTTCGAGAAACCACTTTTTTTGGGGCATCTGAGGGTCCGACATTTGTCCCGGCGTGTCCTTCTCGGGTTCTTGGTGGTTACATAGTCACACGGTCTGAGCCTTGGTGGGTCCAGGCCCTCACGGAAGGCTCCGGAGTGTGGTGCTCCGGGGCCTTCCCTATTATGTGACGCACTTCATCTGGGCTTCGCGGTGCTCGTCTGGTACGGGATCCCTCGATCGTCAGTAGATATTCTAGATATCGCTCCAGCGAATATCGATTTACAGGCGCTGCTGTTTCGGCAATTCGATATCTCCGTGACGTTACCCGATAGCGGGCGAGAGGAGACCCCTGTAATGCCCTGGGGTTAGGGTTTTATGTCGCGCCTACCTACTTGGCGACTGGCGATTTCCTCTTCGCTGGCGGTAGCGTTACGAACCTGACGTTCTCGCCACGCGCCGCCCTGGACACACCACACCGCCGGGCGGACTTCCGCGGGAGAGGGCGCTGGACCCACCAACCGGGTGCGCCCGCCGTCACGGGGGCGCACCCCCTCATCATGATCAAGGGAACAGGCCGCATGCGTACCGCCATGAGCAGTGACAGCCCCGGGCGTACCCAACACGCCAGCTGCCGCCGCGCGGATACAGAACACCGGCACCTCGCCTCTCGCGCGGAGCCCGCCAGCACGACCCCCAACGGTGTTCGCATGAGGGGGGTGTGAGGGATGACTACGAAGGCCAGCGCCCCGCGGCTGAGCGATCTCGTACGCGGACGCACCACCATGCCGGCCGGCAGCTTCCTCAAGCATCTCCCAGCTCCGACTTGGCAGACGATGATGGAGGGGTGGGAGCAACGGATCCGCTCCTTCAAGCGCGACCAGCCGCTCCCTCTCGACCAGGAGGATCGGCAGGTCTTCATCATCGTGCAGGGGGGCGTACGGCAGGAACGCTTCCCGCTCCGGCCGATGCCGGACGCCCCCACGATCACCCGGTTCCGCGGTGTCGGCGAGGTCGTCGGCGAGGCCAAGCTCATCGACGAGGACTCCTCGGTCACCACAACCTGCATGACCAAGACCTACGTCATCCCCTGGGACATCGAGGACATGAAACTCCTGCAGGCGAGGGTGCCCAAGGTGCTGGAGGCGCTCCTGCGGAGCCTGGAGGACCGCAACCGGCAGGACGAGCGGATCTACGCGACCTTCGGCCTGCCCGCGTTCCAGCGCGTCGGTATGCTCCTTGCACACCTCGCTGAAACGGTCGGCCAGCCGGACCCGACCCTCTCCCGCAGCACCACCATCAGCGGCCTGACCCAGAAGGATCTCGCCGCCGCGCTCCAACTCGGAGTCTCCACCGTGGAAAACGCGGTCGGAAGTCTGCGTCGCCACGGTGCCATCGACGCGGGATACCGTAAGTTCATCGTTCACGACCTCGATGCGCTCTTGGACCGCGCCACCCGCACTTAATTGTCACCCACTGGACCCACCTGCTCCAACGCCGCACCCACCACCCCGACTTCGGGCGTGCGGCGTCCACACAGACCCTAGGAAGCTACATGCTGCAGCTCAGCGCCATCCTCAGCAACCCCAGCGAGACCACCGTGCTCGTCACGGGGGCCTCCGCGCTCGTCACCGGCTCGCTCGGCACCTTCGCGGCGATCCACCAGAAGAAGGTGCTCGCCTGGGCGAAGCGGCTGCGTCGCCACGACGACGACATCGCGGAGCTCACCGATCGTTCTCAGGCGCTCAAGGCCCTGTACGAGGAGCAGGCCCGGCTCGCCCGAACGCCTGCCTACGCTGCGGACTTCGCTGAGATCACGCGTCTCACCAACACGATCAGCGGGCGCATCGAGCACACCCCGCGCATCAGCGCCGAGCTGCAGCGAGTTGTCGAGTGCGCGCAGAGCTACATCGACACCGCCCTGCCCGAGCCGCCAGTAACGGCTCGGATCCCGTACCCCGACGCCCAGAGGCTCCTGGTCATGGCGATGCGGCAGGAGTTCGCCCGCGTCGTGCTGGAGCGGGCCATCAACGCCGCCGACCAGAAGATCACCGACCTGCGGCGCATCTGACCCACACGACGACTCGGGACGAACGGTGACGGGCCGCACGGGACCATCCGTGCGGCCCGTCACCGTCTGCACTCACACAAGATCCGTTACCACGACGCCCACCCCGCCAGCCTCGATCCGAATCTCCTTTCACGGAGACCAGACCGGCCGCTGGCTGCTGACGTTGGACAACGGGGGCCAGCGGTTCCGGTCGTGAACCTGTTGGTCGCGTCCCGCGTCGTGGTGTAGGGGATCAAGCCTTACGCGTTCCGGTACGAGGCCCCAGGCGATCTGCGCCGAGCTGGCCGTCTACGAGGCGCCCTGTTGGGGCGAGTTGAGCGCCCGGTTGCGCGGAAGTACCGTCGCTGGCCTGCGGATTCCGGCGACTTGATCGGCTACACCACCAGGCGGGACGCCACCAACCTGTTCTGCACCGGCACCCAGCAGTCCGAGAAGACGGCTGGCCGCGAGGGCGACGATCACGGTGACTACTCCCGCTACGACCAGCGCATCCCGATCCCGGACAGCTGCTCCATCCGCTCCGGGGAGAGCGTCGCGGCCCGGCTGCGCTGGTTGCCGATCCATGCTCCGAGACGGAGCTGCCACTCCTCCTGGTCCTCGTCCCCGGCGCCCCCGACGACAATCCGCTCGATATGCTGCCTCGGCACGCGAAGGTGTCCCTCACGCTCGTAGAACTGCCTGGCCGCAGCGAAGTTGAGCGCCCACTTGTCGGCCTGGGTACGGCGCGGCTTGGGCTTCTCGTCCTCGGTGGCGGGCTCGATCCCGAGGACCTGCTCCAGCATCCACTGCTGCACGGCGGTGAGCTTGTCGAAGCCGAGCCGCTGGGCGCGCACCCACCGTCCGAGGTCCTCGCCCTGGCGCAGGACGTCGCCCGGCTCGGTCGGCAGCACACCGCCGTCGTCCAGGTGCAGCCGGGTGAGGTGGAACGCCCGCTGCCACTCCACGGGCCACGTGGGGCACCACGAGGGGTCGATGTCCTCCAGCTGTTCGCGTCGGTCCTCCGACAGCGCGCCGGCCACTGATCCCACCGGCAGGCCCTCGGCACGCCGTTGCTCGAACTCGGCTGCTTTGCGGGCGGCGGCCCGCGCGTTCTTGAGCCAGATGCCGACCTTCGCGCCCTGGTAGGTGGCGTCCAGCGGGGCATGAAGGTGCCCGTTCTCAGCGGCCCAACCGCGGGCCGCGGCCAGGCCCTCCTCCCACGCGACGTCGAAGTGCGACCACACCATGCCCAGCTTCTCCAGCTGCTGGACGCGGTCCTCGTCCATGTCCCCGCGGGCGTAGAACCGTCGGGCGTCGGCGATCCACTGCCCCAGCGGGAAGTTGGCCAGCGAGGCCGGCCACCCCGCCGCCACTGCCTCGGGCCCCTTCGGCACGCGGTACGTGAACGGCACCTTCAGGTCGCCGACTTCGCGCGTGTACAGCACGGCGGCCTCGATGCCGCGCCGCCAGTGCTCGTGCTCGGGGTTGAGGACCCGCAGGTTGATGAACGCGGCCAGCTGCGCCGGGTCACGCGGCGTGGAGAACTTCAGCAACGCCTTCGCCGACGCGGACGGCCCACCGTCCCCGCCCCCGCTCTTTTCCTTGCCCTTGGCGTCCTTCTGGACCGGCTTGTAGCGGCTCGGGGCCTGCTGCTGCGCCAACTGCTCCACGATGCGGGTGTCGTGCGCCCTGAGCGCCTCCAGCAGCTTCGCCAGCCCGCCGAACGCCCGGCTGGTGAGCATGTTGTCCGCCGTCTCCCCGGGCGCCAGCAGCACCGGCACCACGAGGGAAGCCATCTTGCCCTCGCCGGGCTGCATCCGCAGCGCACGGCCCACGGCCTGGACCAAGTCGGGCATCGAGCCGCGCACGTCCGCGAAGTACACGGAGTCGCAGTTGCGGGTATCGACCCCCTCGCCCAACACCTTCACCGAGCTGAGGAACGCCTTCTCCACCACCGTGCCGTCCGTGGCGATCAGAGAGGAGAACTCCCCGAGCACCCGCCGGCGGTGCAGCGCCTTGTGATCGCCGCACAGCCAGTCCGCCCACACCGTGGCCGGGTACAGCTCCGGATCGGCGGCGTGCAGTTGCGCCGCGACGTCCGGGACCCCGGCCGAGAACGCTTCGGCCTCCTTGATGACGTGGTGGAACACCAGCGTGCGCTTGAAGGCTTCCTCGGCTGAGGCCTTCACCAGGGCCGTCTGGAGCGCGGCGAGCCGGGCCCCGCGCATCTCGTCCGACCGGCCCTCGGCACCCAGCAGCAGCGCGGCCTGGAACTGCGTGTCGGTGATGTCCACGCACACCACCTGGTACGGCGCACAGATCCCCCGGTCGATCGCCTCCGACAACGTCAGGGTGAAACACCGGCTGCCGAACGGCCCGTCCGGATCGTCCTCCATGCTCGCCACCAGCTCACCCGGCGCACCGCCCTGCTCCTGGTCCTCATCCAGCTGCCACAGCCGGGGCGTGGCCGTCATGTACAGCCGCCGCAGGGACGGGATACGGGTGTTGTCGTGAACGACCGCCCACGGCTTGCCGATCCGGCCCGAAGTCCTGTGCGCCTCATCGACCACGATCAGGTCCCACGCCGAAAGGCCGGCGGCGTGCGCCCGCTCCAGCGTGCCCAGACCCAGGCTGGCGTACGTGGCGTACACGGTGACCTTCTCCAGGCCCCTCGTCCACTCCACCAGCTCGTCCACGTCCGTGGTGTTGGGGAAGGACACCTCCTCACCCCGCAGGGAGGAGACCCCGATCATCGGGCCCCTGCGGCCGCCCTCGCGCCATGCGGCCTCGGTCTGGGCGAGCAGATCCAGGGAGGGCACGAGGACCAGCACACGGCCCGCGTGGAGCTCTTCCGCGCTGCGGACCGCCACCCGGGTCTTCCCGGACCCGGTCGCCATGATCACCTGTGTCCGCAGACCCCTCTCCGGCACCAGAGATCTTGCAGGGAGTTCGAGGGCTCGGAGGACCGCGTCAATGGCTTCTCGTTGGGCGGCCTCGCGCTGATCTGCGCGGTTCGTGGTCGACATTCCTGTCTGCTTTCTCCTGGGTGATGTCCGGTCGGTTCGAGTGAGGGGAAACGGGAAAACTACACGTAGAAGCGCCGCAAGGGCTACGGTGGGAGTGGCTCGGGCGGTTGGCTACCCTGCCTCACCGAAGCACTCGCAAGGGTCCTAAGTGGATCTCTATAAGCCTCCGAGCGTTCCAAGGGTGGTGCGCTCTGAGTCCAGAGTCTATCTCGTGCTTAAAAATGAAGCAGCAACAAGAGGGAGAATCCCTCGAACGTGGCGCGATCCTGTTAGTCTGGCCCTATCGGATCCGGAAAGCAGCCTGACGGGAGGTCACGTGATCGTGGTTTCAAGTCCACTTCCAGCCCAGCGTTTCCATGCCACTCTGACTCTCCGTCACCCCCTTCGAATCCCCCGATTCGACCCGCGCCTCCCCCTCTCCTTGCTGCTGCTTTTCCCCTCAGCCGCCCTACGGGCGGGGAGTGTTGGGGCTGGAGCGGAGCGGAGGCC
>NZ_JBYIVZ010000047.1:0-77328 GCF_057710365.1 Streptomyces sp. bgisy027
CAGGCGGGGGAGGAAGTCAACGGGTGTCTCTGTATGTGTGGTCGCGGGCTGTGACGCGGTGTCAGCGAGCCCTCCTGGACGGGCTGGTGTCGCGGACGAAGACGGGCTTGAGGTGCTTCTCGGGCAGGGCCTCGGGGAGTTGTTCCCAGTCGAGGACGCGGGAGACGACGCGTTCGGGTGCGACGGAGCCGGATGCGGCGAGGGCGAGGGCGTCGGGGATATGGGCGCGGACGTTGTCGCGGGCGATGCGGAGGGTGACACCGGTGAGATACATGTCGAGGAGCGGTAGTTCGCCGGGGCGGAAGTGGTTGCCGGCGGATTCGCAGATGCCTTCGGGGGCGAGGGACTTGACGGCGAGGGCGAGCTGGTCGACGCGGCCGGTGGCCTCGACGGCGAGGTCGAAGCCGTGCCGGATCGGTTCGACCGCCTCGGCGGTACGGGCGCCGTAGCTCTCGGCGAGTGAGCGGTGCTCGCGGTCGGGATCGACGTACAGGACGTCGGAGGCGCCGAGCGCGCGGGCGATGTCGCAGACGTACAGGCCGATGCTGCCGCGGGCGACGACCAGCACCCGGGCGCCGGGCCGGGCCTTGAGGTGCGGGGCGACCAGGCGCCAGGACAGTGACCAGTTGTCGCTGGCGGAGGCCATGGCGACCGGGTCGAGGCCGGCGGGCAGCGGGACCAGCATGGCGTCCGCGTACGGAACGCGGACCAGGTCGGAGAAGAGGCCGCCCCAACTGCCGCCGATCGGCGCTCCGTACATGGCCATGTGCGGGACCGCGGTGCAGTGGGCGGTGAGCCCGGCGCGGCAGTTCTCGCAGGTGCCGCAGCTGATGGACCAGGGCACCACGACGAGGTCGCCGGGTGCCACGGTGGTCACCGCGTCGCCGATCTCGACGACTCGGGCCACACATTCGTGCCCGAGGGCGAACGGCGGGTCGATGAAGCCGTGTCCGGCCAGAATCGCGGAATCCACGTCGCAGGAGGTCGCGGCGACGGGCGCGACGATGGCCTCTCCGGCGGAGCGCACGCGGGGATCGGGGGCCTCGCGCCACTCGACCGTGCGGCGGCCCACGTACGTCAGCTCACGCATCGGTCCGCTCCTTGCCCTGCTGCGCCAGGGCGATCAGGTCGGCGTGGCGGATGACGGAGCCGCCCGCACCCCAGGTGCCGTCCGGCTGCTCGTGCACGAGGACCCACACCCTCAGCGCGTCGTCCGGGGAGAGGCCGGCGGCGGACAGGACCGTCTTCGTCGCGTCCTCGACCAGACCGGCTTGGCGCCGCTCGGACAGCGCTCCCTGAGGCACCGTCACCTCGACGAGGAAGCGGGGAGCGTCGTCCGCGGCGGTGGTCTGGGCACCTTCGGGCAGCTCGACGAGGTAGCTCCACGCCTGAGCGCGGAAGAAGGCGGTGTCGGGTGCCCCCTCCCAGCGCAGCAGTACGGCCGCGAGGTCGCGTTGGACCGTAGTGCGGCCCTCCTGGGTGAGGGCACCAGCGGGCACGGTCAACCGGATCATGGGCATGGCAGCTCCTATGACGATCGTTATAGACGTCGGCCACGCTAGACTATGACGGACGTTATAGCCAGAGGGGAGAGCGCCGGTGGGCAAGAGCAGTACGCCGTCGCGAGAGCGGATCGTGGCCGGCGCCGCGGACATGATCAGCCGACGCGGCCTGAGCGCCACGAGCATCCGGGAGATGGCCAAGCACGCCAAGGCGCCGCTCGGCTCGACCTATCACTACTTCCCCGAAGGCAAGCAGCAACTGGCCACGGAGGCGGTCCGGTTCACGGGGGAGTGGGTGGCCCGGAGCCTGCGCAGGGAGCTGGAAGCGGGGCCGGTCGCGGGCCTGAGGGCCTTCCTGGATCTGTGGCGGAAGATCGTGGTCGGGAGCGACTTCCATGCCGGCTGTCCTGTCCTGGCCGTGGCCATCGAGGAGCCGCCGACCGACGAGACCCCGCCCAGCCTGGTCGCCGCGGCTGAGGTCTTCGAGCAGTGGGAGGCCCTCCTCGCCGCCTCCCTGCGGGAACACGGGGCCGACGCCAAGCAGGCCGAGCAGCTTGCGACGCTCGTCGTCGCCGCCGTCGAGGGCACGGTGGCCATGTGCCGAGCCAAGCGCAGCACTCAGCCCCTCGATCAGGCAGCCGAACAGCTGCAGACCCTCATCGCCGCCGCTGTCAGCGCCTGACCGGGGTGCGGCCGAGTCGCCCGGCGCCGCAAGCCGAGCCCGTCGACCGCCGTCACGCGTTGAAGCGGCCCTCGGTGCGGACAAGGGCGTGACGTGCTCAGGTTGATGCGGCCGTGCCCGGGCTCCCTGTGCTGTCGCCTCTCATCGGGCGTGCACGCCCATCCGGCCTGATGACGGTGGGAAACGCCGGGCGGGGTCATGCGCCGAGTGCGGCGCGGATGGCCTTCGCCTTCTCGTCGGTGAACACGCCGCTGTCGAGGAGTGAGAGGACCGACAGCACGCCGCCGCCGGCGCCCCAGCTGCCCTCGCCGATGACGCGGAAGTTGACCCACCAGGTCGGTGACGGGTCCACCAGGCCGCAGGCGTCGGCCAGCGCGGCCAGGACGCGCTCGATGACGGTGGTCCTGACCTCCTGTCGCCAGTCTCCGTCCATCACCGCCACGTCGATCACCATGACGTCGGCGTCCGAACCGATATCCGCCAGGAGCCGTCCACCTATGGCCATCATGTCGGGCTCCCGCTCGACGAAGTGCACCTGGAATCCGACCCGCGCGGGCGGAGCGAACTGGCCCACCTCGGGAACGAGGACCGCGTCCGTCAGTGTCTCGGCCAGCATGCGGCGCTGCTCCTGGCGCAGGCGCCCTGCCGGGGTGTTCACGGTGATGATCGTCACGACATTCTCCTATGGCAGTCGTTATAGAGTTCCAGGCTACCGAGTTCTATAACGACTGTCATATCCCGTTGGCGTGAAGTCGCCGCGCCTGCGTTGGGCGGACGACGCGGACGCGAGAGACTCAGTCGGAGATGACGGCGTCGCGGTGGATCCACTCGGGGCTGTGGGCCGCCTTGTGCAGGAAATCCGCCACGTCCGCACGGCTGATCGTCGGGTTGCCCTTCATCGGGAGCCGGTCGCCGACGCGGTACGTACCCTTGGCGGGGTCCTTGGTCAGCATGGTGGGGTAGACCAGCGTCCAGTCCAGGCCGCTGGAGCGGATCGCCTTCTCGGAGATCTCCTTGTTCGCGTAGATGTTCCTCAGAAACGTGCGGTACATGGCCTTCTGCGCGACGCTCGCCGAGCGGTAGGTGTCACCGACGCCGAACGAGGACAGCCACACGAGGCGGGACACGTCCGCCTGCTTCGCCGCACCGATCACGGCCGCCGCCGCACGGGTGAACAGATCGTCGGCGCGCACCGAGGTGCTCCTGCCGAGGGCCGAGATGACGACGTCCTGCCCGGTCATGGCCTTGGCGACGTCGTCGGGGGAGGTGGCGTTTCCGGCCATCACCGTGACCCGGCCCGCCAGCTCGTGCAGTGCCTCCGGCCTGCGGGCCAGGACGGTGACCGTATCGCCGGACTGGAGGGCCAGGTCGACGACATGGCGGCCGGTGGGGCCGGTCGCCCCGAGGATCAAGAGCTTCATGGAATGCGCGTCCTATCGGAATGGGATGAACCGATGCTCAGGCGAGATCGGTCAGGTCTTCAGTGGTGAGGGTGATCTCCGCGGCGGCCATGTTCTCCTCCAGGTGGTCGACAGATCCCGTGCCCGCAAGGGCCAGGGCCGCGGGCGAGGAGGCGAGCAGCCAGGCCAGGCCGATCTGGCCGACGGTTGCACCGTGCCGGGCCGCCACCCGCGTCGGCCGCTCGTCGTCGAGCCCCCTGCCGCCCCCCAGCGGGAAGAACGGAACGAAGGCGATGCCGGCCTCGCCGCCAGGCCGCCAAGAGGTCGGCGTCGTGGCGCTGGGCGGCGTGGTAGTGGTTCTGCACGGCGGTGACGGGCGCTATCGCACGTGCTTCCGCGAGTTGGCCCGCGTCCACGTTGCTGATGCCGAGGTGGCGCATGAGGCCCTCTTCACGCAGCGCCGCCAGTGCCTCGAAGCGTGCTGTGAGGGACTCATCGTGCGGGGGTGACATGGCACCGATGCGCAGATGGACCAGATCGAAGCAGTCCAGGCCCAGGCTCTCCAGGTCGGCCTCGACCAGGGGCCGCATGTCGCCGGCGGTGCCTTGCGTGAAACCGTCCTCCCGCACGAGGTGCCCCACCTTGGTGGCGATCACCAGGTCGGACGGGTAGGGGAACAACGTCTCGCGGATCAAGGTGTTCGCGCTCACCGCACCGCCGGCGTAGAAGCCGGCGGTGTCGATGTGATTGACGCCCAGTTCCACGGCGCGGTGCAGCACGGCCCGGCCGGCCTCGGGGTGGCGGGCAGGCCCGAACATGCCGTCCCTCGACGGCAGACACATGGCGCCGAAACCCATCGGGTTGACATCCAGGTCGCCACCGAGGCGGAATCCGCTACTCATGTGCGTCAGCCTCTACGGCGTCCGTCCTCCGGGCGAGCTCGTGGCACCTTGCTGCCAACGCGGCACAATGGGGCTATGTCACAGGTCATCGAGCTCCGCGGCGAGAGCGAGTTCTGGGCTCGGATCAAGCCCTTGACGGAGTCGGACGACGCGGAGTGGGTGCACATCGCCCACGACCTCGACACCTGGCCCGGAGCCCGCGAAGCCGCCTGCCTCCATGCGCGCCGCGGCGGGGCACCGCGAGCACGCAAGCTGTACAGTCCCGCAGCTCTCGTCGACGAGGGTGACCGTAAGGCCCTCCGTGAGATGGCCGCCTGTGGCTTCCAGGTGCGGATCGCCACGGCGCCACTCCCGCAGGGGACCGTCATCATCGACCGGCGGACCATGATCCTCACCGATCCGGCGACCGCCGTTCCGGCTGTCCACGGCCCGCGCACCTACACCATGAGTGCCTCACCGGCGCTGATCCGCGGGACCTATGCCCTGTTCGAGGCGACCTGGGCAAGCGCCATCGACCTGACGGCCTTCCTGGACGCGCGACGGCCCCGCATCGACGACCGCGCCATCGAAGTCCTGCGGGCCCTGGGCTCCGGCGCCACCGACGAGGCAGCAGCACGCGAACTGGGCATGTCGCTGCGGACCTACCGTCGCCGGGTCGCCGAACTGCTCACCAGTCTCGACGCGGCCTCGCGCTTCCAGGCCGGCGTGCGTGCGGGGGAGCTGGGGCTGATCCGCAGGTGAGCACCACGGCGCGCGACAAACAGAGCACCAGGACTCGACCACGGTCAGGGCCGACACGAGGACCCGGCCTCACCACGACACCATCTGTCAAGAGCCTCACAGCGCAACTCTGCTGCTGGACCCGCAACAACCGACCCATCCGCACAGCCCCGTGCACCTACAAGGCCCCGCTCGCCGAACCCTTGACAGCACCATCGCAGCCCCAACGTCGCGGCATTGCTTGATCGACAGGCGGTTCTGTCGATGTGCGGCGCTTGACGCTGTGACGTAGGTGGTCTTGGTCGAACATGTTTGCTGTCGGGTGGACTGGCAACGCGATGTCCATGAGCCCATCGAACAACGACACCAGTCAAGATTCCGTATCCGCGAAGGCGGCGGCGTCCAAGGCCCGTCGCACCACGTCGCGGGCGACAGCTCCGGCGTCGAAGGCGGCGGGCAAAGCTGCCGAGAAGACCGGTGAGGCGGCGTCAGCTGCCTCTGATGCCGCCGAGCGGACGGCCAAGGCGACCACCTCGGTCGCTCATACGGCAGCGCACTGCGTCGAGGCCGGCCGTCTGGCGGTCGTCTCCGCCTCGGGGCAGGCTGCGGCATTCGCCAAGTCCGCCTGGACACTCATCGCCAACCGCAAGATCCTCGCCGCGGGCGTGGGAGCGGGACTCACCGCTCTGAGTGCCATGTCCTATGCGGCGGGCCGACGTTCAGGTCGGCGCACGCTGGGTCCGATCACCCGTATGACCGGTGGCCGGATCTGATACGCGAGGCCTCCGCCTCCGTAGCACGGCAAGCATGCCGACGCGTTAGGGCGGCAGCGACTTCAGACCGGCCGGGAGGCCGCGTTCGGCGTCGCTGCCGCCCTACTGCATCGGCGCTGACTGGCGCTGTTGACGGCGCTGTGGACGCCCGGCGCCGCGACCGCGAGGGTGCGCCCGGTCCGCCGTCTCCGGCTGAGTAGGATCACCACGCCGGTCTGAGTACACGAGCGGTAGCCCGCCGTGTGCGGCGCCGGAAGGGTGGACGCATGCGCCGACTGCTGCTGCTCGCCCCGCTGTTGCTGTTCTCCGTCGGCTGTGGGGTGGTGCAGTCCTCCGGGGACAAGGCGACGGACGCCGCACGGGAGGCGGCCAGGAATGCGGGCGAGAAGCTCTACGGCCAGCGTCCGCGCACGGCGGAGGAAGTCGGGCGCTCCGCTTCCGGCATCGACGGGGTGGAGGTAATGCGGGTGACGGGTACCTCGACCCACGACGGGGACGGCATCGACGTGATCGTCCGCACGTCCGGCTCGGCGTACAACCAATGGCGCGACCCTCAAGAAGTCACCGTGCGGCGCTGTTTCGCCATACAGGTGTCCCCCAAGTCGGAGTGGCGCGAGGATCCCCGTGACGTGGACTGCCCGGACGGCCCTCCGCTGACCTTCGCCCCGCCACCCGAACCGCCCCGGCTGCCGTACGAGGAGCTCCGCGCGAAACTTCCCCGGGTGCCGGAGGACGGCCGGGCCGACGAGGCCGAGGTACGCCGTACGCTCGCCGCCCTGGACCTGGATCCGGGGATCCGTAGCGAGGTGAAGGCGGACCAGGGCCAGGTCGGCGTTCTCCTGTCGGTGAAGGGCAACGGCTTCGACCCGCAGGACTGCCTTCTTGCCCGCGTGGGCCCCGGCACGACCGAGGTGTGGGTGCCGTCCCGGATCCAGCGAATGCCCGGAGAGGGCGGCTGCACCATCGCCAACGCCATGGATCCGATGCCTGCACCACACTGAACCAGGGATGGGCTGGGGGGCCTGAGGGCGGGAAGTACTCAGGACCCAGGGGTGGTCAGTGCAGGAGCGGGTCCGTGATCGGCTTGTGGATCTGCTCGGGGAAACCGGCCACCGCGTAGGAGGAGCTGGACTGACCGTTGTCGTCGAGGCTGGGTGAGTCCACTGCGTGGACCAGACGCTGGACCAGCTGCGGAATGGCCTGCATGCCGCTCCGGCAGGCACCGGTCCTTGGGTCCGCTTACGCGACATGCGAGCGGTGGTGGGCACTGTAGGGTGCTCCGGCCGTTCCAGCAGCTCGGGAACTTGGACGTACGCACCTGGGCGGCAACTGTGCCGACGGACTGGAGCGGCCAGAGTTGCGGGTGGGGTCAGCGTGAGGTCGCGATTTCGGCGTCGTCTCATGCGTACGTCAGAACTCGGCACACCTGCGGGCGATCGTTGCCCAGAGGGTCTTACGGACGTCTTACGGATGTCTTACGCATGGCCAACGGACGCTGAGTGCCACCGGCCGGCTGCCTAGCTTGAGCTGATGCGATCTCTCCGTACCTTGCGCGTGATGGCCCTGGTGACCGCAGCACCGCTGCTGTTGGCAGGCGCCGGCTTGATGCACCCGAGACATCTGACGGCCATGACGGCAGGTCACTGGGCCGGACTGCACATCGCCCTGCTGCCCGTCTTCCCGTTTCTCGTGCTCGGACTGGTGGTGCCCTTGTGGGGCAGGCCGCGCCGCAACGCGGAGGGAGCTTTGACGGTGCTCTCCTGGGCCGGATGCCTGTGCTTCGCCGCGTACTACTCGGGCCTCGATGCGGTGGCCGGTATATCCGCCGGCGTCGTGGTGGACGAGGGAGTGCACGGGGCGGCCGGCCGACTGTTCGTCGCCGGCGACGAGTTGGGCCGAATCGGGGTGTACGGGCTGGCCGTGGCCTCGCTGGCCACCTGCGCGGCGCTCTGGCGGCGGCATGGCGCGCGGGTACTGCCGGGCGCCGCGATCCTGCTCGTAGCCTGCTGGTCGTTCGTCGACAGTCACATCTTCTGGCCGAGGGGTGTGTTCACCATGCTCGGCTTCGCCGTGGCGTTCGCCCTGCTGGCGGCGGCGCCACCCCGATCCGCCGAGAGCGCGCGGGAGCCGAGGCTGCCTGCGAAGCGCTGACGCGCTCGAAGTGGGCTGGGCTGGGTGGCGGGGCGCTCGCCGGCCATGGTGGCGCGGTCGGCTCCGATGAACGCCCCTGGGTTTCACGGCTGTTCGCTTGGTCACCGCACTCCTCGGACAGCTGGTCTATACCAAGTGGCCGTGTCCCAGTATCCTCATCCGTAGCCGGCCAACAGCACACCGTTCTCTCTCCCCCCACCCGCACCAGGTTGCGTGTCGGCGCCAGTGGCACCGCACGACGAGCCTCGGCAGCCGCGCGACCTGATTCACCGCCTCCAGGAGGAACACGGTGAGAGTTCGCACCAGAAGCACGGCGATCATCGGCACGGTCTGTCTCGTCGCTTCCCTCGCGCTGACCGCGGCGTCGGCCGACGAGCCGACCGCCGCACGGCAGGCGCCCAAGGTCGCCCTCAAGAATGTGGCCACGGCCCAGAACCCGACGGCCGGCGCTGCCGGTCCCGGAGGGAAGCTCTGGATCGCCGAACGCCCGGGCACCGTGCGGACATTGGACAGCAAAGGGCTCAGCAAGCCCGTCCTCGACATTTCCGCCGAGACCACCACCGACGGCGAACGAGGGCTGCTGGGCATCGCGTTCGACAAGAAGTTCGCGCACTTCTACATCTCGTTCACCAACCTAGAAGGCACCAGTACCGTCGACGAGTTCGCCGTACGGAACGGCAGAATCCAGCCGCAGACCCGGCGTACGGTCCTCACTCAGACGCAGCCCTATCCGAACCACAACGGCGGCGACATCAAGATCGGCCCCGACGGCTACCTCTACATCGCACTCGGCGACGGCGGCTCCGGCGGAGACCCGCACGGCAACGGACAGAACCTCGACACGCTGCTCGGCAAGCTCCTGCGGATCGACCCGAGGGGCGGCAAGCCGTACGCGATCCCGCGGGACAACCCCTTCGTGAACGACCTGAACGCGAAGGACGAAATCTGGGCCTACGGGCTGCGCAACCCCTGGCGGTTCTCCTTCGACGCGGGCACGGGAGACCTGCTGATCGGTGACGTCGGCCAGAACGACTGGGAGGAGATCGACTGGGCCCCGGCAAGCAGCATGGGCGGAGAGAACTACGGCTGGGGCCAGATGGAGGGCACCCATCCCTTCCGCGGCGGCACGGAACCCGCGAACCACGTCCCTCCGGTCCACGAGTACGACCGCACCAACTTCGGCTGCTCGGTGACCGGCGGCTATGTCTACCGGGGCAACGCGATCCCGGCCCTCAAGGGCCAGTACGTGTTCAGCGACTACTGCGACGGCACCGTCCGCTCCCTGCGGATGAAGAACGGCAAGGTGACCGCCGTGAACGATCTCGGAGTCAACGGCGGCGAGGTCATCTCCTTCGCACAGGGCGGCAATGGCGAACTGTACGTGCTCGCCATTGGCGGCAGCATCTTCCGGATCGACCCGGCGTAACGATCACCGCAGGAGCTGCTCGACAGTAAGGATCACCGAGGGCGGGCCGGAACACCTGGAGGAGTTCCGGCCCGCCCCGGCACATTTGCCGCTTCACCACCGAAGCGGCTGCGTCTTCCTCTCCTTGACCCGGCAGGGAAAGAGCGTCGGCTCGGCGCCACCGACCTGCGACGATGCAGCTGCCTTCGCTTGCGGACGGGGCGACGTCACCCAGGGACGCCGAGTGGCGGGTGGTCGAGCACGCGGGGCTTGTACTCGACCAGCTGGATGCGGCCGTCGAAGGTACGGTGCTCGATCATCTCGAGAGCAACGTCCGGATAGCCGTCGTAGATGCGTTCCTCGCCCGTGGCCCCGGTGATCACCGGGAACATCACGACCCGGAAGCGGTCCACGAGTCCGGCTCGTAGCAGGCACCGGCACAGGCTGAGGCTGCCGATCGTGCTGAGAAGCCCGGAACCACTCGCCTTCATGGCGCGGACCGCCTCGACGGCGTCGTCGCGGACGAGCGTGGTGTTGGCCCACGTCAGTGGCTCCTTGAGCGAGGAGGAGAACACCACCTTGGGCGCTTGCGTGAGCTCGTCGACGGACGCCTCTTCTTCGGGCCTGAACTCGTCCTGGCCACTCGGGACCTCGCCCGCGGCGAAGCCCGACATCAGACGGTAGGTGTTCGCCCCCATCAGATAGGTGGCCTTGGGCTGCTCGCCGAGCCACGCGAGGTACTCAGGGCCCTCAAGGCCCCAGAACCCGGGCCACCCCTCTCCCGATGCGTAGCCGTCGAGGGACGTGATGAAGTCGACGAGAAGCTCCGACATGGTGGTGTCCTTTCCTGGGCTGTCACGAGCTTGGACCGGCCGGGAGCCACGAACTCATCGGACGCGCAGTGGAGAAACGAGAAAACCTGTAGATCATCACGAAGATGACGGTCGGCCCGGCCCGGTGGTGATGGTGCTGCCGGGCGTCGTGTGAGCCATCGGGACCGTCCGGGTCAGGCGACCAGTTCGGCGATGCTCCGGGCGGTCAGCCAGATGAAGGCGCTGTTGTGCAGAGGCCCCAGGGTGATCGCCGTACCGATCACAACCAGGTCGAGGACCCATCGGATCAGCCGTTCCCGGGTGTCAGGGCGACCGTCACAGGGTGCACCGAACGCTCATCGGGACGGACATTCCCGGACCCCGTCAGGAAGGAACCATCGGGAAGGAACCATCAGGAAGGAACCATCGGGAATCCGCCCCATCCTCCGGGGCAGCGCAGCGGGTGGGCCCCGGACGGTCGTCGTCATGACGACGACGGTGCACCGAGGCAACCAGGCTGCTCCGGCGACACGCCCAGGTGACAGCGTCGTCGTCGCCACCGACGACGCAGCCCGGGCCGGATGCGCGTGGCGCACACCGTCTCCGTGCGCCACACGGTGGATGCCGCCCCGGCGGTCACAGCCGGAGGGTGAACCACGTGGTCTTCCCCCGTTCGTCCGGCCGGACACCCCAGCTGTCGGCGACGGCGTCGACGAGGATGAGGCCGCGTCCGGATTCGTCGTCCTGGGCGGCGAGCCGTGGCTGGGGAAGGTGAGGGCTGAGGTCGCTGATCTCGACGGCGAGCTCGGTGGCGGTGCGGCGCAGGTGGAGGACGAGGGGGCCCTCCGCGTGCTGGACCGCGTTGGTGAGGATCTCGGAAACCAGCAGTCTCGCGTCGTCGGCCGCGGATGCGCAGTCCCATGCGGTGAGGTTGTCGACCACGAACGAGCGGCCCGCGGGTACCGAGGAGGCCCTGGCCGGCAGTTCCACGGTGGCGGCGGCCAGCG
Source organism: Streptomyces sp. bgisy027 (assembly GCF_057710365.1). Classification (NCBI taxonomy): domain Bacteria; kingdom Bacillati; phylum Actinomycetota; class Actinomycetes; order Kitasatosporales; family Streptomycetaceae; genus Streptomyces; species Streptomyces sp. bgisy027. The sequence continues at coordinate 11,355 of NZ_JBYIVZ010000047.1, forward strand.
GTGCGGCGGGGAGCTGGGCCAGGAGCAGGGTGACGTCGTCGTCGTGACCCTCCGGGTCCGGCAGCAGGGCGGCGAGTACGTGGTCGGCAGCGGCCTCCAGGCGGCGCGTGCGGGTGAAGGCGTCGACGAGGGTCGTGGTGAGCTGGTCGATCTCGTCCTCGATGTCACTGCCGGGGGTCTCGACCAGGCCGTCGGTGTACAGGACGAGGGTGGCTCCGGGCGGTATGGCCACGTCGGCCTGCTGATAAAGGATGTCGCCGACACCGAGAGGGGCGTTCACGGGGGAGGCGAGCCGGTGGACACCGTCGCCGGGAGTGGCGACGAGGGCGGGCAGATGGCCGGCCGAGCAGACGGTCACGGATCCGGAGTCCGGGGCGATGACCAGGTAGCAGCAGGTGACGAGCTGGTCGGGGACGTCGAGGTCGGCGACGACCGCGTCCAGGGCCTGCATGAGCTGGCGGGGCTGCATGCCGGTCTTGGCCAAGGCATGGGCGGCGGAGCGCAACTGGCCCATGACGGATGCCGCTTCCAGGCCGCGGCCCATGACGTCGCCTATGAGGATGCCCACCCGGCCGGCGCCGAGCGGGATGAGGTCGAACCAGTCGCCGCCCACTCCCGGCCCTTGGGTGGCGGGCCGGTAACGGCTCGCGGCCTCCAGGCCGGGGATGGCGGGCGGGGTCCCCATCAGGCTGCGCTGCAGGGTGAGGGCGATGTGCTTCTGCTGCTCGTACAGGGCCGTGAGCTCGGCCTCGGCGCGTTTGCGGTCGCTGACGTCGCGGATGATGGCGCAGGCACCGATGACCGTACGCTCGGGGCTGTACGTGGGCCACAGGGTGACGTCCACGTCGAGCGCGGCGCCGGTACTGGTGAGGCGGAGCGTTTCGAAGTGCTCGATCTTCTCGCCCTGGCGCAGCCTCTCAAGCAGCAGGGTGATCTCGTCCTTGCGTTCCGGCGGCGCCAGCATGGACACGTGCCGGCCGACGGCCTCCTCGGCCGAATAGCCGTACAGTTGCTGGGCGGCGACGTTCCAGTAGGTGATGCGGCCGTCGAGGGTCTTGGCGAGGATGGCGTCCTGGGAGGACTCCACGAGTGCGGCGAGCTCGTTGATCCGGGCCTCGGCGGCCTTGCGTTCGCTGACGTCGCGGACGGCGGCGGAGACCAGGAGGCCGTCGGCGGTTTCCAGCGGGCTGAGGCTGATCTCGACGGGGAACTCGCTGCCGTCCTTGCGCAGTCCGTGGAGTTCGAGTCCGGCGCCCATGGGACGCACCTGGCGGGTGGCGGCGTACCCGTCCCGGTGCTGGGTGTGGTGGGCGTGGAAGCGGTACGGGATGAGCAACTCCACGGGGTGTTCGAGGAGTTCGTCGCGTCGGTAGCCGAAGAGGACCTCGGTCTGGGCGTTGACGAGTTTGATGATTCCGGTGTCGTCGACGATCACCATCGCGTCCGGGGCCGATTCCAGGAGGCCGCGGAAGCGTTCCTCGGCGGCCTTGCGTTCGCTGACGTCGCGGACGGCGGCGGAGACGAGGAGGCCGTCGGGGGTTTCGAGTGGGCTGAGGCTGATCTCGACGGGGAACTCGCTGCCGTCCTTGCGCAGGCCGTGGAGTTCGAGTCCGGCGCCCATGGGGCGCACTTGGCGGGTGGCGGCGTACCCGTCCCGGTGGGTGGCGTGCTGGGCGCGGAACCTTCCGGGAATCAGCATTTCCACGGGGTGGCCGAGGAGTTGGTCGCGTCGGTAGCCGAAGAGGGCTTCGGTCTGGGCGTTGACGAGTTTGATGGTTCCGGTGTCGTCGACGATCACCATCGCGTCGGGAGCCGCCTCCAGCAGGCTCCGGAACCGGTCCTCGGCCGTGCCGGGCTGGTCCGCACGGAGCGCGGCGTCGCCTCGACCGTCCGACCGCTCGGTGGTACCAGCCCCGTCGCTTGACGCCGACGTGATTGCGTTGCTCATAGCGGCCCCAACTGCCTGACGGATTGCACGGATTGCAGCGAATCGCGCCATCTCAGCGCATCCTGGCCGCAACCGCCCTCGTCTGACCTGTACTGGCTCCTCATCGGCCGTATCTGCTCGCATGCGTTCGGTCGTTTTGCAGGTGTGGTTGAACGGAAAGCGCCGACATGTCCGAGGGCGAGATCAAGAGGCCTGCCAGGTGCTCGTCCACTCCGGTTCAGGGCTGAATTTCTCGCCGCCCAGAGGGGCGATGGCCCCGCGGTGTGGATCAGCGGTTCTTGAGGTCCCGGATGAGCAGGTCCGCTGCCGCCGGCTTCCGTGCGCTGTCGGCCAGTTCATCGGTGAGCCGGGTGATCTCCTTCGGCAGAGTGCCGATTGCCGACCACCTGCAGCTCCCACGCCGAGGAAGTCGACGCCATGGCGGCAGCATAGATACCGTGACCATGCCCTGTGCTGCCACCCATCGCACGGAGCGTTACCCGAGAGTGACCGCATAGATCTGCACACGCGGATCGTTCGGAAGGCCGACAGAACGCACCGTCTTGGACGCCTCGAGGTTCGCGGAGGAGCTGAACAGACGCACCGGCGGGCCGTCCACACCCTGCCCGCTCTTGATCCGGTGCGGCATCTCCAGTGCCACAGAGCTGCCCTGGGGTGCCGAACCCGCCCAGTCGCCCACGGTCACCGGCACCTCGGCGGTGCTGCCGTCGGTGTAGCGAACCGTGAGCGCGGTCGACACCGGACCGTGGTGGGCGACGGCGACCAGGCGCAGCGTGCCGTACGAGCCGGCCGGGAGCAGCATGGCCTGACCGCGGGCCTCGACGAAGTTCAGGGCTGTCCCGGACGGATCGGGAGCGTCGTACGTGACGCCGCCCCAGACGACCGGACCGGCCGCAGGCAGCAGGTCACCGTCGAAGCTCCATCCCGATCCGTCGAAGTCGCCTTCGCCGGACGCCGCGACCGTCGCGGTTCCGTCGTGGTTCGCCTCCTTGCCGAGGTCGACGGCACACTGCTCACCGGCGCCTTCCGCGCAGCGGGCCGCCGCGCGCACCTCGATGGTCGCGAGGCGTTCCACGGGTTGCACACCCTTCGCGCTCGCCGTGACCCGTACGGTGTACGAACCCGGCGCGGTGTTGGCCGGCACACTCACGTCGACCGCCACCGTCCGCTGGACGGGAAGCCGATTGGACGTGAGGGAGAAGGGTGCGGCGGTCCGCGCGGTCCAGCCACCGGGCGTCTTGGCAGCGATGTCCACCCGCAGCGTGCCGGGGGACTGGCCCAGCACGTCCATCCGCAGACGGACGCTCTGAGCGCTGTCGGCCGTCGGCAGGACATCGGAAGCGGTGCGCAGCGAGGCGTCGAGGTGGCGGCGGGAATCGGCGGCGGCGCGGTTCACGGACGGCGGCTCGGCGTCCTTGCCCGTGCCCCATGCCGATGGCCTGTCGGCCATCTCGAAGGCGAGGTTTCCTCCCTTGGCGACCGAGTCCCAGTCCAGCCAGGTGGCGCGCAGGTTCTTGCCGCCGAACTTCGCCTGTCGCACATAGCGTTGTGTGTCGCTCGTGCCCGGTGCCTTGACGGTCAGAGTGCCGCCCTGCTGTTTCCCGTAGTCACCGATACGGATGACCGCCGAGGGGAACTGCGGACTGGAGACGGCGAGGAAGTCGCCGCCGTTCGTCGTCGGGTACAGGCCCAGGGAGGAGAAGACGTACCAGGCGGACATGGTGCCCAGGTCGTCATTGCCGGTCATACCGTCGGGTCCGTCCGTGAAGAGTGTCATCGCGGCGCGGACCACGGTGGCGGTCTTGGCGGGTGCGCCGGCCCACAAGTACATGTAAGGGGAGTGCAGATCGGGCTCGTTGTTCGGGTTGTACGTCGGCTTGCCGTAGTAGTCGTACGGTGCCGAGATCCAGTCCTCGCGAGCGGTTCCGGCCGGGTCGGCGAGGAGTTCGTCGTAGGCGAAGAAGGCGTCGAGCCGCTTCTCGGTCTCCCGCTTGCCGCCCATCAGAGAGACGAGCCCGGCCGGGTCCTGGGGCACCAGCCACTGGTACTGATAGGCGCCGCCCTCATGGAACTGGTGGCCCGCTTCGACAGGGTCGTAGGGCGTCAGCCAGGTGCCGTCGACCGTGCGCGGCCGGAACTGCCTGATGGAGGAATCCCACAGATTGCGGTACCACTGGCCGCGCGCCGCGAACCGGCGGGCGTCCGCGGTGTGCCCCAGCCCCTTGGCCATGAGGGCCAGCGACGCGTCCGCCGCGGCGTACTCCAGCGTCGCCGAAGCGGGGTGCCGGCAGTCGTTGTCGCCGCCCTTGTCCGCACAGTCCTTCCCCGGTTCGAGCCCGCTGGGCAGGTAGCCACGCTCGCTGTACGCGGCCACCCCCGCACGGCCGTTGTAGGGGGAATCGTCCGGCGGCGTGCTCAGGGCGTTCTTCCGCAGGAGCGCGTACGCCTCCTTCTCGTACCCTTCGACCACGCCTCGACGAGGAACGGAGTGACCGGGTCGCCGGTCATGATGTTGGTCTCGCTGTTGGCGAGCGACCAGCGAGGCAGCCAGCCACCGTCCCGTCCGATCGCGACGACCGACAAGGCGACATCACGGGCGACCTTCGGCTGCAGCATCTGCAGCAGCTGGTTCTGCGGCCGGTGGGTGTCCCACAACGACAGGTTCTGATATGGCGTGAACCCCGACGCGCGATGTGTCTTCCCGTCGAAGCCCGCATAGCGGCCGTCGACGTCCCCGGCGAGGTTCGGGTGCAGCTGCGAGTGATACAGGGCCGTGTAGAAGGCGCGTTGCCGCTGCTCCGACCCGCCGCCGATACGGACGGCGTCGAGCTGCCGTTCCCAGGTCTCGTGCAAAGCCGTGCGGGTCGCGTCGAAGTCGTACGAGTCGTCCGTCTCCGCCTTCAGGTTCTTCCGGGCGCCTTCGACACCCGTGTAGGAGAGCCCCACCTTGACGACGACGTCGCGGTCGGCGCCGGCGTCGAAGGTCACCCAGGCGCCGTTGCCGCCCTCGCCGGCCGCGTCGCGCTCACCGGGGGAGGGAGTGGTTCCGCGCCAGGTGCCGTGTGAGGTGAACGGCCTGTCGAAGGTCGCCGTGAAGTAGACGGTGTGCCGGTCCTTGCCCGCACAGAAGTTGCCCGCCTCCACACGGCCCTCGACCGTACGGTCGCCGACGACATGGACCTCCGAGCCGTACACCTTCTGGTTGGCCCTGCCCGTGTTGAACAGGACGTTGGCGCGGTCGGTCGAGGGGAAGGTGTAGCGCTGCCATCCCGTGCGGGGTGTGGCGGTCAGCTCGGCGTCGATCCCGTACTTCTGCAACCCGACCCGGTAGTAGCCGGGTTCGGCGTCCTCGTCGTCGTGGGAGTACGTGGAGCGGTAGACATCGGGGTCGACGCTGTCGACGGCCCCGGTCGTCGGCATGAGCGGTAGCTCGCCCATGACGGAGCAGCCGACGCCGGAGAGGTGGGTCTGGCTGAACCCGAGGATCTTGTCCTGCTGGTAGTCGTAGCCTCCCTGGCCGCCGGTGTCCGGGCTGACCTGGACCATGCCGAAGGGAGCGCTCGCGCCGGGAAAGGTGTTGCCGAAGTTCTGGGTTCCGATGAACGGGTTGACCAGGGTGGTGAGTTGGCCGGCGGCCTCCGCGGTGCCCCGGGCGACGGCCGGCGCCGGGCTCAGGGCACCGCCGGCGACGAGCAGTGCGGCAAGCACGGTTGATGCACGGTTGCGTATTCGGTGCAGGGGTCTGTGCATGGAAGCGGTCTCCCGTTCCTCACCCGTCATGCGCTGTGCGGCATGAGAGGTGATCTCCAAGTGACGGACGCAGCGGCGGAATTGGCTCGGCGGTACGTGTCGGGGAAAGGAGGCGCTGTGCAGGTCATCGCGGTGAGCCCCCTTCACGGCGCAGAGCAGCGGCACATGGCTGGACGGAAGCGGACTAGATCACGGTCCTGACATCGTTGTCAATGGTTCGGGCAGGAGTCGGACGGAGGCCGGGCTTGTTCAAGTGGGCAAGAGTGGCGGCGCGTTCGCTGGACTTCTGCCGGATTGCCGCCACGGCGCTTCCGGAGTCTTGTGGGTGGACATGGCTCGCTCATAGGATCCGCGTGAAGGCTTGTTGAATCGTTTCATTCCGTGAAGTGAGACCTGGTGAGCAGGGGAGTGGATATGCCCGGAAAGTGGGACCGCAGGACCTTTCTACGCGCCACCGCAACAACGGTGGGCACCGGAGTTCCCGTTCTCTCGGCCGCGGCTCCCGCGGCGGGCGTGCCGGCTCTCGGACCTCAGGCCTCCAGGGCGGACGGCGCCCGCGGCCTTCGTGTCGTGCGCACGACCGTGGAGTACGCGGAGAACGTCCTCGGAACCGATGTGGTTCACCCCCGACTCGCCTGGGAGTTGGCGTCCTCGGGGCGTGGCGCGCGGCAGACCGCCTATCGGATTCAGGTCAAGGCCGACGCGGCGGGGTGGGCCAGATCGCTCGTGTGGGACTCGGGCAAGGTGACGTCCGCGAACAGTGTGGGCGTGGCCTACGGCGGCCCGGCGCTGAAGCCGCGCACGCGGTACACCTGGCGGGTCAAGGTGTGGGACGGGCAGGGCAAAGCGTCGGCCTGGAGTGCGCCCCGCTGGTGGGAGACAACGTTGTCTCCCGAGAAGTGGGGCGCCGACTGGATCGGGGTGGACAACCCCACGCCTCTCGACTTCACCGGCGCGTCGTGGATCTGGGCCACCGGCGCGAGCCTGGAGAACGCCCCCGTGGGCACCAGATGGTTCCGGTCCCACCTGGACCTGCCGGGAGACGGCGAGGTGCTCAAGGCCACCGTGGTGGCCACCGCGGACGACGACTTCGCCCTGTACCTCAACGGCCGGGAGTCAGTGCAGGCTCCGCAGCAGCAGGACGGATGGAGGAGCGGCCGGACCGCCGATGTGACTCATGAGGTGCGCGAGGCCGCGGCCGCCGGCACGGGCGTCGCCCTCGCCGCCCGGGCCACCAACCGCGCAGGCGCCTCGGTCAACCCCGCGGGGCTGCTGGTCCGCCTGCGGGTGGAGACGTCGACGGGCCGGACGTACGAACTCCTCAGCGACGCCGGATGGCGAGTGACGGACACGGAACAACAGGGCTGGCAGGAGCCGGAGTTCGACGACTCCGCCTGGCCTGCGGCGGTCGTGCTCGCTCCGTACGGCCAAGGTCCCTGGGGTACGGGCGTGAGTGTCGCCCTGCCGGAGCAGCCGGCCCCGCTCCTGCGCAGGGAGTTCGACATACCGCGCCGGGTGAGCCGTGCCAGGCTCTACATCAGCGGCCTGGCCTACTACGAGGCGCGGATCAACGGCCGGCGCGTGGGGCGCCAGGTGCTCGACCCCGGCTTCACCGACTACGACGAGACCGTGCTGTACACCGTCCACGACGTCACGGAACTCCTGCGCCGCGGCGCCAACGCGATCGGGGTGAGCCTGGGCCGCGGCTTCTTCGGCATGACCACCCCGAACGTCTGGAACTGGCACCGGCCGCCCTGGCACTCGGAGCCGCGCCTCGTCGCCCGCCTGGAGATCGAGCACCCCGACGGCTCCCGCACGGAAGTCGTCACCGACGACCGGTGGCGGATCACCGAGGGACCCACACTCTCCAACTCCCTCTACGCCGGGGAGACGTACGACGCCCGCCGCGAACCGGGCCCGTGGACCAGCCCCGGCTTCGACGACTCCTCCTGGCGCCCGGCCACGGTGCGGAGCGCACCGAAGGGACGCCTGCGGGCGCAGCCGCACGACGGAATCGAGGTCATCGACTCCTTCCACCCCGAGAAGATCACCCGGCTCGCCCCCGGGGTGCACGTGGTGGACATGGGCCGCACGATGGCCGGTTGGGCCCGCGTCACGGTGCGCAACCTCCCCGCGGGCACGCGCCTCCAGCTCACCTACGGCGAGAAGCTGAAAGCCGACAAAAGCGTGTCGGCGGAGACGTCGCACGTGCCCGGCCGCTTCCAGCGCGACGAATACATCTGCGCCGGCCGTGAGGAGGAGAGCTGGGAGCCCGCCTTCTCCTACAAGGGCTTCCGGTACGTCCAGATCAGCGGCCTGCCCGAGACCTCCGACGACGCGTGGCGGATCCTCGGCCGCCTGGTGCACACGCCACTGGACGAGGTCAGCTCCTTCGCCTGCTCGGAGCCCTTCTACGCATGGCTCGACCGGGCCATGCGGCGGACCGTGCTGAACAACATGCACGGCATTCCGACCGACACCCCGATGTACGAGAAGAACGGCTGGACCGGCGACGCCCAACTCGGCACACCGGTGATGACCTACGCCTTCGCCATGCACCGCATGCTCTCCAAATGGCTGGGCGACCTCGCCGACAGCCAGACGGACGAAGGCCAACTGCCCGTCATCGTGCCGAGCGGCGGCTGGGGCTACGGCGACCTGGGGCCCTCGCCCGAGTGGACGACCGTGTACCCGTTCCTCATCCGGGAGTTCTACCGGGTGTACGGCGACGAGCGGGCCGCGCGCGAGCACTGGACGACGCTGACCCGCTACCTGGACTGGGAGCTGTCCCGGTTGCGCGACGGCCTTGCCGTCACGGCGCTGGGCGACTACCTCGCCCCCGGATACGGCGGCAATCCCCCGGAGGACACCCGGCTGACCGCGACCGCCTACCTCTACCGGGCGCTGCTGGACACCGCCGAGATGGGGGAGGTGCTGCGTGCCGACGAGGTGGTGACCCGGTACCGGAAGGCCGCCGAGCGGCTGAAAGCAGCCCTCAATGCGGAGTTTCTGGGCGCGGACGGCCACTACCGGACCGCCAAGGATCCCGACTACCGCCAGACCTCCAACGCGATTCCGCTCGCCTTCGGCCTCGTACCGGAAAGCGCCCGTGCCTCGGTCTTCGACAGCCTGGTACGGGACGTCGAACGCCGCGGAAACCACCTCAACACCGGTGCGCTGGGTACGAGCGTGTTGCTGCGGGTGCTGTGCGCGCACGGCAGGCCGGACCTGGCCCATGCCGTGGCGACCCGGCGCACCTACCCCGGTTGGGGCTACTGGCAGGACAACGGCGCGGACACCATGTGGGAGATGTGGCCGCTCGACTCCCGCTCCCGTGACCACTATTTCCAGGGCACCGTGGCCCAGTGGCTCTACGAGAACGTGGCAGGACTGCGTCCGGGCGATGCCGGTTACGCGACGTTCACCGTACGTCCCGACGCCCGGACCGGCGTGGACTGGGCCCGGACCTCGATCCGCACCGTCCGGGGTACCGCCGGCGTCGCCTGGTCACAGACGGCGGCCGGCTTCACGATGGAGGTGCGGGTGCCGGTGGGAGCGATCGCGGAGGTCCACGTTCCCGCGGCAGGCCGTGAGGAGGTGACGGCACCTGACGGTGCCCGGCATCTGCGTTCGGAAAGCGGGTTCGTCGTCTACCGGGTGACGCACGGGACGTGGCGTTTCACGAGCTGACCGGCAGGCGGGCGGCAGGGCTCTCCATGGGAGTCTGAGGTGCCTTGCCGCCCCGTCGCGGCGACCGAGCTGGTGGGGACGGTTGTTCTTGGTCAGGCGTGCCGGCCCTCTGGCTGTGGTCTTCCACGACCGGCGTCACTCGGGAGCGGTGGGGTAGGTCAGCACGTCCGCAGTTCGGGTGAGGTGCCGGATGAGGACCTCGGCCGCGGTGTCGGCGTCGCGGGCGAGCGCTGCCTCCTCCAGGCGCCGATGCTCAACGGCCCCGTCCCGGCCGGGGTTTCGGTGCGCGGACCAGCGGCGTGCCAGTTCGCTCGCGGTCCACATCCGGTCGAAGGTCTCCAGCAGGACGGGGTTGCCGCAGCCCTCCAGCAGGGTGCGGTGGAAGACCCTGTGGGCCTCGGACCATGCGCTCGTGTAGTACTCGCCTTCCTCGGGCAGATACGCGGGGGTGCGGGCCAGGCGGTGGTGGGCGGCGCGCACGCGGGCCTCCCAGTCGACGTCCCCGCGCTCGATGGACATCCGCAGTACCACGGGTTCGACGGTTCGGCGGGCCTCAGCGATCTCCTGCCAGCGGCGGTCGGAGACGGCCGGGACGGCGAAGCCGCGGTTGGGCAGCCGGTCGGCGAGGCCCTCGCCGACGACTCGGACGAGGGCCTCGCGTACGACGGCCAGACTCACGCCTTGCTCCTTGGCAAGGTCCTGCGGTTTCAGCGGGTCGCCGGGAGCGTGGTCACCGCGCAGGATCGCGTCTCGCAGGTGTGTGTAGACCTGCTCGGAGAGCATCTGCTTCCCGGCGGGGGTCGGAGTGTGCGCCTTAACCATGTGCGCAGCATAGACGATCCTCTAGATAATCGATTATCTGTGTTACTGTCGATTTAAGGATGGTGCGGCAGGGCCCTGACTTACGCCGTTTTGTCGACCTTGGGGCCCGATGGCCCACATCGCCGACTCCATCACCCCAAGCGCACAGCTCTGAGAGGAAACGACGTGATACACGCCAACGACCCCTTCGCCCGGCTCCCCGAGGCGGCCTCCTTCACCGTCGCCAGCACCACCGTCACCGACGGTGCCGCCTGGCCGCCGGAGCAGCACGCCTCCGGGCTGCCCGGCGGGAAGGACATCTCCCCGCAGCTGTCCTGGAGCGGCGCTCCGGAAGGGACCGAGAGCTACGCCGTCACCGTCTACGACCCCGACGCTCCCACGGGGTCCGGGTTCTGGCACTGGGCCGTCGCCGACATCCCGGCCACGGTCACCGAACTGCCCGAGGGCGTCGGTGACGACACCGGCGCGGGCCTGCCGGAAGGCGCCTTCCAGCTGCCCAACGACGCCCGCCTGGCCCGCTACATCGGCGCCGCTCCGCCGGCCGGGCACGGAGTGCACCGCTACTTCGTCGTGGTGCACGCCCTCGACGTCCCGTCGATCGGGGTCTCCGCCGACGCCACCCCCGCTGTCCTCGGCTTCACCATGGCCGGCCACACTCTCGGCCGCGCGGTCCTCACCGTCACTGCCGAGACTCCCGCCTGACGTCCGGCATGTCCCGACTCATCGACACCACTGAGATGTACCTCCGCACTCTCCTGGAACTTGAGGAGGACGGCGTGGTCCCGCTGCGCGCCCGCATTGCCGAGCGCCTGGACCAGAGTGGCCCCACGGTCAGTCAGACCGTCGCGCGCATGGAGCGCAACGGCCTGCTGCGCGTAGCCGGTGACCGGCATCTCGAACTGAGCGACGAGGGCCGCCGACTGGCCACGCGTGTCGTGCGCAAGCACCGGCTCGCGGAGTGTCTGCTCGTCGACGTGCTCGGGCTGGAGTGGGAGCAGGCCCACGCCGAAGCCTGCCGCTGGGAGCACGTGATGAGCGAGGCCGCTGAACGCCGTGTCCTGGCCCTGTTGCGGCACCCGACGCACTCTCCCTACGGCAACCGGATCCCGGGCCTCGCGGAACTCGGTGAGGAGGGGGCCGCTGGTCCGTTCCACCACGGCGGCGCGGTCGGCCTCAGTGATCTGGAGACCGGGCCGGACGGTGTGAGCGCGGTCGTACGCCGCATCGGGGAATCGGTCCAGGCCGACTCCCAACTGTTGTGCGCGCTGCGGTACGCAGGGGTGCGGCCCGGCGCGAGGGTGAGCGTCACGTCGTCGCCCGGCGGTGTGACGGTCGGCAGCGACCAGGTGACCGCCGTGCTGCCCGTGTCGGCCGCCGCGCATGTCTTCGTGGCCAGGCCCTGAGCGGCAGGCCGTGAGGTCGGCCGGCCTGCCGATGGCCCGGGCACGGGTCAGCCTTTGGCTCTGCCCGGCGTCCCCGCCAGGCCGCGACCCCCTCGCCGTGTCCAGTGCAGGGCCGAGCCTTTGCTGCTTCCGTACGCGGGCAGCAAAGGCTCGGCCAAATGCTCGGCCTACTGAGCCGTGACGCTCAGAAGGCTAATGCCGCTGCTCCTTGGGTTTCCTTGACGCATGAATTGGCGAACGTGTGCTCGTAGTTCACGCGCGTCCCTCGCCATACACCTTGAATGGTGACGACCACGGGCCGGTACTCCTTCGTGCAGGGCCGCCCCGCCTCGTTTCCGCGGAGCGTGGCCAGGCGTCCGAAGTCGCCGTTCACGCGGTCCAGTTCCGCACAGGCTTGCCGCGGGTCGGGATGGGTCCCCGAGGTGGTGTACGCACAGTTCAGCGTCACCGCGCGCTCCGGTGTCGCGGTGACGGCATTCTGGCCGTGGCCTGTGGTGAAGACCAGGGCCGAGGGGGCGTACGGCGATGCGGGGGCGCTGTGGGCGGGAGCGCTCAAGGGTCCCGCCACGGCTGCGGTGAGCAGAGCCGCTGACGTTGCCCAGCGTGCCATTCGTCGCATGGTGTGTCTCCCTCTGGGTTGCGGTGCTGAAGGCTTCGAAGTACCCGTCCTATTGCCTCTGTTTCGGGGCGGACAAAAATGAACCACTCCCATCGCTGCAATCCAGATGAAATTGCCCATTGAAGCAGTGGCTTGATCGGTTGGGCGATCTCCACGGCCGAGGAGGTGAGCAGCTTTTCGCGTAATCCGCGGGTCGTGGATGTGGCCGATGCGCCCGGGGTACGAAATGGCTTGGATGTGCTGGGCGTGCCGTGGTGCCGTAATGCACCGCCGTCGTACAGCACATGGGCCATGAGCCGGGTGCGGGCAAGCGGCGAAGTCTCCGGTCCGGGTTCGAAGGCGCACCACCCCGCGGCGCGTGATCGTCGTGTCCGCGGCGTCGGGCGCGCTCGGACGGCTGGTCGTGGAGCAGCCGCTGACCCGGATCCCGGCGAAGGACATCGCGGTCGCGGTGCGATTCCCCGAGAGCGTGGCAGACCTCGCTGCCCGAGGCATCCGGATCCGGCGGGGCGGCCACGACGCGCGGGACACCCGCCTGCAGCAAGCCGTGCCAGGCATGTCGGTGCGGCGGGCAACATACTCGCGCCGTTGCCCGCCGCACCGTTCTCGCCGGATCAGCCGTAGGGGATCACCAGCACGGACTTGTCCGTGCCCGTCTGGAGCTTGGACGCGCCGTTGCCGATGGCGCTCCAGACTTCGAGGCGTACGGTGCCGCCGTTGAGGTTGCCCATCGTGCCCGTGGACGCCTTGAGGCCGCGGCTCTGCGTGTACTCCTCCCACCCGGCGACCGGGTCGGTGGCGAAGTAGTGGTACGTCTCGGTCCGGTCGAAGGTGCCGTCACCGGTGAAGTCGTAGCTGACACGCGCCTGTTGGCCGAGACCGACCGCCGTGTCGGCGTCCACCTGCAGCCGGAACGTGGTGCCGGCACCCGAGGTGAGTGTGCCGTTGACGCCGCGGATCTCGTAGACGAGGGGCTGGTACGGGGTGCCGTCGTGGTTGGTGCCGCCCGCGGAGGCGATCGTGTCGCTGCTCAGGGTGCCACCGGTCGCCGTGGTCAGGACACCGCCGCTGCGCAGCTGGAAGGTGTTCCCGGTCGGCGGGTCGGGGTCGGGGTCGGGATCCTGCGACCCGGATCCGGTGCCGGTCGCGGTGGAACGAGCCGGCACGGACAGGGTCTTGCCGTCCGAGAAGGTGACGGTGCGGGCCGACGATCCGTAGTTGTGGGCGACGTAGGTGCGGGTCGTCCCCTTGGTGAGGGCGGCGGAGGTGGGGATGTCACCGGTGACCGTGGTGTCCGGGGCGCCCAGCGCGTCGAGGGTGTTGATCCAGTGGTAGGTGTGTGCCTTGGACTCTCCCTGCTCCGGGGTGTAGCCGGCGTTGCCCGCGTCCCACTTCGCCTTGGCCGCGGCCGGGTCGGCAGTGGACTGGAACTCCCAGAGGATGTCCCGCCATTCGACGGCGGGGCCCCCGTTCTCCCGCTCCATCTCTGCGATGTTGCGCCGCACGGCTGCCTTCTCACCGCCGAGATGGAGCGATCCGCCGGTGACGGGCAGAACGTTGATGCCGTGGATCTCCTCGGGGTTCGCGGTCCACCAGGTGGCGTAGGCGGCGCCGCTGCCCCAGACCATGCCCGCCGTGTCGTGGCCGAACGCGGAGGGGAAGACCTGCTCGTCGGCGTCGAACCAGTACTGGGCGATCGATTCCGACTCGGTGCTCAGCAAGTAGGTGCCGAGGTCACGCAGCGAGGTGTCGCCGGTGGCGGAGCCCCACAGGACGAGGGCCGCGCTGAGGTTGGTGGACTCGGAGGAGGACTCCTGGTTGTTGCCGGCGGCGAAGCCCTGATGGCCGGATGCCCAGCTGTGGCCGGCGTAGACGTCGAAGCCGCGCAGGAAGGGGAAGGAGCTGTCGGTGCGGCTGGGGTTGGCGGTGTCCCTCACGAGGGCTTTGACCATGCCGCCCCACGCTGAGTCGGCGGCCCAGGCCTGGTCGTACTGGGCGACGATCGCCGCCGCGTAGATGTAGTAGCCGTAGTGGAAGTGGTGGTCGTTGAGCTCGGTGTCGCTGCCGTAGGAGGCGGGATAGCCGGTGAGGGTCTTCCAGTCGTTGTCGTAGCTGAACTCGTTCGCGCCGCCCGCCGTGAACCAGTCCTGGAGCTTGCCCTTGATCAGGCCGAGAAGCTTGTCGCGGGTGCCGGTCTCGCCGATCTGCTCGGCAACCGGGACGAGTTGGGCGAGGCGGCCGAGGGCCTTGCCGGTCCAGTAGGTGTCGGTGGCCCCGGAGAAGGGGTCGGAAGCATTCACGACCTCGTTCAGGTATCCGCGCAGCCGGGCGGCGTCCACACCGTCCGACTTGGGCAGTGCGGGCAGCACCGGGGCCGCCTTCTGAGTCGTGGTGAACGAGGCCGACTCGCGGACCTTCATGGTGCCGCGGGGTGAGACGTAGGTGTAGGAGGTGAGGGCGTCGGTGGTGTTCAGCCACTGGTGGCGGTAGAGCGCCTGGAGTGTGCCGCGCTCGGTGCCTTCCTTCGCCTCGGTGGTGAGGGTGTAGGTGGCCTTCGTGGTGCCACCGGAGTAGCTCCAGCTCACCTTGGAGCCGGTGACGAAGCTGTAGGCGTACTTCTTGAAGGTCGCCAGCGCGTCCGTGTTCGGCAGCACGGCGACGGAGAAGTAGTCCTTGGAGCCGAGGCCGGTGGTGATGGTGGAGCCGGAGACGTTCCAGTCGCTGCCGGTCGGCGCGAAGAGGGCGTAGTGGTGTCCGCCGACGGTGATGCCGAGGACGTTGGTCTGGTCGGCGAAGACCGTCGGGGCAGCGGCGGTGGTGATCTGGGCGTTGCCGCCGGAGCCTTTCGCGTATACGAACGGGGAGCCGTGGCCGATGGTGGTGCGCAGGGTGCGGGCACCGTCGGACCACAGGGGAGTGACCGTCCAGTCGGACCAGTCGTCGGCCTTGGTGTCGGGGGAGTTGAGGCCGGTCAGTCCGATGGTGAGGTCCCGCTTGTGGGCGTACTCGTACTGTCTGCCGTCACCGACGATCGCGGGCGAGGTCGGGTAGCCGACGTCGAGTCCACCGGCCGTGGCCTGGTAGGTGAGGGGGTGCCCGTACATGGGCGTCGACCACGGGTTGTCGCCGTAGCGCTGGAAGGCCAGGGAGGACCACCAGTCGTTGGTGGGTACCGGCCGGTTCCGTGCGGCGGCGGTCAGCTTGGGCGTGACGGGTGTTCCTGTGTTGGTGGTGGGGCCCGACGTGCCGGCGGGCCGGGTGTCGGAGTAGCTGCCGGAACCTACTGGAACGGTGGCCGCGGCCGCCGGTGCGGCGGTCGGGACCAGGCCTGCGGCGGCGAGCGCGGAGGCCAGAAGCAGTATGACTGCCGGTCTGCGTGGGGATGGCATGCGGCACCTCAAGTCTTCACAGGAGGGGAGTCTGAGAGCGCTCTCAGATGGCCGGAACGTAAAGCCTATGTAATGCACGTGTCAATGCATTGAACGCGCCCGGTAGTTGACCAGTGATGAAGTCCGTTATGTCTTCGCCCCTTGATGATGCGCAGAGGGTGAGGTCGGCACCCGGCGGATGCACACCGGCGGAGCGGAGGCAGCGTTCCGGCCGGAGGCTCCCCTGCCGTGGCCGGTCCGGCCATACGTCCCCTGCCGGTGACCGTGGCCTGCCGGCCGATTCCGCGCTGCGGACGACCTCCGGCGCCCGACCGGGTCGGTCGCACTCGAAGGGGGCTTGCCCGCGACACCGGAACTGCCGGTGCCTGGACGGGGGGTTGGTCCCGCAGCGGGGCGGGAGAGCGTTGACTGCCTCCGCGGCCGACGCCGCGCCGGCACTGGACGGCCTCGGCCTCGCCGCGGGCGTCAACGTGTCGGCATGATGACGGGAAGTCCGGAGACCCGGCTGGTCGTACGGGCAGTGTCGCAAGGGCATCAGATGCAGCGACCGCGACCCGCGGAAATGGTCGAAACCGTCGTCGGAGCAGCCGCGCTAAACTCCCCGAACTCCTGTCTGTAGCGGGGAAGAGGCGCATCAACGGCGCTGGCACGAGCCGACCAAGGACAGCTGACCCGCGAAAGAGAGACGAAAGAGACACGGTTGAGAACGCAGTTGAAACTGACCCGCGACGGTGACGCGTTCACCGCCCGGCTCGCACCCTCCCAAGTCTCGGCGATGTACGAAGCGCTGAGCTTTCTGCGCCATCGGGACTTCGATGACACGGTGCTGACCGTGCTGGTCGGTGCGTGCCGGGACGCGGTCGACGCACTCTTGGAACGCCTGGTCGGACCGCACACGGAGTCCCGCGATTTCCGGTTCACCACGCTGGAACTGCACATGGTGCACAGCGCGCTGACGGCGGCGCCCACCATGTTCCTCGTCCGCGAGGGCGCTTTCTCGGAGGAGCCGTTTCACATCCGCCTGGGTTTCTACCGAGAGAATTTCGACGCCCTGGCGCACGCCGTCGTGCGGGCAGCGACCGAAGCGTGACGCCCGACCCGGTGCATCGAATGCACATGGCGGCGGGACCTTCCGGGCGGCGCTGAGTGCCCCGGGCAGATGCAATCAGCGTTGACCCGTACATGGGTTGACGGGGCGTTCAGTGTGAGGATTGGCGCCTGCCGTTGGTTCTGCTCAGCCTGCGTATTCGCTTCGTGCGACCGTACTCGGTGAGAAGTTCGACGACATCGGTGTTCGCAGCGGTGGCGGCTTTGAGCTGAAGCCAGTCGGACGACCCGAGTAGGGCGTCCGCGCTCCAGGACTGCCTCAGTGTGACGGCACGGAAGAGCGTCCACTCTTGCAGGCGTCGTGCCAGAAACGGATGGCCGATGACGACCTCAGCCATCGAAGCGGCCCATGGTTCGTAGGCGGGTCCGTGATGGAGGTCTGTCGCCCGGCGGTCCAGGTGCCGGGTCACGGCGGACTGAGCCATCGTCTGGTCCGGGTCGGTGAGTACCTCGCTGACCAGGCCCGCCTCGTCGGCATCGGCGACCTGTTCGAGCGTGCTCCGGTGGGCGCGGAAGCGGCGGTGCTCGGCGGGTTCCGGCGGTGATGGGGCGTGGTGGTTCATGCGGTCCGCTCCTGCCGCTCGACCAGGACACCGGTCGTGAATGGTGAGCAATCATAGGCCGCGCCACCCCGCAGGTTTCGCGAGGACTGCAACGCTCCGAGCCGATCCTCCTCATCAAGGCCGGCCAAGCGGCTGTGCCGCATGCGATGTCAGGACGGGGTGCGGCCGCGCCGGGCGGCGCTCGCAGCCGGGCGTTGGAAGGTCGCCCCGTAGGTGCCTTCGGCGATTCCTCGGACCACCCGGTCGACGGCAGTTCGCCGGTCCGCGTCGTCCCTCAGCGCCAGGGCTTCGTCGAGGTCCGCGCGCAGGCGTTGCGGCATGCTTCGCGTCCCGGCTGCGGCGACACGACGCCGCAGCCCAATTCCGAACAGCCACTTCATCTTCAACCGGCTCCTCTTCCCCACGGTCATGGGCAGGAGCGTTCCCGGGCGCGGCAACGACACCGTCAGGAGTTTGTCAGGGGCGTGTAAGGAGCACCGGGGTACGACGGCAGCCGGACGGTGAACCAGGCGCCGCCTTCGGGTGCGCCTCCTCGCGCGGCGATGGTGCCGCCCAGCCGGCCCGCCAGGCGGTGGGCGATGGCCAGCCCCAGGCCGCTGCCGACGGGGCGGACGCCTCGGTAGCGGTCTGTGAGGGCGCCGCGCACGAAGGCGACCTCGATGTCGTCGGCGGTGAGCCCGGGGCCGCCGTCACGGACCTCCAGCAGGGCGCCGGGGCCGTCTGCTCGCAGGGCCAGGACGACGGGTTTGCCGGCCGGCGTGACGCGCAGCGCGTTCTCGGCGAGCCCGTCGAGGAGTTGGCGTACGCGAAAGCCGTCGGTGGTGATCAGCACAGGGTGCTCCGGGCGCTCGACGCGGAAGTCGACATCGTGCCGGGCACAGCGTGCCGACCACGCGGTGGCGGTCTCCGCCACCAGAGCGTCGAGGTCGACCTCGACGATGTCCAGGCGGAAGTCGTCAGCCTCCAGTCGCGCGAGAGCGAGCAGATCGCCGACGAAGTGTTCGAGGCGTTCGATCTCGGTGCGCAGGATGCGGCCGGCGTCGGGCACCTCCTCGCCGGTGATCACTTCGTCGGCGAGAGCCTCGGCGTATCCGAGCGCCGTGGTCAGCGGGGTGCGGATCTCGTGGGAGACGGAGAGCAGGAAGTCGCGTTGACGGTTCTCGCTGTGGGTCAACGCCGTGTCCAGGGTGTTCAGCGCACCGGCCAGTTCCGCCACCTCGGCAGGACCTTCGGCTGGAACCGTCACGCCGCGGGCGCCCTCGGACAGCCGGTGCGCGGTTCGTGCGGCCGAGACGAGCGGGCGGGCCAGGCGCCGGGCCAGCAGTGCACCGGCGAGGGCGGCGCCGGCCAGACCCAGGATCAGGGGCAGTGCGAGACTGCCGCGCATGCGGTCGGTGGCCTGGTCGACTGCGCTCATCGGCTGGGTGAGCACGAGCCCGCCCCCGGTGGGGGTCGGAGCGCCCTCCACGAGGACCTCGTCGCCGTCGAGGCGAGCGGTCGTGGACACCCTCTCCCCGGAGAGCAGCGCCTCACGGCTCGCGGCGCCGACAGCGACGGTCGCCGGACCGTCGATCTCGCCGGAAGGCCGGACGATGGCGAGCCTGATGTCATCGGGGCCCGCGATGCGTTGCTGCCGGTCGAGGATCCAGGAGGCCAGGGGAGGGGTGCGGGCGAGGACTTCGGCCTGCCGGGAGAGCTGGTCACGTTCCTGCGCCTCGGCGTTGACGCGGATCACTCGCCAGGCGAACAGGCCGGTCAGCAGTACGGCGACCGCGGCCACGGCGCTGGTGAGCAGGACGATGCTCCTGGTCAGCGAGCCGCGGCCGTCCACGGGGCTCATCGGCCGGTGTCGGAGACGCTGTAGCCGACCCCGCGGACGGTGCGCAGAGGGCTGGCGTCACCGAGCTTGGCGCGCAGCTGGGAGACGTAGACGTCCATCACGCGCGTGTCGCGGTAGCCGGCGTACCCCCAGACCTGGGCGAGCAGTTGCTCGCGGGTGAACACCTGGCCGGGATGGTGCATCAGGAAGGCGAGCAGGTTGAACTCCGTGGTCGTCAGCTCCACTGGCCGGTCGTCGACGTGCAGGGTACGGCGGCCGGTGTCGAGTGTGAGGCGGCCGATCCTGCGCACCGGGTCGTGCCGCGGGCCGGCGGCACGTCGCAGCAGGCTCTTGACCCGGGCGACCAGCTCCTGCGGGGAGAACGGCTTCGTCAGGTAGTCGTCGCCGCCGAGTTCCAGTCCCAGAACACGGTCGGTCACCTCGTCCCGCGCGGTCACGAACAGCACGGGGGTCCAGTCGCCCTCCTGGCGCAGCCGGCGGCAGACCTCCATGCCGTCCATACCGGGCAGCGCGATGTCCAGCACGATCGCCGCCGGGCGCATACGACGGACGGCGGCCAGGGCGGCGTCACCGGTGGTCTCGACATGCACACCGAATCCCTCGCGGCTCAGATACCGGCGCTGGAGGTCGGCGATGTTCCGCTCGTCCTCCACGACCAGGACGAGCCCCTTGCTCTCCGCCATGTGCCCTCTTCTCGCAGCTCAATCCCAGATGCTAGCCATCTCCGCCCCAGGCGAGCGCCCTGACGACCGGCCCTTACACGCCCCGAACATTCGCCGAACCTCCGGCTCGCATGCCGCGGCGAGGCTGAGGCCCGAGATCGAACAAGGGGAGGACCCTGTGAACCGCATCCGCAGTGCTGTGTCCGGCCGGGCCGTGACCGCAGGACTGGCCGTCACGGCCGCCGCCGTCACCGGACTGATGTGGACGACGTCGTCGTCCGGACCCGCGACGGCACCGACCGCCTCGGCGGTCGGCCTGGCGGACGCCGACACCGTCGGCCTCGTCGCCGGCGGCCCGCGGCCCGTGCCCGGCCGCCTGTCGGAGGATCTCCGTGCCGATCTGCGCAAGCTGCGCGCCCTGGATCCCGCATCGCGCCAGGAGGCGGCGGCGAGGATCTGGCAGGACGCACTGGACGGCCACTACGGCACCCGGGTCCAGCTCCGGGCCGAGGAGGCGCAGCGGCGTTTCCAGGCGCTGCCCGCACAGCTCCAGGACGACATCAAGGAACTGCGGGAGGTCAGCGGGGAGGAGCGGACCGAGCAGCGGACGGAGATCCGCGACAAGGCGCTTTCCGGCGACTACGGCCGGCAGGTGCAGCGCTGGGCGGAGCGGCGCGCCGACTTCTGGCAGCAGGACTGAGTCGAACCACGCATGACTCCTGCTCACCGCATCGCCGACCCCGCCCTGCCCGACGAGGGCCCGACCAGGAACGACAGTATGACCAACGCCCCCGAAACGTCTCAGGAACCCGACCACCGCGAAGCACCCGCAGGTGCCGGCCGACTGCACCGGCTCGGCCGCTGGTGCGCCCGACGGCCGTGGTGGGTGATCACCGCCTGGCTGCTGGTCCTGCTGACCGCCCTCGGCGCCGACCGAGCCTGGGGCGGGACCTACGACGACGACTTCGCCCTTCCCGGATCCGCCGTACAGACCGGAATCGACCTGCTCGACGCCCACGGATCCGACCAAGTGCGCGGCACGGCCTCCCAGATCGTGCTGCACACGGACACCGGGTCCCTCGACGCGCACCGGGACGCCGTCGGGACCGCGGTGACCGAGCTGAAGGAGCTGCCCGAGGTGGTCTCGGTGGCCGATCCCCTGAGCACACCGGGCGCGGTCTCCACCGACGGCACCACCGGCATCTTGACCGTCCGCTTCAGCGAGAACCCGGCTCGCTTCGAAACCTCCTACCTGGACGGCGTCGACGACGCCGTGCACGGCCTGCGAGCGGGCGGCGTGGACGTCGAATACGGCGGACCACTGGGCCAGTTGGCCCGCCCGAAGGCCGAGGACCGGCTGTCCGAAGCGATCGGACTCGCCACCGCCGTGGTTGTGCTGCTGGCCGGCTTCGGCAGTCTTGCCGCCGCCGGGCTGCCGTTGCTGACGGCAGTCGTCGGACTTCTGTCGGGGATGGCGCTGCTCGGACTCCTGGCCGCGACGTTCACCTTCGGCAACGCGGCTCCCACACTGGCCACGATGATGGGCCTGGGCGTCGGCATCGACTACGCGCTCTTCCTGATCACTCGTCACCGCCGACTGCTGCACGACGTCGACGACCCCGCCGAGGCTGCGGGGCGGGCGATGGCCACCAGCGGTCGTGCGGTGATCGTCGCGGCGGCCACGGTCGCCCTCGCCCTCGGTGGGCTGTACGCATCGGGCGTGACGTTCATCGGCACCCTGGGCGTCGCCGCCGGCCTGACTGTCCTGGTCGCCGCCGCTGCCGCGCTCACCCTGGCCCCGGCACTCCTGGGCGTCACCGGCCGCCGCATCGACCGCTGGCGGGTGCGCCCCCCGGTCGACGAACCCAGCGGCACGGCTGACACCTGGCACCGCTGGGCCGCCACGGTGGGCCGCCGGCCATGGTTCTTCCTCGCCGTCGGCAGTCTGGTCCTGGCCGTGCTCGCCATCCCCGCCGCCTCCATGCGCCTGGGGCACGTCGACAGCGGCGCCAACCCCAAGGACTACACCGACCGTCGCGCCCACGACCTGATCGCGGACGGCTTCGGACCGGGCACCAACGGTCAGTTCACGATCGTGGCAGACCTCGGCGACACCCGCACCGACCCCGCCGCACTCTCCGGGCCGCTGCACGACGCACTGGCGGCGACTCCCGGGACCGCCCACGTCACCACGCCTGTCACCAGCGACGACGGCGCCCTGCTCATCGCCACCGTGACACCCGACACCGGCCCCCAGGAGAAGGCCACCTCGGACCTCATGCACCGCCTGGAGAACGACACGCTCCCCGACGCACTTTCCGACTCGGGCGCGCGGGGCTATGTCACCGGCGTCACCGCGGCCCAACTGGCCTTCCGGGACGTGGTCGTGGACCGTCTGCCGGTCATCGTCACGGTCGTCGTGGCGGCGTCCTTCCTGCTCCTGCTCACGGTCTTCCGCAGCCTCCTCGTGGCCCTCAAGGCGGCCCTGCTGAACCTGCTGTCCATCGCCGCCGCGTACGGCGTCGTCGTCGCGGTCTTCCAATGGGGCTGGGGCGGCAGCCTGTTCGGTGTCGACGAGCCTGTACCGGTGGAGTCGTACGTGCCGATGATGATGTTCGCGATCGTCTTCGGGCTGTCCATGGACTACGAGGTCTTCCTGCTCTCACGCATCCGTGAGGCGTGGCTGCACACGAAGGACAACCACCTCAGCGTGGCCACCGGACTGGCCGGCACCGCCCGTGTCATCACCTGCGCCGCCCTGATCATGACCAGCGTCTTCCTGGCGTTCCTGCTCTCCAGCAACGTGGTCATCAAGATGCTCGCCCTCGGCCTGGGCGTCAGCGTCGTCATCGACGCCACCGTCGTCAGGCTCATCCTGGTCCCCTCCACCATGTACCTGCTCGGGCGCGCCAACTGGTGGCTGCCGCAGTGGTTGGACCGGCTCCTGCCACACCTGGATCCTGAAGGCCCGACGCAGACTGCCGCCCCGTCCCCACAGGCGGACGCGGACGCAATGGTCCCTTCCCGTTCCGCTTCGGGGGACCGCCGATGATCCGCGCCGTGTTCCGGCGGCACCGCGCCGCAGCGCTCACGTCCGCAGCCCTCGCGGTGGTCCTGCTCACCGCCACCGCCGCCGAACTCGTTGCTCGAACCCTGCTGCACAGCCGTCTGGCCGCCGTCGCCGACACCGCCCTCGGCAAGGGAACCGCCGTCGACATCGAGGGCGGTCCGGCGTTGCTCGCCCTGTTCGACCGGCAGATCGACGCCGTGACCATCAGCAACGACCACGCCGTCCTCGGCCGGATTCCCGGTGTCTCCGTCCATGCCCGCCTGGAGGACCTACGGCTGACCGCCGACCGCTCCGGCACCGTCGCCCGCACTCACGCCGACGTCACGGTGCCCGCCGCCTCGCTGCAACGCATGGCCGACACGTCCGACGGCCGGCTCCCCGTCACCGCCGTACATCTGGACGACCAGGCGGACACGGTGACCCTCGATCTCGGCCAGGGGGGCCTCGGGCAGGCCACCATCCAGCCCCGACTCCAGGACGGACGAGTCTCCCTGCACCTGGCCGACGTCGAGATACTGGGCAGCCCCGCGCCACCCCGGCTCATGGACCGGATCCAGGACAGGCTGACAAGCCGGAACGGTGCGGACTATCCCCTGGGACTGAAGGCCAGCACACTCGACGTCACCGCCGAAGGACTGGCCGTCGGCCTGGACGCGGGCCCGACCCGGCTGCCGGGAAAGGCGAGAGCGTGATGCCGGTCAAGTGGGACGAGCATGGCCTCGCCCGGGGCCACTTGCTCGAAGAGACCCGACCGGCGCGGGTTCCCGTGCTCGCCGTTGTCTGTCGAGCGGCTGAGTGCGTTCGGTGTCGTCCCCTTCTCGCCCGTCGCGTTGCGGGAACTCGTCCTTGCGTTGGTGCTGGTGCAGTCCGTCGTCTCGCGATGGTGGCTGTCTTGCGCTCTCGGAGCGGGTTTGCGAGTGGTGTCGTACCTTCCAGCGCTGGAGGAGCCGAACTTACGGTCAAAAGGATAAATATATGAGTGTGTGGGCGGTCAGTTCTCGTCGGCGGGGAGGGCTTGCTGGTCGGCGAGGGCGAGGGCGAGGGCGAGGGCGAGGGCGATGGCCAGGGCTCCGGCGGCCGTCGGGTGGAGCGGGGCACGGTCCGCCGGCCCTTGGACGTACGGCTGGGCACTGCACGGCCGGTGCCCTTCGAAGTTCTAGCAGCGCTTGCCGCGCCTGCTGGGCATGACCACCGTGGCTCTCTCGACCGTGCCTGTGCCAGGGCGATGCCTGGCAGGCGTCGGGCATGCCCCCAGGGCTCAGTCGCCGACGGTTCCGGCGTCGATGCGCCGGCCGCGCTGGGTGTCCACGACGATGGGGATGCCGTTCGGGATCCGGCCCTCCAGCCGGTCGAGCAGGGACTGTACCGGCGGGAGGTCTTCGGGGGAGCGGACGTGGATCTGCATGGTGCGCGATGCCGCCTGGACACTGGTGACGGATGCGCCGGGCGACTGGGCGAGCCACTGTTCGGCGGCGTCCTTGGTCCGGCTGGTCCAGACGTCGATCAGCAGCGTCAGTGCGGTGTTGGCCGTGAGGGGCACGAACACGACGACGAACAGCAGGCCCAGGGCGGCGTAGGCCCTGCGCGCGGGCCGCCCAGTGGCCTGGTCGTGCTGGGCGTCGTAGCTGTCGCCCAGGCAGAGACATCCTGATGACCTGGGGGTTTCCATCCATTCTCGAAGCGGCGAGTTCTTCCGGTCCTGGGTGCCAACCTCGCCCGCGGGCAGACCAACTTCGCCCGCATGCTGTGGAAATTCAACCGCGTCTACAACCCGGCGCGGCGGATCGCCGACCACCGCCGCCCGGTCCGCTACCACCTGCCACTGCCGCAGCACCTGGACGTCGGCGACCGCCACAAGCTGTACGTCCACACCCGCCGGTCGGCCCGAGGCGACGCCGGACAGGCCGGGCAGAGGGAATAGGTTCGCTCCCCTGCGGCCCTCCCGCAGCCACCAGCCGGTCACGGGTCTTCCCCCGAAGCCTGCCACGGGCAACGCCGAAGCCAGCGTCCCGGGCCTCGGCCGCAGACCGGTTTAGCCCCGGGCGGGCGGGCTACTCGTCGGAACAGCCGTAGGGACACTGCCTTCGTCGGCTCTCCCTGACGACGGGCAGCGGTGGTCCCTGCCGATCCGGGGAAGGAAGTGCGCAGCCATGGGCAAGACCCCGGATCGAGATCGAGAACCGGTGGGGCGAGCGCGCTCCGGGATGATCGGCCGCCGTTTCCCTCGTACCGGCACCGAACCGGTCACCGCGCAAAGCTCACTCGGACTGCGCTTGCTCCTGGCCGGTATCTTCGTGCCGGTCTTCATCGCTGCCGCATACTCTTCGGCGTGGGGGCGGCGAACTCTGATCCTGGTGACAGCCTTGGACAAGGCCCGCTCATCGTCATCGCCGTCGCGTGCGGGATTCTTGCTCTTCTGGCGGTGACCGACCTCGTGGTCGTGCTGCGACGGCTGCGGCGTGAGCGAGGCACCCCTCCCGCCACACGGTGAAACGCGTGTCCCCGAAGGCGTCGGGAGACCCCCGAGGGCACCGAACTCGGCTTCGGACCACCGGCCCGGGACACTGCGAGCGCGTACGCACTGGCCGAAGTGGGTGAGCCGCGGCTCGACAGTGTGGCTGGTGGGGGGGCCGATCTTTGGCGGGCCCTGGGAATCATCATCCGGGTGGCCATCGGCGAGGCCTCTCGCCGTGACAGTCACGTACAGCTGGCGCCCTTGGTGCTGCCGGTGCCTGGTCCTGGTCCTGGTCCTGGTGGGGCAGGTGTGGACCAGGTCACCCTCTTCCTTGCCGCCTCTACGCGTTCAGGCTGTGCACGGTCGGACTCGGGCGCAGCCCGCGGGCGCCGAGTACGCTGCCCACAGGGGCTCGTCTCGCGCGGGAGTGCTCATGGCAGCCGTCGATCCGCTTACGCAGGGGCGCGAGTCGTACCTGCGGCTGGCGTGGCGGGACGCGTACGACCAGATGCGGGCCGCCGACCGGCAGGGCCTGCTGGAACCCGATGACCTCGATCGGATGGCGCGGGCGGCGTACCTGATCGGAACCCTCGACGCGGCGGTCGAGAGCTGGGAGCGGGCCCATCACGCGTTCCTGGACCGTGGGGACGTGGCGCCGGCCGTACGGAGTGCGTTCTGGATCGGCATCATCCTCGTCCTGCACGGTGAGCAGGCCCGCGGCGGCGGATGGCTCGCACGGGCGGGGCACCTCCTCGATGACGCCGCCCCGGACTGCACCGAGCAGGGGTACCTGCGCATCCCCGGGGCGCTGCAGGCTCTGCATGGCGGTGATCCCGAGTCTGCGCGCCGTTCGTTCGTGGAGATCACCAGGATCGCCGACCGGTTCGACGACGCCGACCTTCGGGCGTTCGGGAGGCTGGGGCAGGGGCAGGCGCTTCTCGCGCGGGGGCGGGTGGTCCAAGGCGTCTCCCTGCTGGACGAGGCGATGGTGGCGGTGACCACAGGAGAGGTCTCGCCGGTCGCTGCCGGGATCGTCTACTGCGCCGTGATCCTCGCCTGCCGCGGAATCTTCGACCTTGGTCGCGTGCAGGAGTGGACGACGGCGTTGAGCCGCTGGTGCGCCGTGCAGCAGAGCCTCAAGCCCTACCGGGGCCAGTGCCTGGTGCACCGCTCGGAGATCATGCAATTGCGCGGCGAGTGGGCCGAGGCGATGAACGAGGCGCAGCTGGCGTGCGAGCATCTGGCCGCCCCGCCTGGTGACCCGGCGATGGGCATGGCGCTGTACCAGCGTGCTGAACTCTTCCGTCTGCGCGGCGAGTTCTCCCGGGCCGAAACCTGTTACCGCGAGGCCCTGGACAAGGGGCACCCGGCGCAGCCGGGCCTGGCCCTGCTCCGGCTGGCGCAGGGCCGCCGCGATGACGCCGCCGCCGCGATCCGGCGGGCGCTCGCCGAGACCGAGGGGGCGGCACAGGAGCGGCCCAGGGTGCTGGCCGGCTCCGTGGAGATCGAGCTCGCCGCCGGTGACGTGGAGGCGGCTCAGGCCGCGGTGGACGAGCTCGGCAAGATCGCCTCCGGCTTCGACTCGCCGTATCTGCGGGCGGTGGTCGCGTACGCGCACGGGTCCGTCCTCCTGGCCGCGGGTGAGCCCGAGGCCGCCTGTGTCGCCCTGCGCCGCGCGTGGGCCGCCTGGCACGAGATCGACGCTCCGTACGAAGCGGCACGGGTACGGCTGCGGATGGCGCGCGCGTGCCGCCGGATCGGCGACCACGACACGGCCGAGATGGAGCTGGACGCCGCCCGCCGGGTCTTCGAACAACTGGGTGCGGTCCCGGCGCTGGAGGAGGCACGGCAGCTCATGGGCCGGACCTCTTTTGCGAGCCCTGGAGGTCTGACCCCTCGCGAGGTCGAGGTGCTCCGCCTGGTGGCGACCGGTGCGACCAACCGGGACATCGCAGACAGCCTTGTCATCAGCGACAAGACCGTTGCCCGGCACGTGAGCAACATGTTCACCAAGCTGGGCGTCTCCTCACGGGCCGCGGCCACCGCGTACGCCTACGAGCACGACCTCGTGTAGGACCCGGCGCCCTCTGCACAGAAATACCCACACGGCGCGCGACGGCCGAGTTGGTCGGTGGGACCGATGCGACCACCGCTCTCGGACGCGGATTCTTTCCTCGTAGGCCCTACGGCTCTCGTGGCCCTGGCAGGCCACCGGGAAAGGAGCCCGTGATGAGCACCCAGGAGAGCCCAATACGCCCGGAGCGGTCCGCTGGTCAGCAGATGCGCGGCCAGCTCCTTGCTGCGATGCCGCTGAAGGAGAGGCGGCTTCAGCTCGCCACCGTGTCCACTGCCGTTCTTGAGGGCGGTGACGGCCCGCCTGTCGTGCTGCTGCACGGCCAGGGCGAGTTCGCCGCATTGTGGATCAGGGTGATACCCGACCTGGTCACCACCCATCGGGTGATCGCGCCCGACCTGCCAGGCCACGGCGCATCGTTCGTACGCGACAACCGAATCGACACCGAAGTGGTCCTGAACTGGCTCGACGAGCTCATCGACCAGACCTGCCGGGGCAGGCCGCCTGTGGTGGTCGGCCATCTGCTCGGCGGCGCCATCGCCGCGCGGTACGCGGTGCACCACGGCGACCGCCTGGCCCACCTGATCCTGGTCGACACGCTGGGGCTCGGAATGTTCCGGCCGGCGCCCAGCTTCGCCGCGCCCATGATGGGCTTCGTTGCCCATCCCACCCCCAAGAGCCGGGACCGCCTGTTCAACAAATGCTTCGTCGACATGGACCGAGTGGGCGAGCAGACAGGCCGGCAGTGGCAGCCGCTGCTGGACTACGCCCTGGACCGCGCCCGCACCCCCAGCGTGCAGTCGGCGCTCCGCCGTATCGTCCCCAGGATCGCCATGCCCGCGATCCCCTCCGGCGATCTCAAGCGCATCGACGTCCCCACCGACCTGATCCATGGCCGTCACGCCCTCCAGGTGCGGCTGCGCACCGCGGAGGCCGCGAGCGCCCGGTACGGATGGCCGTTGCACGTGATCGAGGACTGCCGGGACGACCCGGCAGTGGAGCAGCCGAAGGACTTCCTCGACGCGCTGAGCACCGCACTGGGGGCAGCTAGGAAGGCCGAATCGGCATGAGCACGAAAATGTTCGAGGTCGCCGGGCTCGGCGGAGGGCATGTCGGCCTTACTTCGGCCCGGATCGAGCAACTCGGCACCCGGCTCGAAGGGCCCGTGCTCACGGCCGGCGACGAGGGCTGGGACGAGGCCGTCCTGGTCTGGAACGCCATGGCCGCTGCGAAGCCGTCCCTGGTCATCCAGCCGGCCACGGCGCAGGACGTGGCCACAGCCGTCCGATTCGCCGCGGACCACGGCCTGCTGCTGAGTATCAAGGGCGGGGGCCACAACATCGCCGGAACCGCACTCGCCGACGGCGGGCTCACCCTGGACATGTCCCGCATGCGTGATGTGACCGTGGACCCGACCACGCGCCTCGCGCACGTCGGCCCGGGATGCCTCCTGCGCGACGTCGACCGGGAGACCCAGCAGTACGGCCTCGCGACGGTGCTCGGGTTTGTGTCCGAGACGGGAGTCGCCGGGCTGACCCTCGGCGGCGGGTTCGGTTACCTGACACGCCGGTTCGGCTGGGCGGCCGACAATCTGGAGCAGGTGGAGATCGTCACGGCGGACGGAAGGATCCGGACCGCCGACCGGGCGCAGAACCCGGATCTGTTCTGGGCGATCCGCGGAGGTGGCGGCAACTTCGGCGTCGTCACCCGCTTCACCTTCCGGCTGCACGAGGTCGGTCCCGTCATCACCGGCGGACTGGCCGCCTGGAGCATCGACCGGGTGGACGACGTGCTCGCGACGTACCGGCACCTCACCGCGACCGCTCACCGCGAGCTGACGACCGTAGCGATCATCCGGCTCGCCCCGCCCGCGCCGTTCGTCCCGGCCGAGCTGCACCTCAAACCCGTTGCCGCGCTGCTCGCCTGCCACAGCGGTGCCAATGCCGAGGCCGACCTCGCCCCGCTGCGCGCCCTTGGAGAACCGGTCTTCAACCTGATCGGTGCCAGGCCGTACGTGGACCAGCAGTCGATGCTCGGCGCGATGGAACCCAAGGGCCTGAACCAGTACTGGAAGGCCGAGTTCCTCCCCGACCTGCCAGGACAGTACCTCCCCACCTTCCGGGACGCCGCGCTGGAGGTCGCCTCCCCCCTGTCCTTCTCCGTCATCTTCCACCTCGCAGGTGCGCTGAACGAGACGGACGGCGACGGCGGATCGGTCGGCAACCGGGAAGCCGGGTTCATCAGCGGTTTCTCCGGAGTGTGGCCTGCGCACACCGACGACGATGGGATCGTGGCCGCCGTACGCAAGGGATGGGAGAAGGTACGTCCGTTCTCGACCGGCGGGAATTACGTCAACTTCCAGCTGGCCGAGGACGATGCCACCAGAACCGCCGACGCGTACCGGGGCACCAACGAGCGCCTCTGCCAGGTCAAGGCGGACTACGACCCGGACAACGTCTTCCGCGTCAACCGCAACATCCGTCCGAGCGGACGCTCCGCTCCAAGGCAGCAAGCCACGGTGGGGCAGTAAGTTGTGCGACGGGTTGAGACGGCCCGGATGACGGACGGGCACCTCCGGGTAGAAGGCCGTCCGGGCCGGGTGCAGGGCGAGGGGGGATTCGACGTCGTCGAGGTAGGCGGGGGTCTGCGCGATGGTGTCGGGTGTGTCGGGTCGGCAGCGGTCCCGGTGGCCCGCGACCACAGCGACCGGGCGCGGGCCCTCGACGGTGTCCAGGGCCCGCAGCAGACAGAGGTGGACGTTGTCGTAGACGGCGTCGCCGGCCACCACGAGGCCCAGACCGGGCACATACAGCACGCTGGTGCGGTCGGTGCCGGTGTGGTGGGTGGACACGGATTTCAGGACGTGGCTCTCGAGGAGCAGACCCTCTTCAGCACGCCGACGTCCGGGCGGGCCGGCGCCAAGGATTCCCATGCCTGCTCAGTGTCTGGTGGCGGCCCCGCAGTTGCGAGTTGACGAATGGAGGTCGGCAACGTCCATGAAACCGTCCCTCCCGCAAGTCCCTGGTCACCTGGAGGAGACGTGGAGGGCGATGCCGGAAGGTAGTTGCCGAGTGAATGAAATCCGGCCGTTCGCCTGATAGCGCTTGTCAGAGAACAGCACCCTCGG
The DNA here is from genome assembly GCF_057710365.1 of Streptomyces sp. bgisy027. Taxonomy (NCBI): domain Bacteria; kingdom Bacillati; phylum Actinomycetota; class Actinomycetes; order Kitasatosporales; family Streptomycetaceae; genus Streptomyces; species Streptomyces sp. bgisy027. The sequence goes on from NZ_JBYIVZ010000047.1 coordinate 41,874, forward strand.
TGTGTCCCTGAGGAATGATGGGAGATTTCCTATTTTAATCCTCCGTGATCGTATGAAGTCGATCTCTCAGTGATCGCCTCGTTCTCATCGGAGATGACATGCACAAGCTTCGCAATGCTGCCTTCATGGCCGTCGCCCTGGGCGGCGTCGGACTCCTGAGCGCCGGCACCGCCACCGCGCAGGGCCTCGACGGCCACGGCGACAAGGGTGGAAACAGCTACAGCGTTCTGCAGAGCAGCAACTGCAAGTCCCACGACCTGAACCTCGACATCCTCGGCCAGGTCGGCCTGCTCAACGGGCTGCTGGGCGGGGCGCTCAACGGCGAAGGTGACGCCGGCGCGCAGAAGACGCACCTGGGCTCGACCATGGGCTGCAACAACAGCGCCTTCTAAGGCCTGCCGGAAAACAGCTGTCGGTTCTGGGCCCAGCCCGCGCGGGAACTGGGAAGCTCGCCCTGATCTCGCGTCTGCGCGGGCCGGGCCCAACCGACGGGCATTTGCGGTCGTTGCGGTCCCCGTAGGGGATCTTGAGAGCTGATGAACTCTGGGAGCCGGTCGCCCGGTTGCTGCCGTTGTTCGTTGCTCGTCTGCGAGGTGGGGGGCCACTCCGTGTGGCGAGCGGGCTGTGCTCACGGCAGTGGCGTACGCGCCGGCCAGCGGCTGTGCCTGGCGGCATCTGCGGCCGACGTTCGGCACGTCGCCCGCGACTGCGCATCGCAGTTTCACGGTATGGACCGAGGCCGGCCTGTGGCGTGGTTGTCAGTGCATGCCCCGCATGCCCCGCATGCCCGGTCTGCCTGCGGATAAGTTGCCCGTTCGGGGGCAACCGGTCGTCGTCAGGGGCGGAGCCTGGGCGTTCGCGTCGGGTGGGACTCGCGTGGCGGGGCCATGGCCCAGCGGATGGTCCGGGTCAGCGCCTGGCCCGTGGGGCGTACGGCGAGGTCCTCGACGAGGGGGACCCGGGGCAGCCAGAGCATGCCGCGTGCCCAGGGCGGGAGGAGAGCTACGGCGTTCGCGGCCAGTGCGCCGTAGAACGGCCGTACCGCCAGCGGCAGGGGAGGCTGGAACAGCAGGAAGCGAGCGGCTGCGCGGGCCTGGGATGTGGCCCGTAGCTCGGGGCGGAAGGCGTTCAGCCGTTCGGCGAGCCGGCGGCGGTCTCGCGGTGGGTCGGTGACCCCCAGCGCTTCGGCGACGCGTGCGGTGTCGGCGACGTAGGCGTCGTAGCCGGCAGCGTCCAGGGGATGAGCTCCGTAGCGTTCGTGGGCGCGCAGGAAGCTGTCCGTCTCGGCGACGTGGACCCAGGCGAGGAGGTGCGGATCGGCCGCGTGGTAAGGGGTGCCGTCGGCGGTTGTCCCGCGGATGCGTTGATGCATGGCCTTGACGTGGTCCACCGCGCGCTGAGCGTCCTCGACGGTACCGAAGGTGGTCACGGCCAGGAAGGTGCTGGTGCGCTGGAGGCGGCCCCAGGGGTCGCCGCGGTAGCCGGAGTGGCCCGCCACCGCCGCCATGGCCAGCGGATGCAGGGACTGCAGCAGCAGTGCGCTCAGTCCGCCGATGAACATGGAGGCGTCGCCGTGGACGGTGCGGATCGGGCGGTCGGGTCCGAACCAGCGTGGGCCGGGGGTGTGGTGGATGCGGGCGCGGGTCGCCGGCCCGTCGGGGCCCGCGACCCGGTGGAACAGGGCTTGGCCCAGATGTTCACGCACTCCGGTGATCATGGCTGCCCTCCCCTCTGCTGCTGTCCAGTGTCCGCGATGTCGGCCGGGTTCCGGGCTTGCCGGCAGTTTCAGGTGCCGGTGGGCGCGTGGTGTGGTTCGCGGTCGGAGGCCGGCCACACGTAGGGCAGGTCGTCGGGGACACCGGGGAACAGAGGGGCGTACACGTCGTGGTCCTTGCGGACCAGTGCCGAGCGGTGGCTCTCGTGGAAGGGTTCCTCGTCGAGCCAGGGCGGCAGCTCGCCGGCGGCCGCCAACTCCCGCTGGTCGCGGACCGCGGTGCCCGGCTGGTGCGCGGCGAAGTCTGCGACCAGGGTGGCCGCGCAACTGTCCTGGTGTCCCTGATCCCGCCAGACTCGGCAGATCTCCAGGCCGTACCGTACGAGTGCCTCCTCGTACCCGGTCCACATCCGTACCGCCGGGTGCCGGCGCCACCCGTAGCCAGGGACGGTCAGTCCGCGCAGGACCTGAAGCGCCTCGACGCGCTGCTTGCCCAGTCGGCGCCGGTCGAGGAGGAGAGCGGTCTGCCGGAAGTCGGGGTGCGGCAGGAACGTCTGCATCGGTCACCCCGCTCACTTCTTGTGCAGCGCGGACGGTTTGTGGACCGCCGGCCTGCCGGAGCGGTCGCTGCGTACTTCGTACCGCGGATCGTCGGGGGAGGCGTCGACGGTGCGGCCCGCGGCCTCGGTGCGGCGGGTGATCTTCCGCTCGACCGTGCCTTCTGTGGTGCTGCCGTGACTGTTCCAGGTGACCTGGTCACCCTGGGTGAGTCGGCGGTCCTCGCCCCGGCCGCTCGTTTCCCTTGCCTTCCTCGTCCGCTTCGCCATGGTGATCGCTCCCTTCCTCGGTGTCGGTGGCTCCAGCGCTTGCGCGCGGACGCCGTCGGCTCGGGCGACGCCCCTGTCAGTCACTTCCTTGCGGAGGCGTTGTTCGGATGCGGTCAGCTTTGCGGTGCGGTCAGCTTTGCGGTCCGGTCCGGTCCGGTCCGGTCCGGTCCGGTGCGGTGCGGTGCGGTGCCAGGCGGGCGGCGTTGCCGCGCGGTGTGTCTCGGAAGGCGACAGCACCCACTCCCGGCTCAGGCATTGCGCGGCAGAAGCAAGGTTCTGGTCAAGACGCGGGAATTCATGCGGAACCAGGTCGCGCCGCTGGTGGCCGAATCAGGTCGCGGCGCTGGTGGCCGAGCACTGGGCTGAGGGCCTCTTCCCGAAGGAGCTGATCGGCAGGTTCCAGGAGAGCTGATCGGTAGGTTCCGGGAGAGCGGATCGGTAGGGCTGCCGTACGAGGGCTACGGCGACCACGGCCCGGCCGCCGGCCACCTGCTGACCGGGATGATGGCGATCGAGCATGCGGGAAGTCGTGGCCCGGGCGCGGGAAATCTTCGGAGGCAATGGCAACGTTCTGGACTACGACGTCGCACGCTTCTTCTCAGACGCGGAAGCGATCTGCTCCTTCGAGGGAACCAGGAAGATGAACACACTGATCGTCGGCAACGCGATCACTGGGGAGAGTGCGTTCGTCTGACGGGCGTGAGCACCGCCTGCCGCCGTCTCGCCTCAGCGCGGGCGGCGTGTGGTGGGCCAGGCGCGTGGCCTACGGGTGGCGGTGACGGGACCGCCCGTCCGATGCGCGCGCCTGGGTATCGACAGCGTCACGGCCGTCGCCGTCTACGTCGTCGACCTCGCCGGGCCGGCCGGCCTCGCGTCCGTCGTCCGGTCCCGTCCGTCCGCCGCGTCGGCGAGTGCCGTGCGGGCGAGATCGCGCAGCCAGATGTGGGCAGGGTCGGTGTCGTAGCGCTGATGCCAGGACAGGTACACCGGGGCCGGCGGAAGGTCGAACGGCACGGGAAGCAGGGCGAGTTCGAGCTGAGTGGCCAGTGAACGCGTGGTGGACTCCGGCGCGGTGACGAGGAGGTCGGAGCCGCGCACGAACGCGAGGGCTGCCGCTTCGGTGGGCGCGCTCGCCACCACGCGTCGCGTGAGGCCGAGCCGCGCGAGTTCGTCGTCGAGGACGTTGCTGAGGCGGCCCCGCCGCGAGACGGTGATGTGCCCAGCGGCTGCGTACCGCTCGGCGGTGAGGGACTTGACGTGGGTCAGCGGGTGGCCGTGCCGCACGACGACGACGTGCCGGGCATCGGCGACCCGGTCGGCGTGGATCTCGGGTGTGGTGGGCGGATCGGCGTTCGCGGTCAGGTCGACCTCGCCGCGTCGCAACTCAGGTGTGTCGATACTCGATTCCGCGATGAAGCGCAGTCGCACGCCTGGTGCCTGGCGGCGCACCGCAGCGAGCAGCGCAGGACCGCTGAGCGCGACGAGTGCATTGTGCCATTGGAGAGTGAAGGTGCGTTCCAGCGTCGCGAGGTCGATTTCACGGCTCGGCGCCAGCACGCCGCGTGCCTGCTGCACCAGGTCGTGCACCTGCTCCCGGACAGCGATCGCGTACGGCGTCGGAGTCATCGTGCGTCCTGTGCGGACCAGGATCTGATCACCCGTGGCACGCCGGAGCCGGCCGAGGCTGCGGCTCATCGCGGGGGCGGTGACATGCAGTCGCTCGGCTGCCCCGGCCACGCTGCCTTCCTCGAGGAGGGCGTCCAGCGCGGTGAGCAGGTTCAGATCCAATTGCATGGGAGTCATCTTAGCCGTGCTTTACATGCACTTGAAGTTAATGACATGCCCTCCTACCTTCGAGATGCGGGCGCGGAACACCTCGAAAATGCCGCCACCTCCGCAGACAAAGCCACCCCTTTCGAACGGGAGCACCGCCATGCCCAAATCGCCTCAGGAAGCCGGCACTTCGGCATTCACGGCCTCCGCCCACGACGCCGATCTGCTCGAGCCGACCGCGGCCGCCGTGCGCGCGGCGGGCTCTGCGCTGCTCGAGCGCTACGGCGACGCGGTCCGCTACGAGACGCGCGAGGAGCTGATGCGAGCGCTCGCCGCCAATGACGACGTGGCTCTCGGCATCCTCCGTCCTCGCCTCATGCAGCTGCGCCCGGACGCCCGCTGGGTGGAGGAGGAACTCGAGGGCGGCGCCCTGCCTCCCGGGGAATGGTGGGTCGTGGACGCGGCCGAAGGGAACATCAACCACTTGCACGCCCTGCCGGACTGGGCGGTGACCGCGACGCTCGTGCGGGACAACCAGCCCGTGCTCACCGCGGTCCACCTGCCACTGACCGGCGAGACATACACCGCGCTCGCCGGCCGGGGCGCCCACCTCGACGGCCGCCCTCTACGCGTGGCCCCCACCACGGACCTCGGCCTGAGCATCGTGGCCACGAGCCAGGCCAGGCCGGACGAGGACGAGGCAGTGGTGCGCCGGGTCGGCTCATCGATCACCGCGATGCTCTTCGACGCCCTCGTGGTGCGGACCTCCGTCCCCGCCACCCTCCACCTGCTGAACCTGGCGGCCGGCCGGATCGACGCCTTCTGGCAGTTCGCCGGGGCCCGCGCGGACCTGCTCCCCGGGGCCTTGCTCGTCGCGGAGGCGGGAGGGCGCCTCTCCGATGCCGAGGGCCGCCACTGGACCCCGCAGAGCGGGAGCTTCCTGGCGGCCGCGCCCGGCGTGCACGCCGAGGCCCTGGCCACGCTGTCCCGTTGACCCTCACCACCAGCACGCGAAGGACCGGATCACCATGACCAAGATCAGCATTCTGGGCAACGGCCGAGTCGGCGGCGGCCTCGCGACAGCCCTCAACCGCGCCGGGCACGACGTGACCGTGGCGGACCGTTCACCGGGCGCTGCCGCCGACGCCGCGCGGTCGGCGCACGTCGTCATCAACGCCACACCGGGCGCGGGCTCTTTGGAGCGGCTCGTGGCGCTGCGCGAAGAGCTCCGGGGCAAGATCCTCGTCGATGTCTCCAACGCCACCGTCGACGGGCCGGACGGGTTGCCCGTCGACCTCCTCCACCACGGCTCGAGCCTCGCGGAACAGCTCCAGCGTGCGTTGCCCGACACCCACGTCGTGAAGACCCTGAACACGATGCTCCACTCGGTGATGACCGCGCCCGCCACCCTGTCCCAGCCGGCCACCGTCTTCCTCTCCGGGGACGACCGGGCGGCCAAGGAGATCGTTCGAGGGCTGCTCGTCGACCTCGGCTGGCGCGAGGAATGGATCACGGATCTCGGTGGAGTGGAGACCGCACGGGCCACCGAGGCGGCCGTCCTGTTCGTGCCCCACGTGATCCGGGCTCGCGGATTCGCGCCGTTCGCGATCTCGGTCGTCAGCTGAGTCAGCAGGCACTGGCGAACCCGGCGCATCCGCCGCTCGCGCGGGGCTCCCCGGGAGCGTGGCGTCCATGGCCTAACACCGCTGCCACTGCACCAACTGGGCATGCATCTGCTGACCGGGATCGCACCGCACGCCTGCGCCCCGCACCGGGAGTCAGCTCTGCCGTGAGTGCATCGGGCTGTTGGCGATCTCCTCGGTGCACTTCCCGTGAATCCCGCGTATGCGCCGGTCGCGTCGCCAGTCGAAGGCAGCCAGGGCGAGGGAGGTCAGCATCCCGGCGATCGCGGTGCCCAGTGCGACGGCGAGGGCGCCTTGGTAGTCGTCGCCGCTGCCGAGGACCATGTAGAAGAGCCCGGGCAGGGCGGCGGTGCCCACCGCGGCGCCGAGCCGCTGGCCCGTCTGCAGCGCGCCACCCGCCGCGCCGGCCATGCGCACGGGTACGTCCCGGAGGGTCATGGTGATGTTCGGGGACACCACGAAACCCCCTCCGATGCCACCGAGGAACAGGACAGGAGCGGCGATCCATGGAGCGATGCCCAGGGGCGCGAAGCGCAGGAGCAGAGCGGCTCCGCCCAGACCACAGATCACCCCGGCGAGGCCGCAGACGGTGAGCAGGCGTCCGAGCCGGCCCACCAGTCGGCCTGCGACCACGGCGGCGCCCGCCGAGCCGAGGGCGAACGGAGTGACGGCGAGGCCGGACTGCAAGGGGGAGAAGGCCAGGCCGTTCTGGTAGAAGAGGGCGAAGACGAGCCACACGCCGCTGAAGCCGATGAAGTACAGCGTGCCGACGCCGGCGCCTACAGCGTAGCCGCGCACCGTGGTGAACAGGCGTGGGTCCAGCAACGGTTTGGCCCCCTTGGCAACGAGACGATACTGCCGGCGGACGAAGACGGTGAGGATCGAGGCGCCGACGGGGAACAACCACCACAGGCGACCCAGCCCGCCGGACTCCGCCTGGACCAGCGGATACATGAGGGCGAGGACACCGAGTCCGAGGAGCAGCACGCCGGGTACGTCCACGTACCTCCGACCGGACCGCCGGCTTTCGGGCAGCAGTCGGCGTCCGAGCAAGACCGCGAGGATGCCGATGGGGACGTTGACGTAGAAAATCCAACGCCAGCCCTGCTGACCGTCGGCCAGGGCGAGGATCGTGCCGCCGAGGAGTGGGCCGGACGCGGAGGAGATGCCTACCGTCGCCCCGAAGTAGCCGAAGGCACGGCCGCGTTCGGTGCCGCGGAACAACTGCTGGATGAACGCGGAGTTCTGAGGCGCCATGAAGCCGGCCGCCAGTCCCTGGGCAAGGCGGGCCACGACCAGCAGCGTGATGTCGGGAGCGGCACCACAGGCGGCGCTGAAGACGACGAAACCGCACAGTGCCATCAGGAAGATGCGGCGCCGGTCCAGGGCGTCGCCGAGTCGTCCGGCGGTGACGAGTGCGAGGGCGAAGGTGAGGGTGTAGCCGGACACGACCCACTGCACCTGTGCGGGGGAGGCGTGCAGGTTGTGCTGGACGGTCGGCAGCGCGACCGCCACGATCGTGACGTCCAGCAGGCTCATGAAGCCCGCCACCAAAGTGACCCAGAGCGCCCGCCACCGGCGTGGATCCCGCTCGTGGTCGTCCTCCCGGCCGTCGGAGCCCTGGCCGCCCGCCGCTGACGCCGCCGCTGTCACGTGTGGTCCTCTCGCACGGCCCGGCCGAACCTTTTCCCCGGCTGCGGCGCGTGCACACCGACGGTCTGCAAATGGGTGATGCCGGTACCCGACGTTCGGCTCTTCGACCAGTCGGAGGTCCGTGAGCGTCACCGCCACCGCGCCCCTCCGGCTGGTTCGCCGTGCGGCAACCTGAACGAGGAGGTCACGCCCGGTGCCGCGACCGTTCGGTTCGCGGTCGCCTGGCACGGGCTCGACGGCAGTGCAGCTGCGTCGTCAGACCGCTGACATAGTCTTCCCGCTGCCGTACACCGAGTGCGAGGAGCAGAGAATTGACCGGCATGTCTGCTTTCCCGCTGCCCTTTCACGCATCCCGTTCCATATGGTTCGCGACACCCCGAACGCTGAGGGAACTTCAGATGATGCAGTGAGGGACTCTGTCGGGGATCTTGTGGGCAGGGCTCATTTTCCTTGCCGCCACCAGCATTCCCAGGTCAGGCCGCGTGAGTCGAGGTATCTCTGGAAGGCTGTGGGGTGCTGAGGTCCCCGGCACCGTGGTGGCGTGCGTGAGGCGAGGCGCTCAAGATTGATCGCTATGCCCGTCAGCACGTGTTGGACATGGGTCTTGTGAAGACCGTGGTAGCGGCTGCGCCGTGCCTGGAGCCCGTTGGCGAATTCACAGATGGTTCCTTCCACTCCGGACCGGGTGGAGTTCTTGCCGTTCCGGACGGCACGTCGCGGGAGCGGCCGGGCACCGGTCCAGCACCCGGGGAACCGGTCGATGCCCAGCCCGACAGCGGGCACCGGACACCGGGCGTCCACTCACCCGCCTCCGGCAGCACCACGGCCCGCACCGCCCTCCCGGTGAAGCACAATGCGACGACCCGGCATGTGTCACTCTCCGCAGTCACATCGTCACGTAATGTGAGCGCGACTGGGTGTCGGCCGGCTGCACCGGCCGCGCCGTCCTCGACAGAGAGGGAACACGGTGACCAATACGGTGGCGGTACGGCCTGTGACCGCGCGGGAATTCCTCACCACTCCGGCGGGAGTGGCGCTGCGCAAGGGGCAGCGGCACGGGCGTTTCCTCGACCACATCGGCACAATCATCGATCTTGTCGACCTGGTGGACTCCATCGCGGGCGGCGGGCCCGGCATGGACATCGACGACATCCTCGACAACCACCAGCAGATCCTGGATCAGATCCTCAAGGAGCAGAAGGAGATCCAGGACAGCATCGGCGGGATCAACGACAACATCCAGGGCATCGGCTCCGACGTCGACCAGATCAAGGACCTCATCGACCAGATCGGCGAAGGCCAGGAGGAAGCCAGGAAACTCCTGGAGCAGATCCTTGCCGACCAGCGCCAGATGGCGCGGGAGATCAACCGCAATCTCCAGGTCATCTCCAACCAGGTCCAGGGCATGTGGACGGAGATGAACAACTGGTTCGCGCTGACGATCACCGCGATCGCCGGCCTGGCCGACACCCTCGCGGAGATCCAGCAGCAGCTCGCCCGCATCGAGCAGCTCCTCGAAGAGGTGCTGGCGGAGATCGCCGAGCTCCACGACCGGGTCGACTGGAACGCGGTCATCTCGATGTTCACCGAGCACGAGCACCGGGTCGGCTACTGCATCGAGATGATGATGGCGATCAATGTCGTGCCCACCGATCCCGGGGAGCAGCGCGACGGCGGCCCGGTTCTGCGGGTGGACGCCGACGGACTGGACGGCTGGGCACGGTCGGTCACCGACGAGGTGAACGGGCTGCCGTACTCGCTGTACTGCCTCCACCGCGTCCTCGTCGGCGACAACCTGCTCGGCAAGTCGCTGATGCATGTCTTCTGCCATCTGATGGCACACAAGGAGGAGATCGACTACCGGGAAGCGGCCCACTACTTCTTCAAGCTCGCCGCCGTCCAGGCCGAGGGCTATGCCGCGCTGAGCAAGGCCCGTCAGGCCATCAGCCTGCCCGAGATCGACTACGCCCGGATTTTGCGCGAGCGGCTCCTGCTCCAGACACAGAGCATCAACGCGGCCCTGGAGCTGACCTACGAGGTCGCGGAGTGGCAGGACGCGGTCACCAGGAAGGACATGCTCACCCACAGCATCGGGGGCTACGGCGGCGGCGTAGTCTCGGAGCCCAAGTACTTCGTCGTGGAGGACAACCGCCAGGTGATCGCCGCCATGGCGTTCCCGTGGGAACCCGGCGGCTCCCCGCAGCGCGGCCCGGTGGAGTTCTACGTCGGCCGGCCCGTGCCCGGCAGCCGTGGTATCGACCCTGCCTCGGTGAAGACCGTGACCGAGTGGGCGGACGGCAGCACCACCTTGTCGCCCATGCTCATGATCGCGCGTGAAGCGGAGAATCCCGTCACCGGGACGAAGCACAAGTACCTGCGCTACTACGCGCAGCCCTTCGTCTTCGACCCGAAGTACGTCATGGTCGGCCTGCGGCTCTCCGCCCGTGACGGCGTGACCGTGTGCGAGCCGCTGGTCGCCGAGTACGACGAGGAGACCGGCACCACCTCCTGGGACGGCACCTCGGGAGGACTGTGGGTCGCCACCCTCGACGAAACATGCGCCCAGACCGTCGTGGACCTCGGCCCCGTCGGCCGGCCCGCCGACCAGATCCCCGCCTGGCAGAAGGGCCCGCACTCGGTGGTCCCCCCGACCGACCACCGGTTTTCCGACCTGCGGCTCGCCGCGGGGTTCCGCATCGCGTTCCGGCGCGTCGGCGACAACATGTGGTTCTGTCCCGGCTTCCTCGACGACACCTGGGAGCAGAACACCCTGCTCCCGGCACCACCCCAATCCGACTACCTCCTCTACGAACCGGTCACCCTGCCCTGACTCCCGGGAACGGATCAGGGCCTGAGGACCGCCGAGGCCCAACCGCACGAGGGTGTGACCGTCGCGTTCATGCGTTGGTTAATGGACCAGGTCGCGGATGTGGTCCGAACGTCCCGAGCCTGGGTGCGGCTGCGACCCCTGCTGGTCGACGTCATCCACTGCTTGCGCCAGGAGTGCCCGGCGTCATCGGTGAGCGGAATCCCGATGGCACCAACATGAGTGGGCCTTCGGTGGGGGCGGTTCCATCACATCGAGCCCTTTCCAACCTCCCTGCGTGGTCCAGTAGTTGGCGTGAGAGACGAGTGAGGCCCCTGGTGGACGGGTTCACGACCAAGATCACCCGTTCCGCCAGAGGCTTCACATGCTTGTCCACTCGTCCGGACTGGACCTGTCCAGCCCGCACCTCTTTGTCCTCGCTGCCCGCAGCCGCGAACGCCGTCGTGCGATCGGCAGCCGGTGGCGCCGGCTGAGCAGGGCCGACAGGCCCTGCTCACCCTCGCCCACCTGCGCAACGCCCATCCCTACACCCAGCTCGCCGCCGGGTTCGACGTCGGCACGACCACGGCCTACCGCTACATCGCCGAAGCCGTCGATTCGGCTTCCTGCGCGCCATCATCCGCTGGTAACGGGCAAGCTTCTGCGCCGCCGTACGCCCGTGCTGCGGGTGGGGAGGGTCGTGCCCGTCGGACGTGGTGGTCGCGGTCTCCCTGACGCCCCAGCCGATCCCGATCACACGCTCCGTCGCGGGCAGGGCCTCGGTCACGGCAGGGAGGACGAACGACGCCCAGCAGTGCCCCACCACATCCCGGTACACACGCACGCTGGACGGCGGCTTCGGCATCCCGGCCCCGTTGCGGCATCGGCACACGTGCCCTGATGTCCTTCAGTGAGCCCGTCCGCCAACTTGAAGTCGCTGGTCAAAGGACTGGCGTGACGGTGTTCCGGGGTGCTCGTGCTGGTCGTGGGCGGCAGTCTGTTCTGTAGATCGTACGGCGCCGGCGCCAGTGCATGTTTCCAGTGGGAGACCTCACAGGCATGTGGCGGGTCGTACGGCTCGCAGAAGCTGCAGACGCAGATGTGACGCAGCGCGTGGAGCGGGCCGCGCGGCTACGACGACTGGCACGGCACGGGGCCGACCTCAAGCAGCTTCCCTCAAGCAGCTTCATCGACTACGGGTGGTCGACGGACCGCAACGACGGGGGCGGCACCTACACCTACTACCCTGGGAAGCAGGGCTACGCCAGCGGGATCGGCTGGGGCCCGAAGACCCGCTCCGACAACGAACTGCGCAAGGGATGCGGGACCAGGTCTCCGAATCCGTAGGACAAGCGCATGGTCGAGCAACCCCCCACGCGGTACTCACCCGAAGGAACGCCGCTGGGGCGCACCGCGGACAACATCCGGCTCGGCAACAGCTACGCCACTGAAACCCCACGGGCCCGCAAGCTGTGGTGGCGGATCAGGGACGTACTGCGCTAGCCGGTGAAGAATAGCGAGCAGCGCCACTAACGTGGGCACACGGACGGGCCCTCTCCGCAGGAACGCCTGCGGAGAGGGCCCACTTTCGCCATGTGGTCAAACTGGTGGCAACGCATCAAACCGCGCCGACACAGGTCAGCTGACGGACGATCTGCTCCGCTGACAACGGCCTGTGACCAGCACGAGCACCCTGGTCGGCATCGCCGCGAGCTGCACCGGCCCGCACGTCGCCCTCTCTCCACTCGCCCGGTTGTGCGCGTGCACGGCCCTGGATTTCGCGACGCACTCATTCCACACCCGGCGCAACCGGTCCCAGTCCGCACTGACAGTTGAGACCTCCTGACCGAGTCGGCATCCTCACCTGCGCTTTGGTGTACGCCGATCCGCCCTGCCGGCGAATCGGCTCTCCCCGCCCCACTCCCACGCAAGCTTCGTACCTCCCCCCGGGGAAGGCCGGGGGAGGCGGGGGAGGCCGGGGAAGGCCGGGGGAGGCGGGGGAGGCCGGGGAAGGCCGGGGGAGGCAACGAAGGAAGACTTGATGGCTGCTTCAGTTCCGGGAAGTCAGCGGGCCCGGTCCGCAGCCGGAAGCCCTTTCGCACAAGGCTACGGGTGGCGGCGGAGAGGCTCACGTCTCCCTGCTGCCGCTGTCCACAGCCTGCCGGGGGAGCCAGATCTGGCCCGCCACGCGGTCCGGGTGCCAGGAGCCGACAGGGCCGTACGCCACGTACTGGCGCACCGCGTCGTGGAGCCGGTACAGGAGTCGGCCGTCGGCGGCTCCTCCGGCCGAGTGCACCATCTGACGGTCGATGAGTTCGTCGAGGAGGTCGGCGGCCAGTCCTCGCGACGGTGTCACGCGGGTCACCATGTCGTCGACGCCGAAGTCGCCGTTCACCGTCCTCAGCCGCAGTAACGCGGTCCTCACCGGGGCCGGCAGCGAGCTGTGGCAGGCCGCCACACTGGCCTCAAGGGACAGATCGCCGATGTGCAGGAAGCGGAGCCGGTCCTGCTCGTTCGTCAGCCGGTCCGCCAGATCACGCAGCGACCGGTGGGGTCGTGCCGACAGCCACAGCCCGGCGATGTGCAGGGCCAGTGGCAGCCGCCCGCAGAACTGCAGGACACTCGACGCGGCCGATCGTTCCGCTCTCACGCGCGCCGGTCCGAGCAGGTCCTCCAGCACCTGGAGGGCGTCCCCGTCATCGAGGACGCCGATGTGCCGGCGGAACTGGGCGGTGAGGGCGGGGAGTGCGCGGCGCGCGGCCACCAGTACGGCGCTGCGCGAGCCGTCGACCAGCAGCGGCCGTATCTGCGCCTCGCTGCCGGCGTTGTCCAGGACGACGAGGACGCGCCTCCTGCTCAGCGCGTCGCGCAGCCGGGCAGCCGCTTCCTCCGGATGGCCCGCCGCCGGCCCGGCACCGAGGGAGCGCAGTACGCGGGGGACGATCTCGTCCGGCGTCAGCGGCGTGGAGGACGCTCCCGGGTGGAGGTCCACGAAGACCTGCCCGTCCGGGAACCGGTCGCGTACACCGTGTGCCGCCTCGAGGACCAGCGAGGTCTTGCCCGCGCCGGGCGGCCCGACGACGACCGCGGGCCGTCCGGCGCCGCCGTGCTCCGTGGCGGACAGGTGTGCCATCAGCGAGTCGACGTGCGTTGTCCGGCCGACGAGATCGTGGCGGGGCGCTGCGGGGAGTTCGGCGGGTACGAGCCCGGGTGGTGGCTGTTGCTTCTCGGCGCCGGGTCTGCGCATCAGCCGCCCGACCTCGTCCGGGGGCAGGCCGAGGGCCTTGGCGATGAGCAGCAGTGACTGCTTGCGGGGGCGGGAGGTGTGGCCGGTCTCGAGGTTGCGGATGGCCCGCACACTCACCCCGGAGCGTTCCGCGAGGCCCTCCTGGGTCAGGCAGGCCGCCTCACGTGCGGTGACCAGGGCGTCCGCGAGTGTCGTCGACAGCGATGTCTGGATCACGGGAGGCAGGCCTCCGCTCGCAGGGCGGCGGCCGGCGAGCGGCCGGGGACCCAGGGGCGGCCTGCCCCCTCGGGAGGGTCGGCGACTTCGGCCGCCGTCGGCGTGGCGGTCGGCGAGCGGTCGGGAATCCGGCGGTGTGCCCCATCCGGGATGCCGGCGGCTGGTGGTCGGTCGGCCTCGGCCGATGGCGGGACGGCTTCGGCCGATGGCGGGACGGCTTCGGTTCGGCTGGTGAGAACACCCTGTCGTGTCACGACTTTCCCAGGGTTGGCGGGGCGGGACTGGTCCTCAGGGGCTCGGTCGTGGGGGCCGGCCCGGGGCTCAGCGTGCTGCATGCGGTCACGGCCGCCGCACCGGGCGGGCCGTGTCGGGGGCCGTGCGCGCGATCAGCGTGCGGGGGCGCCGTGACCGTGGGGGGGCGCGAGCAACAAGGTGGAACGGTCGGAACCGGACAGGGCTCAGTCGGGCGTCCGGTCCGTCATGGGCATCAAGGTCACTACGAACTTGTAGCGGGAGCCGCGGTACACGGAGCGGACCCACTCCACCGGTCTCCCCTCGGTGTCGTGCGAGTGCCGGGACAGCAGCATCATCGGAAGCCCCACGTCCGTCGCGAGCAGCCCGGCCTCGTACGGGGTCGCGAGCGAGGTCTCGATGCCCTCCTCGGCCTCCGACAGGCGTACGCCGTACACCTCGGCGAGTGCTGTGTACAAGGATCTGTACTGGGCCAGCGACTCGCGCAGGTCGGGGAAGCGCCGTGCGGACAGGTGGGTCGTCTCGATGGCCATGGGCTCGCCACCGGCCAGCCGCAGCCGTTCGATTCGCACCACCCGCTCACCGACATCGATGTCGAGCAGGCGCGACAGCCGCTCGTCGGCCTCGATGTGACGCATGTCCAGGATGCGCGAGGCGGGTTCGAGTCCCTGGGCCTGCATGTCCTCGGTGTGGGAGGTGAGTTGGAGGACGCGGTAGAGCTTCGGCCGTGCAATGAAGGTGCCTTTTCCCTGGATCCGGTCCAGTCGGCCTTCACCGACGAGCTCCTGCAGCGCCAGCCGGACGGTGGTGCGCGAGGTGTCGAGCTGGACAGCGAGTAATCGCTCGGCGGGCATGCGTGAACCCGGCGTCAGTGACTGCGCGATCTCGAGGACCCGCTGCTTCACGCGGTAGTACTTCGGCACCCGTGCGGCGTGACCGGGCATTGCGGTGTCGTAGGGGACGATGCTCACGTCGGTGGTCATGGCCTGCCTTCCGGGCGCACTCGCAGGTGATTCGTTATAGCCCCCAACTCGCCCTTGGTCTAGTCCAACTGGGTGGCGGCGTGTCGCGGGGCGGACGTTGTTCCGCGATCTCCCGGGAATGGCCGGGGTGGCCTGCCGGGCCGCCTCGGTGTACGGAAAAGCCTAGACCAAGTGCCGTGCGGGCCCGCGGTCTTCGGCCCTGCGCGGCGTCGCGGCAGACAAGCGCAATGTTCGCAACTCGACGCCTGCAAGCGGTACTTGCCGGGACCTCCGAGGCCGTCGCGGTGACCGGCACATCGCCACGCCCCGGAGCCGCCCGGGTCTGCGCAGCGGTCGGCAACAGGCAACTGGCAGGCAGTTCGCGGCAACTTCGCCGGGATGCGATTGACACCGTGAATTGGTCCAGTCCACTTTGAAGGAACCTCAGTTCGATCAGTGACGGCCTGGAGTTCCCCTCGGCCACTGAGGACCCTTGGAGTGATCGCATGCCGACATCCGACCCCTACCTGTACCGCGCCCCGACACGGCGCCCCTACTTCAGCGCCGACGGCGAAACCTACCTCGCCCAGACGCAGCTCAGAGAGATCGAGAAGTCGCAGCCGCTGCGCGTGCTGTCGGAACAGGACTTCGCCTTCTGGCAGACGTACGGATACGTCGTGGTGCGCAACGCGGTCTCGCCGGGCGAGGCGAAGAGCCTGTACGAGTTCGCCTGGGAGTTCCAGGGAGTGGACCCCGAGCGGCCCGAAACGTGGTACGAGGAACGCGAGTTCCGCTCGGACCTCGACCGCGACCTGCACGTCTACGGCTTCGTCGAGGCGTACCACCACCAGCTGATGTGGGACACCCGGCAGACGCAGCGGGTCTACGACGCCTTCGCCGACGTGTGGGACTGCGACGAGCTGTGGGTCACCCTCGACCGGCTGAACCTCAACCCGCCGAACCGCGGCAGCCGTTCGCGCTCCCTCATCGCGCCGACCGACGAGGGCTTCGACATCGAACTGCACTGGGACGTCGACACCACGCTGGGCGTGCTGCCGCAGCGGGTGCAGGGCATCCTGGCCCTCAACGACACCCAGCCCGAACTCGGCGGGTTCCAGTGCGCACCCGAGCTGTTCCGTCAGTTCGAACAGTGGCGGATCACCCAGCCGGCCGGCCGGGACCCGATCAGGCCCGCGATCGACCGCGCCGAGTTCCCCGTGGTGCGGCCCGACTTGCAGGCCGGCGACCTGCTGATCTTCAACGGACTGCTCGCCCACGGAGTCGCCCCCAACGTCTCCGACCAAGGCGTGCGCGCCGTGCAGTACCTGTCGATGATGCCGGCGCTGGAGGAGCACGCGGAACTGCGCCGCTCCCGCGTCGAGTCGTGGCGCACGCTCAGCACGCCCGACTGGAACGGAACGCTGCTCGGGGACGCCGACCGGCACGAGTCGCTCCGGTACGGCCCCGCGACGCTCGACGACCTCGGCAGGAAACTCCTGGGACTCGACGCCTGGAGCGAACGAGAGAGCGCCAAGTGAACCGACAGACCAGCACCGACCGGATCTGCCTGGCCCTGCCCACCAACAGGGCGTGCGCGGACGCCATCGTGGGCATCGGCGAGGAGGCCGCCTACGCGGCCCGCACCTTCGGCACCGAGGTGCACCTGCTCATCCTCGACTCCAGCGACGAGACCACGCGGGCCGAGCACGCCCGCGTCGTGACCGGCCTGCCCGCCACTCCGAACGTGATCGTCCACCACCTCGACGAGGCACGCCAGCGGGTTTTCCTGCGCCGCACGATCCAGCGCTCCGACGTCGCCGTGCCCAAGCGACTGCTCGGCCTCATGCTGCCGGCCGCACTCTCCTACGGCGCCTGCACCAACCGCGCGTTCCTGATCGCCACTGCCCTCGGCTGCCGGTCCGTGCACCGCAGGGACTCCGACTGCACCTATCAAGTGCTGGACGGCGAACAGGTCTTCCCCATCCACCACGAGCTGTCCTCGCTCGGCAGGCCCGCCGCCGAGGCGTCGGCCGCCGTGACCGAGACCGTCCTCGCCGCCGGCCACCGCCACCGTCCGGTGTCCATGGTCGGGGCCTCCTTCATCGGCGAACGGTCCGTGGACATCGCCGAGATCGAGCAGCTCGACCCGGGCGTCTACCACGACGTCGTCAGCCTGTGGGCACCCGCCGACTGGTCGGACGAGCAGAAGGAACAGCTGGTCGAGGAGTCCTTCAAGGGCGCCGGAACCACCCCCTTCACGGGAGACCACTCCACCCTGACGCTGGTCGACCCCATGCGGGTGGACATGAGCAACATCGGCTTCGACCACGAGGTCTACGAGCGGGTGCCGTTGCCACCGGCGACGGACACCATCGGCAGCGACTACTTCCTCATCCACCTCGTGCACGACGCCGCGCTGCCCGGCGTGCTGCACAACCGCCACATCGAGAACTTCTACACGCCCTTCCGGCGCACCGACGCGGGCTTTCGCGCCTACCAGATGCGGTTCGTGAAGTTCCTGCTGTCGATGCTGTACTTCAACGACGTCTACGAGCGGATGGGCGCGGCCGGTGCCGCGCTGCTGGACGAGCGGGAGCACGTCCGCGGCGACGTCATCTCCCGCTTCCTGCGCGACAGCGCCGCTCTGGACCGCACGGAGAACATCTGGCGCCTGGACCGGGTCAGCACCTCGTACCGCAAACTGGGCGGCCGCTACGCCAAGTTCGCCGACCGGATGGACGCGCGCCGGGATCAGCTGCTGGACGAGGCACGGCGGGACACGGAGGACTTCGCGCTGCTGATCGACGCCTGGCCCGCGCTGGTGCGCGCCGCCCGGGAGACCGGCCTCGGGAGTGCGGAAGAGTGAGCGTGGATCTGGGCGCGCGACTGGCCTCCGCCCTGGCCGCCGCGTCGTCGGACCGCGTCGTCTTCGATCTCACCGGGGTCGGGAACCAGTACGACCACCTGGTGCGCGAACTGCCCGGCGTCATCGTCCGGTTCGCGATGAAGGCGTGCCCGGTCGACGAGGTGCTGACCTGCCTCGCCGACCGGGGCGCCGGCTTCGACGCGGCGAGCCCCGCGGAGATCGAGCAGGCGCTGCGGCTGGGCGTACCCGCCGGCCGCATCCACTACGGCAACACCGTGAAGTCCGACGTGAGCATCGCCGAGGCCCACCGGCTCGGCGTACGGACCTTCGCCACGGACAGCGTGCAGGACGTCACGGCCATCGCAGCACACGCCCCCGGCGCCCGCGTGTACTGCCGCCTCGCCACCAGCGGGGAGGGCGCCCTGTGGGGACTGAGCCGCAAGTTCGGCTGCTCGCAGGACGACGCCGTACGCGTACTGACGGCAGCCCGGGCCGCCGGACTGACCCCGGCGGGACTCTCGGTGCACGTCGGCTCGCAGCAGATGACGTACGAGGCATGGCGCCGGGCCGTCGACCAACTGGCCGACACCATGGTGGCGCTGCGCGAGCAGGGCATCGTGCTCGACCACGTCAACCTCGGCGGCGGACTGCCCGCGCTCGGCTACCTGGACCGGCACGGCCGCAGGCTGGAGCCGCCGCTGGACAAGATGTTCGCCGTCCTGCGCGAGGGCATGGACGAACTGCGGCACCTCAACGCGGCGCCCCTCGACTTCGTCATGGAGCCCGGCCGCCATCTGGTCGCCGATCACGGCGCGATCCGTGCTCACGTCTACCGGCTGACCGAGCGGCGGCAGCCCGACGGCGAGCTCGTGCACTGGCTCTACCTGAGCTGCGGAAAGTTCAACGGCCTCTACGAGATGGACGAGCTCTGCCACCGGCTGGTCTTCCCCGGCCACCTCGACGGCGAGTACGTCGCCGCCGTCGTGGCCGGTCCCACGTGCGACAGCGACGACGCCTACGGGACCGCGCACCGCCTCGTGCCCAAGGCACTGGCGTCCGGAGACCCGGTCTGGGTCCTGTCCGCCGGCGCCTACGCCACCAGCTACATGACACAAGGCTTCAACGGCTTCGGACCGCTCCCGCACACGACGACGGCACATGACGGGATCGGCCGTGCGGAGGCGGTGGCGTGAGCGGGGGAGCGGCGGGCCTCGACGCGCGCATCCGTCCCGTGCACGACGGTGACTGGCCGGGCATAGCCACCCTGGAGGCGGCGACCTACGCGGGCAGTTCCCTGACCGAGGGCAGGGCCGCGCTCGAGTCGAAGGGGCGCGCCTCGCCGGACACCTGCTTCGTGCTCGACATCGACGGGCACGTCGCGGGGTACCTGCTGGCGCTGCCGTACCCGATGTACCGGTACCCGGCGCTGGCCCGTGCCGACGAGCCCGTGCACGACTCGCGCAACCTCCACCTGCACGACATCGTCGTCGCACAGGAACAGCGCGGCAGGGGCTGGGGGAGCGGTCTGCTCGCCAGGCTGACGGCCGCCGCGCGACCGCGGTTCCAGCACATCTCGCTCGTCGCCGTCGACGGCATGGCCACCTTCTGGGCCGAGCACGGCTACCGGACCCATCCGGGGGTCCGGCTCCCGGAGAGCTACGGCAACAACGCCGTGTACATGTCCATCGCGGTGCCCGGCAGCGGTACCAGCCCTTCGAAGGAGGTGGCCCGGTTCCCGTGCCCCGTGTCCTAGACGACTTCAGACGTACGCAGTTGGCGATCGCGGCGCTGTTCTGTTTCCTCGGGTTCCAGTACGCCACCTGGATCTCCCGGATTCCCGCCCTCAAGACGCGCCTCGACCTGAGCGCCGGGGAGGTGGGCCTGCTGCTCATGGTCACCGGGGCGGGCGCGGCGGCCTCCTTCCCGCTCGTCACGTTCCTGATGAAACGCCTCGGCGCACGCCGCCTCGCCCTGCTGTCCGGACTGGGCCTGGTGGCGATCCTCCTGGCACTGTCCATGACTCCCAACTACCCAGTGACGCTGCTGATCCTCTGCGCGGACGGCGTGGCGGTCGGCTGCCTGAACGTGGCGATGAACGCGCAGGGCGCCGCCCTCGAAGCGGCCCACGGACGCACGGCGATGACCCAACTGCACGCCACCTTCAGCGCCGGTTCGTTCCTCGCCGCCCTGGTGTCGTCCGGCATGACCGCGCTCACCTCCGGCATCGTCACCCACTTCGCGGCCGCATCGGCCGTACTCCTGGCGCTCCTCGCCTGCGCGCGCCCAC
This sequence comes from Streptomyces sp. bgisy027, assembly GCF_057710365.1. NCBI lineage: Bacteria > Bacillati > Actinomycetota > Actinomycetes > Kitasatosporales > Streptomycetaceae > Streptomyces > Streptomyces sp. bgisy027. Next base: position 62,120 of record NZ_JBYIVZ010000047.1, read on the forward strand.
GCCTGCTCCCCGACGACGCCCCCGCGAACGAGGAGCCGACCGAGCGGGAGGAGGGCAAGACCCGCCGCAGAAGGGTCAGACCGACACAGGTGATGCTCTGGCTAGGCTGCACCATGGTCTTCACCGAGGTCGTCGAAGGCTCCATGAACGACTGGTCCGCGCTCTACCTGAAGGACGTCGCCGGCGCGTCGGCCCAGGTCGCCCCGCTCGGCATCGCGGTCATCTCGGTCGTGATGGTCCTCGCGCGCCTCTTCGGTGACGGCTGGCGCAGCCGCTGGGGCGACGCCGTCGTCGTCCGCGTCGGCAGCGCCGTGGCGGGAATCGGACTGGCCCTGGCACTGTTGGCCGGAGGCGTCGTGCCCGCGCTCCTCGGCTTCGCGTGCGTGGGACTGGGCGTCGCCGCCGTGACGCCGTGCCTCTACGTCGCCGCCGCGGCCGAAGGCCCGGACGCCCTCTCCCTGGTCGCCGCCACCGGCACCACCGGCCTCCTCGTCGGTCCCGCGCTGATCGGCTTCGTCGCCGAAGCCGGCGACCTGACCTGGGGGATGGCCGTCGTGGCAGCCTCCGCCGTCATCGTCTCCCTGTGCGCGACCCGCCTCCAATGGGCCCCAGCGAAGGCGTCGTCCGCGGGGAGCACGGAGGCGGAGGTGGTCGAGGAGACGGCTACGTGACCGACGCGTCGGGGCGGCAGCGTTGGGCTGCCGCCCCCACCTATGACCTACGGCTCACAAACCCGCGACCTTGCCGCTCGCGGAGATCTCGTAGACCAGGGTGACGGTGCCGTGTCCGCCGGGCGCCAGGCGGAGGTCCCAGCGGGCGATGCCGTCGGCGTCGATCTCGTCGGGCTCCGGTGCACAGGCCTCCTTGCGCAGGCGTACCTCGACCGCGGACACCTCGGAGACGGGAATGCGCTCCCGAAGGGTGACGGTCTGCTCGCCGCGTTCTCCGGGAGCCGAGAAGCGCGACACATGCAGACGGACCGTGTGGGTGATCACGGTCCGCTGCGTCAGCGTCGCGGTGTCGCGGGACTCCTCGGTGTGCCGGATCACCCGGTAGTCGTCGTCGCTGCCGTAGGCCAGTTCGACCGGGGCGCCCGGCGCCGTGAAGCTCAGCGTGCCACGGCCGGTGAAGCCGCTGCCGCGCACCAGGTCCACAGGCCCGGCCAGCAGCGCGTGGCCGGAGGTGTTGTCGAACCGCGCGACCTGGCTGACCAGTGGCGACAGTTCGGGCGAGGAGGAGTACTCGCTGCTCGCCACGGCGGTGACGGCGGTGAGCGGCACCCGGTGGCCGCGGCCGTCGGCAGGGACGGAGACGGCAGCGGGCGAGTGCAGCACACGTGTCTGGCCGCCGTCGTCCACCCCGGGCAGGCCGAGCACCGGGACCGGCCCCAGCTCCGCGATCTCCTCCTCCCGCAGTTCCACCTCGACGGTGCGGCGCTCCGCGGCGGAGCGGTCCTTGAGGGTGAGACGGTCCTCGGTCAGCCGCGGCGGGTCGGTGGTCAGTGCCGAGCGGGCCGTCGACAGGGTGAGCCGTACGTCCGACCAGTCCTCGCCGGTGCGCTGCCAGACCATCGCGTCGGTCTCCAGCGTCACCGTGCCCCCGTCCAGTACGGCCCGGTATGCGGGGCGCCACAGTGCGCACGAGGTGAGGTGGGTCAGCCGCAGCCGGACCTGCTGGGCGACCTCGGTCCGTACGGTCAGCTCGACATGGCCGATCAGCTCGGCGGGTCGCTCCTCGGCGAGCTGGATGGCCTGCTGCGCCTGCACGAGCTCGCCCGCGATCTCCGTCGACCGTGCTTCCGCGGCGCGGAGTTGCTCGCCGTACGTATCGCGCTCGGCGTCGACCCGGTCCAGCTCGCGGGTCCAGCGGGCCTCGTCCGTCTCGCCGTGCCCCGTGCCTTCGGCGATGTCCCGCAGCAGATCGGTGGCCAGGCGGCCGAGGAGGTCGAGACGGGTGCGCAGCCGGTCACGCGTGTGGCCGACAGTGACCTGCTGCTCCTCGAGGACGCGGATCCGTGTCCGCAGGGCGGAATCGTCGTCGGCGGGCAGCGGCCCGCGAGGAATCCAGGTACGGACGATCCGTACGTCGAGGACGGTCGCGGCATGCTCGCCCGTCAGTTCCGCGTGGAGGGTGCGGTCGACCGCGAGTGCGCTGATCGGCCCGAGGCGCAGCCGCTGGACGCCGGCCCGCAGGTCGAGTTCGGCGGTCCGCTCGATGTGGGCGCGGTCTTCCAGGCAGGTGACGGCGGTGACGGGCAGGGGGATCGGCTGGGTGTCCGTGGGCATGGTGTCAGCTCCTGCGGTTGCCGCCGACCAGGGCCTTGGCGGCCGGGACGCGGATGTCGTAGCCGCCGTCGAGGGAGGCGCTGCCGCCGGCCGGCAGGTCCACTCGCCAGACGCGGGTGCCCGGGGCGTGCCGGTCGGGTCCGCCGTCCTGCTCGGGTGTCGTCCAGTCGGCGTGTTCGTCGATCCGTACGTCGGGTTCGGAGGTGACCGGAACCTGTTCGTGGATCTCGACGGTGACGCTCTGGGCGAGCCGGTTCGAGAGCTCCACATGGATCTGGTGGGCGAGCACGGTGGTGTTGTTGCGCAGCCCCGAGGTCGACTCGCGCAGGTTCGTGCGGCGGGTGACCCGGATGCCCTCGGCGGGTCCCAGCCCCATCCGGCGGACGCCGCCGGGGGCGAGCGTGGGCAGGGCGGCGGTCGTCAGGAAGTCGTCGTCGCCGGTGACCTCCACCGGCCCGGCGAGGAGGGCCTGGTCGGTGGCGTTGGAGAGGACGAGGGTGGCGTAGACCGTCTGCTCGACCGAGGGCACACAGAGGTACTCGGTGTGCAGACCGACGGGAATCTCCGTCACGGTGACGGTGTGCCAGGTGCCGTCGGAGGGGATGTCGGCGCGGGCGACGGCGTCGTATCGGTGGTCGAAGGAGCCCGCCGATTCGCGCGGCCGCACGGCATGGCCGGGCAATGGCAGCGCGGCCACCGCGTCGGCGCGACGGCGGTGTTCGTCCGCCACCGGGTCGGAGGACGCGAGGGGGAAGAGCCTGCCCCTGCGGCTGTCGGGCTCGTCGGCGCCGGACAGCACGAGCGCGGCGTAGTCGAGTTCGGCACCGCTCGGCCGTGGCGGACCGGCCGCCACCGGTGCTGACGGCGGGGGAGGAGGGGCCGCCGGGGCAATGGGGGGAGGCCCGGCGACGCGGCCTGCGGCGGGCCCGGACCCGGCACCGGGTCGTCGCGAGCGGGCGGGCGGCGCCGGGCGGGGGACGGCGGTGTCGAAGACCGCGGACGGAGCACTGGGGGGACCGGACGGCTCAGGCAGCGCGGCGGGCGGCATGCCGTACCCCTGCGGCGCGGGCGGCGGCGGTGGCGGTACGGCGCCGTAGGCTGCGGGAGGAGTGCTGACGACGCCGGTCGACTCGGGGCTCGGCATGCCGTACCCCTGAAGTGCGGGCGGCGGCAATGGGGGGACGGGGCCGGGCGCAGGCGCGGCCACCGGGACCGGTACGACGGCCGGAGCGGGACGGGGACCCGCCGCGTCGTAGCCGGAGAAGAGGTCGGAGAGCCCCGCAGGGGGCTCGCGCCAGCCGGAGGGCGCGGGGGCGGGCTGCCGGCGTCCGACCCGGATCGAACGCAGCCTCGGCAGATCGGTGCGGCGGCGCAGATCCGCGGTGGCGAGGGCGATGCGCACCCCGTTCCAGTCCTCTCCGGTCCGCTGGGCGACCGAAGCACGCAACACCAGAGTGCCGCTGTCGTCGCCCTGACGGTGAGTCAGACGGTAGGCCGGTACCCAGACGGCCCCCGGCACACCGTACTCAAGCTCCACTTCCACGGTCCCGGTCCCGTCGAGCGTCAGGAGGGCGACCATGGTGGTCGCGACAGGCTCGGACGGAACGTCGGTCGAGGCACGCATCCAGCGGTCGGTGGCAACCGAGAACTCGTGCTGGACCCGGCGAAGCTCCTCCTCCAGACCGACGAGCCGGTCATGAAGCCCTCGCAACCGCTCGTCGACGAACTCGCCGAGCCGCAACCAGGCATCGGCCGCCGTACGGCGCGGTGGATCCTCGCGCTTGCGCGCAGGCGGGACCGGACGGAGCCCCGCCACCTCCGTGATCAGGTTCACCTGCCGGTCACGCCGCCCCTGCGCCGACGCACAGACGCCGCGCAGCTTCTCCATCTCCTGCCGCAGGGTGTCGACCGCGTCGCTGCCGGACGGTTCGGCATCGACCTCCACCCGCACCTCGGTGACGCATACGCTCCCATCACCCACGACCGTGGCCCGCAGCGAGCCGGCGTCCATCGACCGGGGCAGCCCCGTCACCCGCACCCGGCCGTCCGCCGGGACGGTTCCCCTGGCCAGGCGGGTGCAGAGCGCACCCTGTGCGTACACCACGACCGCGTCGAGCGATGACGCCCACTCCGCTGCAGCTTCAGATTTCATGCACTCCGCCCCCCGTATCCCGCGCCGACCGAAGCCTACGCCCAGGCCATGCCCTGTTCCGACGCTTCTCCTCAGGTCGCATCAGCGGCCGAGCGCAGCCCGCCTTCCCATTGTTGGGGGGCACGCACCGACGAGGCGTCGGCTCAGGCGTGTGGCAGGGGGCACCCACCGTGGCGCCTGATGATGCGACAGGTGCAAAAGACACCCACGGGGGTACTGGGCGCCGCATGGCTGCACAGAGCGAGTCCCTGGGGTCCTGGCCGGTCGAACGGCAGTTGCGTCGGATGCGTGCGCTGTACGCCGCGGGCGTGCTGCTGTGGGCGGCATCCAGCATCGGGACGGCATGGTCGTCTCCCGGTGGCAGGGCGATGTGGACATCCGTCCTGCTCCTGGCGGTCTTCACCGGCCTGCTGGCGCTGTCCAGCATGTGGCTGCGCCGCATCGGGCCTGCCGCAGCAGCGGCACGCAAGAACCCAGCGCCCGCCCATGATGCCACCAGCACCCGCCACGCACGCGCCTGACAACTGTGGCGGAGCGGAGGGAAAACGGTCGTGTCGCGTACGGCGGGGGCGGTGCGGGCCCATCCATGGACGGGTGGGGCGTGGCGGGCATCCCGGCCGTGCTGCCAGGACGCACTGCGACACGATCGTACGAGTTCGAAAGGGCGACATCGTGGATGGCCACCCAAGTGGTCGTTACGACCGGAGGACCAGCTGACCGTCCGCGTAGGGAAGGACCTTGGCGCGCGGCAGGTGCACGAGGACCTCCTCGCCCGCCGGAGTTCCCTCCTCGCGCGGTGTCTTGGCCCTGACGAGTTGCCCGGCGACCTCGACCTCGAGCACGCGTTGCGCGCCGTGGTCGCTGACACGGCGCAGCCGGCCGGGGAAGGTGTTGGGGCCGGGTTCCGTGACGACCTTGACGTACTCGGGCCGGACGCCGACCTGGACCTCGGTCGTGTTGCCGGGGACGTCCCAGGCGACGGACAGGGTCCGGCCGCCCAGCGCGAAGGGACCGTCGTTGCGGTCCACGGTCAGGAAGTTCATCGCCGGGGAGCCGATGAAGTAGCCGACGTATGTGGAAGAGGGCGCCTCGAACAGCTGCTCAGGGGTGCCTTGCTGGACGGCGCGGCCGTCCTTCATGACGAGCAGTTCCTGCGCGAAGCTCATCGCCTCGTACTGGTCGTGCGTCACATAGATCACCGTGGGCCGGAACTGTTCGGTGATCTCCCGGATCTTGCGCCGCAGCGAGTGCTTCAGCTGCGGGTCGATCACGGTGAGCGGCTCGTCCATCAGGACGGCTGCCACATCGTCACGGACCAGGCCGCGGCCGAGTGAGATCAGCTGCTTGTCGTCGGCGGTGAGCCTGCGAGCGGGCTGCTTCAACCGGTCGTGCAGCTCCAGGGCCTCGGCGACCTGCCGGACCTTGGCATCGGTCCTGGCCTTGTCCCAGCGCCGGCACTGCAGCGGGAAGGCGAGGTTGTCGTAGACCGTCATCGACTTGTAGATGACGGGGAACTGGAAGACCTGGGCGATGTTGCGCGCCTTGGTGGGCAGCGCGGTGACGTCGACACCGTCGAACAGCACCCGCCCTTGGGCCGGTCTGACCAGGCCGGACAGGATGTTCAGCAGGGTTGTCTTGCCGCAGCCCGAGGGCCCGACCAGCGCGTAGGTCCTGCCGGACTCGAAGGTCAGCTTCAGCGGCTTGAGAGCCCACCGATCCTCCTGGGCACCCGGCGCGTACGCGTGCCCGACGTCGACGATGTCCAACTGCGCCATATCAACGGCCTTCCACTGAAGCGAGATCGTACGAAGGTGTCTGCACGAGCGCCCCCCGCTCGTCGAAGGCGAACAGCCGGTCGGGACGGAGCCGGAGTCTGACCAGGTCGCCGAGGCCGACGTCGTGGATGCCCTCGATCTGTACGACGAAGGGGGTTTCGCCGACGACCACGTGGACGAATGTCTCGGATCCGGAGATCTCGACGAAGGTGACCTCGCCTTCGACACCGCTGGAAGCCAGGCTGACGTCAGTGGCGCGCAGGCCGAACTGGTAGGCGCCGTCGGGCAGGTCGGCCAGGTGCGCGGAGATGTGCGTGGCCTGGAAGCCGGCCACCGTGACCTGGCCGCCCTCGAGCCGGCCCGCGAAGATGTTCATGGGCGGGTCGTTGATGATGGACGCCACCGTGGTGGTCGCCGGGCGTTCGAAGACCTCCTGCGGGGTGCCGGTCTGGAGGATTCGTCCCTCGTGCATGACGAGGACCACGTCCCCGAGCATCATCGCCTCGGCGGGTTCGGTGGTCGTGTAGATGACGATCGCGTCGCCCCGGTCCGAGAAGAGGGCCTTGAACTCGTCGCGCAGTTGTTCACGCAACTTGTAGTCCAGGTTCGCCAGCGGCTCGTCGAGCAGGAGAATGCCGGTGCCACGGGCCAGGGCGCGGGCCATCGCGACGCGCTGCTGCTGGCCGCCGGAGAGCTGGGAGGGCTTGCGCTTCTCGAAGTCCGCCAGCCCCACGCTCGCCAGGTTTTGCCGGACCCGTTGCCCGATCTCGTCCCGTGACAGCCCGGCCCGCCTCAGTGGGAAGGCCACGTTGTCGTACACGTTGAGGTGCGGGTAGTTGATGAACTGCTGGTAGACCATGGCGGTGTCGCGCCGCCAGACCGGCGTCTTCAGGAAGTCGGCTCCCGCCCGGGTCAGCGAGCCGGAGTCCACCTTTTGCAGGCCGGCCAGGGCTCGCAGCAGCGTCGTCTTCCCCGCCATCGTCCGGCCGATGATGGTGTGGAGCCGTCCCGGCCGGAAGGTGGCGGTCACGTTCTTGAGGTGGTCGACGCCGTCGACGGTCAGGCACAGATCGGTGGTGCTGAGGTTCATCGGACCGCTCCCGAGAGGTTCCCCTTGGACAGGAGGCGCTCGACCCAGAGGGCGAGCAGGATCAGCGGTGCCACGCCGAAGAGCGCGGCGGCGGACAGCGTCCACCACGGTGGAATGGAGGAGTTGAGAGCGACGACCGCCTGAGGCAGGGTCTGGACCTCGGTGAAGGTCAGCCGGAAGGCGAAGAAGAAGTCGTTCCAGCCGAACACCGCGCAGAACATCGCCGCGACGGTCAGCCCTGGCAGGGAGTTCGGCAGGATGGCCCGTACGAAGGTCTGGAACGGGGGGCAACCGTCCAGCATCGCCATCTCGTCGATCTCGCGGGGGATGCCGTTGAAGAAGTCCACCATCACCCAGACCGCGATGGGCAGCAGGAGCGCGACCGTCACGATGACCAGGCCCGGGATGGTGTCCAGGAGGCCGCCCCATTGCAGGAGGTAGAAGAAGGGGATCACCAGGACGACGGGCGGCATGATCCGCTGGGAGACGAAGAAGAAGACGATGTCGCTGTTCTTGATGAAGCCCAGCCTGAACCGGTACCGGGAGAGTGCGTAGGCGGCCAGTGACCCGAGGGCCAGGCTGATGGCGGACGCGGCGATGGTGACGATGGCACTGTTGATGAAGGGATCGACCACGTCGACGCCGCCGGCTCCGCCGAAGATGTTGCGCCAGCCGGTGAGGGTGGGCTCGTACTGGGCCCAGGGGACGTAGGTGGGACCGCCCTGGACGGCGTTGGCGTTCTTGAAGCTGGTCGTCATCGCCCAGAAGAACGGTCCTGCGACGAAGCAGGCCCACAGGGCGATCACGGTGTACTTGAACACGGGATAAAGGCGCGACTTCAAGAGTCCCCCTTCAGCTTGAGGGCCCTGGTGAGAAGGGCGGCGACGACCGTGAGCGTGACGATCATCAGGACCAGGTAGGTCAGGGACATCGCCCCGCTGTAGCCGGTCTGCTGATCGCGGAGGCCCTGGATGTAGAGGTAGTAACCCGGAGTCTCGGTGGAGGACCCCGGTCCGCCGGACGTCAGGACATAGACGCTGTCGGAGAGCTTGGACGCCTCGATCAGCCGGATGATGACCGCCGCCACCGAGACCGGTGCCATCAGCGGGAAGGTCACCTTCCAGAAGGTGCGCCAGGTCCCGGCGCCGTCGATCGCGGCGGCCATGAACGGCTCCTTGGGAAGGCTGAGCAGGCCGGCCAGCAGCAACAGGAACATGAAGGGGGTCCACTGCCAGACCTCGACGGTCATCAGCGCGAACAGGGCCGGCCCCGACTCGGTGAGCCAGGGAATCTTCGTCAGGCCCAGCATCCCCAGGAGGTCGTTCACCGGCCCCAGCGACTCATGGAAGATCGTCTGCCAGATGGCGGCCATCACCACGGGCGTGGTCATCATGGGGACGAGGAAGAGCACCCGCCAGAATCTGCGGCCGCGTGCCTCGCGCCAGACCAGCAGGGCCATGCCGAAGCCGATGAGGTACTGGATCAGGACCGTGCCGCCCGCGAGCAGGATCAGCCGGGTGATGGAGGTCCAGAAGCGGCTGTCGTCCAGCATCGCGGTGTAGTTGGCGCCTCCGATGAAGTCCATCTGAGGGTTGCTGACGTTCCAGCCGGAGAAGCTGACGCGGATGGTGAACAGAAGGGGGAAGATGATGATCAGGAAGAGCGTGAGCAGTCCCGGCAGCAGGAACATGCTCTTGTGCCGGCGCAGGCCGTCCATGGGTCTCCTTGCGGAAGGAAGCGGGGGTCCCCGGGTGGCCGGCCGGTGCGGTCCGGCCATCCGGGGTGCCCTGCGTTCGGATCAGGACTCGTCCTCGAGCGCGACCACGTTGCGATAGGCGCTACGGACCTTGTCCTTGCCGATCTGGTCGGTGATCTTGGCCCATTCCGCGGCCACGCCGTCCAGCGCGCGCTGCGGGGAATCCTGGCCCGCCAGCGCCGCCGCGACTCCGTTGGCCAGCGCGGACATGTACTGGTTGACGCCGGGGACACGCAGGTCGAAGACCCGGTTGGGGTTCTCCTCCATGCCGGAGAGCGTGTCCACGTACGCCTTGGCGACGTCCTTGTCCCAGCCCTGCTTCTCCCAGAACTCGGGGGCGAAGTGGGAGATGCGGTAGGGGTTGACGCCGAAACGTCCGATGGTCAGGTCGAGAGCGGTGTTGGCCTCGTTGCTGAAGAAGCACAGGTAGTCGAAGGCCATCTCCTGGTGGCTGGAGGCCTTGGCCACCGCGGAGGTCCATCCCCAGGTGAAGTAGGCCGCCTGGTTCGCCTTCTTGTCCCACGACTTCGTGGTGCGGTTGTAGACCTCGGTGGAGCCCGGCAGCGGCGCCGCCTGAACCGTGTTGCGGATTTTGCTGTCCGGCTGCTGGGCTTGGATGAAGGCGTCGTCCCAGGAGTAGGACATCAGGGTCTGGCCGCCTCCGAAGGAGAAGATCTCGTCTCCCAGGCCGAAGTTGGCGCCGCCGGGTGCCCAGGTGGACTTGGCCTTGACCATGTCCTGCAGGGCGCGGACGAAGCCGGGTGTGTTGATGAGCGGCTTCATGGTCTTTTCGTCGAAGAAGACACCGCCCTTGACGTCCGGGTTCTTCACGTAGGGCGCCGCCCGGCTGATGAACGCGGAGAACGTCAGGTCATCGCGCTTGGTGACCTCGGCGCTGCCGTAGTTCTTCTTGCCGTCGCCGTCGAAGTCCTTGCCGCTGAAAGCCTCGGCTATGTCCTGGTATTCGGTCCATGTGGTGGGGACCTTCAGGTCCTTGCCCGTCGCCCCCTTGTACTGTGCCTGCCACTTGGGGTCCTTCAGCACATCGGCGCGGATCTTGAGGTAGTGCCGGTCGCCGTCCACCGGGTACTGCATGACCTTGCCGTCCCAGGTCGCCACGTCCATGTAGGCCGCGGTGACGTCCTGCATGCCGGTGGTGTTGAGGTACTTCTCCGGCACCGGTGCCAGGTACGGGGCCATGTCGCCGATCCACAGGGACGGGTAGAACATGACGTCGTACGCCGGCTGGCCCGCCTGGAGGGGCGTGAGGATCTTCTGGTGCAGCTCGCCGAAGGGGACGTTGACCACCTCGACCTTCCCCCCGGTGATCTCCTCGAACTGCTTGGCATGCAGTTGCGTCGGCTCACCGATGACCGGGACGGCATGGCTGATGATCTTCAGCGTCTGCCCCGAGTAGTCCTTGCGGCTGATCGACTCGTAGCTGCAGGAGCCGGGGACGTCCTTGACCTTCGTCGCCGGGTAGTTCTTGCCGTACTTCTGGTAGCTGATGTCCGAGCCGGGCTTGAAGAGCGCGCTCTTCTCCTTGGGCCTTTGCTGTGCTTCGTTCTGGGCGGTGCACGCGGTGGTGGTCAGGGCCGCTGCGGCCGCTACGGCGACCAGGCCCTTGTACGGTCTGCTGCGCATGGGGCTTCTCCTGCGGTGTCAGGGGATCAAGATCGCTCGGCCGCGGACGGCGCCGGCGTGCAGGTCGTCAAGGGCCTGCCGGAAGGAGGCGAGGGGGTAGCGCTGGGTGTGGAGGGTGACCTTGCCGCCGGCCGCCAGGACCATCAGCTCGGACAGGTCGTTGTAGGACCCCACGAGATTGCCGATGAAGTTGATCTCCGTGGAGATGACGTCGATCGTCGGCACGTGGAGGTGGCCGCCGTAGCCGATGACGTAGTAGTTGCCGTTGCGGCGCAGGCAGGCCACGCCCGTCTCGACGGCGCCGCCCTCACCGACGAAGTCCAGAACGGCCTCCGCCCCGTGCCCCGCCGTGAGGTCCCGTACGCGGTCGGCCTCGCTGCCGTCCGCGAGGAGCGTGTGGTCGGCGCCGAGTTCCTTGGCCAGCGCGAGAGCCTCGGGGCTGCGGTCGATGACGATCATCTCGACCGGCGACAGGGCTCGCAGCACCTGGATGCCGATGTGCCCGAGGCCGCCGGCGCCGATGACGACGGTCTTGTCACCGGGCCACAGTGCCCGGGCAGCCTTGGCGGCAGCGTGGTAAGCGGTGAGCCCGGCGTCGGCCAGGGCCGCCACAGAGGCCGGCTCCAAAGTCGGGGCGAGAGGCACGACCGAGCGGGCGCTGGTCCTGAGGTACTCGGCGTAGCCGCCTTCGGCGTCGATGCCGGGGAAGGCCGAGTTCATGCAGTGCACGTCGTACCCGGCCCGGCAGGCGCGGCACAGTCCGCAGGTCACCAGCGGGTGCACGATGACCGGGTCGCCCACGTCGACGTTGGTGACGGCCTCCCCGACCTCCGCGACCCAGCCGGCGTTCTCGTGACCGATCGTGTACGGAAGGGCGACCCCGCTCTTCTCCTTCCACTGTCCTTCGAGGATGTGTAGATCGGTCCGGCAGACCCCGGCGCCTCCGATCTTCACGATCACATCCAGCGGACCGGTGATCCGGGGATCCGGCACGTCCACGAGCACGGGCGGCTTGTCGTATTCGATGACCTGCACGGCTTTCAAGGCGGCTCCCTGCGAGTCGGCGTTTTGGGGGGTGCGCCGATTACACAGGCCGTCGTTCGCCGGTCGATGTCTCAGAATCCGTCCGCGAATGTCTCAATGTGATACACGCCGTAGGCGCGATGCCGCCGGGCTGCTCCAATCACTGCACCGAGGAATGTGACGCGCGCCGTACGGGAGAGTTAAATGCCCCGACACCAACCCGGGAACTCACTGAAAGCAGCCAGAGAGCTCTACCTGGAGGCCACCAACGACCCGAGCGCCCGGCCACTGGTGGTCGCCTCGTGGCAACGCTCGATCGAGTACAAGGTGAAGTCCGGCAGCCTGGACGCTCCCTACCTGGACAACCCCAATCTGGACAGCCCGCTGGCCAGGGCGGCGCTGCCCATCCTGGACAGACTGCACGAGCAGCTCGCCGACGACCCGGTCTCCACGATCATCACAGACCGCAACGGCGTAGTGCTGTCGCGGAAGGTGTCCCACGAGGGTCTGACGACGCACCTCAACCGCGTGCGTCTGGCCCCGGGCCACGTCTTCGCCGAGCGCTACGTCGGCACGAACGGCATCGGGACCGCACTGGCCAGCGGCCGCCCGGTGGTCATCGCCGGAAGGCAGCACTACGTCGAAGAGCTGCGGGAGTTCCACTGCGCGGCGGTGCCGATCCTGCATCCCACCCGGAGCACCTTGCTGGGAGCGTTCAACCTCACCACCATCCGTCAGGGCTCCGACGGCATGCTGATGGCCTTCGCCCGCTCGGTCGCGGCCCAGATCGAGGCCGAGATCGCGGCGATCACCTCGCGGCGCGAACGCGCGCTCTTCCACGACTACATGGAGGCGTGCTCCTCGGCGCGCCCGGGACCCGTGCTGGCACTCAACCGTGATGTCGTGATGATGAACGAGCAGCTCAGCGCCGCCGTGACCGGGCCCGATCAGTACGCGCTGCTCGACCACGCCCGTGAGATCGCCGAACACCCCCGGCTGGAGGGGACCCGCAGCATCGCCCTGCCCTCGGGACGGGTCGCCGAACTCAGGGTCAGTCGCTGCCGGCGCGAGGACAGCGACGCGGGTGCCGTCTTCAGGGTCCGGCTGATCGGACGGGCCCAACCCACACCCGCAGTTTCCGCGCCGCCAGCCCGCTCCAGCCTGGGACTGGTGGGCTCGTCCCCGCCCTGGCTGCGCGCGGTCGCCGACAGCGAAACGGCGTTCGTCGCCGGGACATGGCTGCATCTCACGGGCGAGGCCGGCGTCGGCAAGAGGACACTGGTCGAAGCCCTGCACCGGGTCCATGGCACCGGACGTCGGCTGGAGGTGCGCGAAGCGCCGCCCTCGGATGCACCCGCCGTCATCGAGCGCTGGCTCCACGACATCGGTGAGCTGCTCGGTGTGCCGTCCAACGTTCTCCTGCTGAGTGATGTGCACCTGCTGGGCGACGAACTGCGGCAGCGGTTGACGAATGTGCTGGCGCGGAGGGACGGCAGCGCGACCGCGCAGCTGGTCATGACCAGTCAGCCGTCGATGGTCAGCACCGACGACGAGCTCGACCGGATCTGCCGCACCTCGGGAGAGGTGCCGGCGCTGCGCCATCGCTACGGGGACACCGAACACCTGGCACGGTTCTTCCTGCGCAAGTACCGGCCGAGCGGAGACAGCAGGTTCTCCACGCATGCGCTGACCATGCTGCAGCGCTGCCCCTGGCCCGAGAACGTCCGGCAACTGGAGTCGGTGATCCGGGGGCTGGCACGGCGGGCCTCGGGCTCGGTGATCAACGCCGAGGACCTGCCGCCGGAGTGCCGGGTGTCGTCGAACAAGGTCCTGACCACCATCGAGGCGCTGGAACGCGACGCCATTCTGCGCGGGTTGATGGACCGCAACTCCAATGTCCAGCGGACCGCGCAGGATCTCGGGATCTCCCGCGCCACCATGTACCGCAAGATGCGCCGCTACGGGATCGTCCCGTCCAGCCTGACGTGACCGGCCGTTCCCGCACGCGTGCCGCGGGGTGCGGCGCCCGGTCCTGTGGCGGCGATGAGGGGTGGATTCGCCGTGGGACTGTGCGGCTGGGCTCATGCGGTGAAGAACAAGCGTCACGTCCTGCTCAGCGGGCAGGCGATGAAGCGGTCCATCCGCACGGGCGAGGGCATCGAACAGGTCTGCGCGGCTTCTGGCTTCTGTCGGTTGCCGTCGCGGTCACCACCGGGCCGGCCTACATCTCCATGGGCGATCTTGTAGCAACGGGAGTGCTGAGGGCCGTCGGCGGTCGCGGGCGGGGGCGGCTCATCGCGGCTGCTGGTCTCTGACGAGTACAGTGGGCAGCGATGTCCCGAGGATGAGGTCACGCGGTAGCGCCAGTTCGAAAGCGCTGCTCCAGCACGGCGAGAGAGGCACGGTGCGCCGTGTCCCTTCTCCTCTCCTCCGGGATTCCGGCCGCGATAGGCCAGTGCGGATGAGGTCGGCGCCGGGGCCGGTGATCTCGTGCGACCAGGTGTGTATGTACATGTCGAAGCCGCACACATACTGGTCGTCGTGGAAGTAGGCGAATGAGGGTGGCGGACTTTCGGGGTCTGCTGCTCGTAGTCGCGCTCGAAGGCGTGAACTCCGTCCCGGGATGTCCCGTCGTGGTACGCGGGCCCGAGCACGGACGGCCAGTGCCCGTAGGCCACCGCGAAGCCCAGGCCGGCGTGGTCGCCGGAGCGGACGGCGATGCTGTCGGTGTTGGCGCGCCCGGCGAGTTGTTCGCCGGTCAGGCCCCGGGCCAACTTGAGCTTGTTCCGCTTTGGCGGACACCATCGGTGTGGTGGTCAGGCTGCGAGTGCGGTCTCGTATTCGGCGGGACTGCGGTAGCCGAGGCTGGTGTGAAGCCGGTGCAAGTTGTACCAGCCCTCGATGAAACCGAATGCTCGATGGATCTCTCCACCCGTTCCGGGCCTGTCCTGGGACGGGACACCGATGGCGAGGGACTGCCCGGCAGCCCGTCAGGGTCCGGGTGGTGGGTAGTTGCACATGCCGTAGCGGCATGTGGTGTTGTCGAGGGCACCACAGCACGAAGGGCCCTGTCTGCGATGTACCCCTCCGCCACGCCACCCCGCGAGGTCAAGATCGGCGATGCCGCCGCCTTCGCCGGAACCACCCCTCGCGCCATTCCTCACTACCACCAGATCGGTCTGTTGCCGGAGCCCGAGCGAGGCGGAGACGGACGTCGCCGCTACGGCTACGACGACATGATCCGCCTGCTGTGGATCCGCAAGATGTCCGAGGTCGGCATCAGCCTGGACGACATGCGAGCCGCCATCGACGAAGCCCGGGACGTTGAGGACGTCCTGGGGCTGCTGGAGGAAACCCTGGCCGCTCAGGAGGCCGACATCAAGCGTCAGCGCGCGGCAGTCCAGCGCCTGCGGAGCGGGGCAGGGAAGGCCGGTTCGCCGCCAGGGCGGACCGGCGTCCATCATCGACCGGCCGACACTCGCTG
>NZ_JBYIVZ010000048.1:0-73714 GCF_057710365.1 Streptomyces sp. bgisy027
GGCCCCAGCCGGCTGACCTGCTCTTCGGCCCACCTATCGACGGCAAAGACCATGGCGGCTGGGTCACCAAGCCGCCGCAGATCGACGCGGTCGACGCCAATACCGACATCGTCACTGTCGGCATCGGCGGCAACGACTTCGGCTTCGGGGAAATCCTGAACAACTGCCTCGCTGTCGGTGCCGAGCAGACGCTGCCTGTCAAGTACTGCAAGACCTACTACGAGTCCGAGGAAGGGCAGCACTGGCTCAACGAGCGCTGGCAGATCCTCGAGGATGGCCTGCAGGCCACTGTGGCGGACATCCATTCCCGGGCTCCTGAGGCGAAGGTGTTCCTGCTCGGGTACCCCGCCATCGCGCCTTCCGTGTACGGCTGCTCGTACGGCAACTTCCACCAGCTCGGCACGGTCCGGCTGACCAACGACGCACCGTACCTCAACTCCCTGCAGCAGCAGCTGAACCAACGGATCTCAGATACGGCCGGCGACAACCAGGCCACGTACGTCGACACCTACACATCGAGTGAAGGGCACGGCGTCTGCGCCACCGGCTCCAACCGCTGGATGTACGGCGTCTTCTCGAATCTGGTCATGCCGCCCGGCGTGGACAAGCCCGCCGACCCGGCGCAGTACCAGTGCCCGGCCCGCGAACTGGTACCCGCGGGGCTCCCCAAGGGCGAGGCATGCACCTTCGTCCACCCCAACTACTACGGCGCGCTCAACCAGCGCAACCAGGCAGAAGCTGCGTTCCAGGCCGCCAACCTGACCCCGTAAACGACCGGCCTGCCGCCGTGCCAACCACTCGGCGCCGCTCCGCCAGGTCCTGCCATGTCAAGACTGGCCGTCGGGGATCGCGCGCAGCCAGTCCGGGGTCTCGACCACGTCGGGTGTGGCCTGGAAGTGGCTGCCCAGCTTGTCGAAGCGGGTCGCCAATCCTCGCCCATGCCTGCGCCTGCTGAAAACACGCTCGACCTGATTGCGGTCGCGGAATGCGGCGCGGTCGTAGTTCGGTGGCTTTCCACCGAAACGGCCGCGCCGCTACCGGTTGGCGATCTGGTCGTTGGGCTCCGCGATGACCGCGGTGCTGCCCCGCGGGAGAACGACCGCCTCCCAGGACATTTGAGAATTGCCCACCGCTTCACTGCCCGCCTCGTCCCTGAAGCCAGGCCGGCACCGGCAGCATTGGCCGGATGGCCGCCCACTCCGCGTCCGTCATGCCCGACGGATACCGGCGCACCCGATCGGGATGATCGGCCGCGTTGCCGTACACGCGCGCGAGGCAATCACACGACCGTGCAGGCGAGTTGAAGGGGGCGGGGCATGGACGCATACAAAAACGACAACAGGGCCTCCGGGAACCGCTCGGAATGGGATCGCACCCCCGAGCTACAGGAGGCCCCGCCTTCATGCGCCTACCGTCGGAAGATCACCCGACCAGGAACTCCGTTCGATCTGCATGGTCCAAGATCGGTTGAGAGACGGCTTCTTAAGCCACCAGAAGGACGCTACGGAAAAGTCAGGGCGCACGCCGCCACGACAGCAGCCGCAGGAAGAGACCCATTGCTCTGCTGCTGCGCCGCAGCAACTAGCAGGCCCGTCACGTTCGAGAGTGTGTCTCTTGCAGGAGGAATTCTCCGCCGATCTGCAAGAACTAGGCGGTCGCAACATGCCTGAGTGCCGCACCTACATCGAGCAACAACGACGCTTGACGTCGTGCTGCCCGCGAGGGATCTGGGCCGAGACAGGATCAGGGAGGGCCCACGCCCCACGGGGCGCTTGTTGCCCATCTCGGCCCGATTGTCAGTCCTTGGGCGTAGCCTGCGCGCGGGCCAGGAAGCTTATGTGCGCCAGGTCCAACTCCCAGTACTGGAGGAGGGGGACATGCAACTCTCGCCTGAGGAACGAATCGCCAAGCTAGCGCGTTGGAAGAACCCGCCGAGCGTGACGGAGGAGCAGCGCCTCGAGCGCGCACTTCGCATGGTCACCCGCGCGGTGCGTCAACATCCCCAGTTCGCTGGCCTCGGGCTTAACGTCGAGGCGAAGGGCTCCTGGGCGAACAACACGAACGTGAGTAGCGACAGCGACGTCGACATCAAAGTGGAGTTCACCCAGCGCGCCTACCAGGGCTCCTCAGCGAGCGGGATGGGCTTTTGGGAGCTGGCGCTGCCCCCCAACAGTTACAAGGGTCCCTGGACTCCTGAAGCATTCCGGCAGGAGCTTGCGGTAGCGCTGAAGGGGGTCTCCAGCGCTGTGGACGCAACACACAACGTCGCCTTCTATGTGCCGGATGTTCCCGGCAGCCGTCCCAGCACAGACGTGGTCCCGTGCTTCACGTACGTTCGCCAGGCCGGCTGGGGCCATCCCGCAGCCCAGGGCACAGTCGTCTTCACGAGAGACGGCAACCACATCGTCAACTGGTCCCACCAGCAGCTGATCAACGGTAGAGAGAAGAACAAGCGCACTGGTCACCGTTACAAGTTCGCTGTCCGCGCACTGAAGGCGATCGAGAACGATCTGGTGCGGCTCGGCAAGATCGAGGACCTCCCGTCCTACTTCATAGAGTGTTTGATCTACAACGTCCCGGACTCGGTACTCACACGTGGTTCCCTCGACACAGCCTTCGAGGGAGCCCTGGCCCACCTGCGCCAACAATTCAGCTTCTGGTGGGGAAACCCGGACGCGCTGGTCGAACCGAACGAGATCAAGAAGCTCTTCCAGAGCGGCCAGAAATGGAAGACGGACGACGGCCGTCGACTCCTCACTGCGGCATGGCACTACCTCAACTACGGTTGACCGTCGATGACTTCACCAGCCGGGTTCATACGCGGGGGCGCAACAGCTGCCTCCACCGTCTACTGCGTCCTGCTCTATCTACTGGGCCTACGCCCTGACCAAGACCTGAAGTACGCCTTCGCTTACGTACCTGCGGTCCTGGGCTACCTGGTTCTGGTCTTCGACAAGTGGGCCTGGCGTTGGCCCGGTATCCACAGGGCCACCGGGCATCCGCGCCTCGATGGCACTTGGCGCACGACGCTCACCCCAAGCGCCGAAAGCCACATCCCCGACGGCGGCAACCGGGGCCCCATCCGGGCCTATGTCACTGTTGAGCAGTCCTACTGGAGCCTGCACGCCACCCTGCGCACTGCAGAGAGCGGTTCCCGCTCCAGCAACGCGACCATCGACAAGACCGACGGATCAGGTGTCTCTGAACTGCACTTTCTCTACGAGAACATCCCCCAGGTTGCCCACCAGCAGCGCAGTCCTCGACACACCGGTGCCTGTCGGTTGAGTCTGGCAGGCAGGACCCCTCGGGCGCTTGCCGGCCGCTACTACACTGATCGTTTCACCGCTGGCGACATGGAACTAGTCCTGATCAGCAGGACTACCGACTACAGCACCTTCGCTGAGGCCGCAGTAGCAGACACCGTCACGCCCTGATCCCCATGGCACGCCATGGTGGATCGTGGTCCACGCCTGGTCCACACGCACTGATCTACACCGCGACAGTGCGGGATCGAGGTGAGACAGTCCCACGCGGAAGGGGGCCGCTCAGTGAAAGCCGCCTCTTCTGACCAGCGTGTTTTTGACCTGCGGATCGGGCGGGATCCTGGCCCACGAGAACGCTTTGGCGGCCTCACGTTTTTCAAGACCGTTCCCTTAGGCCGCTCGGGCAACCCACCTGTGCTCCGGCCCGCCGGGGGCGGAGCGGGTACAGAGTACCGGCCTTGTGCGGTGCGCGGGGTGCGTGGTCCGTGAGGGTGCGGTGGGCGGGGTCGTGGAGCGGTCGGGGCAGGGGTGCAGAGAGGCGCACTGAAGCCGGCCGGGACCGGGCCGGCCGCTCGACGCCGTGTCAGGGCTTTTCCGGGCTCACGCGGGCGCCGTTCGTCGCGTTCTCGAAGACCGGCCGGTACTCGTGCCACTGTGCGTTCGGCGCGGACAGGTAGATCACGTACTGCGTGCCGTCGTCGCTCGCGAAGGCCAGTTCCGCCGCCCGGAACTTGCGCGCCGTGCCGTCGAAGGTGAACTCCCAGTACCCGGCCGGCCGCCCGCGGAAGGTCGTCGACGCCATCCGCACCCGCTCGTAGCCGGGGTTGTCGCGACGGGTCTGCTCCTCCTCCGTCTCCCGCCAGTGCTGGACGGGATCGGTGCCCGCGAACTCGACGACGTTGACCCGGAGCCCCACCAGGCCGGTCGGGTCGAGGTACGCGAGCTCGCCGCCGGGCAGCGTCTTGGGCACCCAGCCGTCCGGCACGGGCACGGACAGGCCGCTGCCCACGTCCTCCAGGTGGTAGCCGGTGGGCACCGGCGGGGGTGTGGTGGGGCCCGAACTCGGTGCGCTCGCCGACGAAGTGGGCCTGTCGGCGCCGGAGCCGTGGTCGGAGGAACCTTCGGCGCCTTTGCCCTTCAGCCACCACAGCGTCCCGCCCGCCAGACACACGACGAGCGTCACCGCCAGGACCGACCACAGCACGATGCGACGACGCTTGCCCCTGTCCGACTCGCCGGTTCGCTCCGTTCGAACCGGCCGATCGGTGGATGCAGCGTCTGCGCCGCCTGTCATGTGCTGCGTCGGCTCGGTGCGAGTGCGCTCACGGAACGTCGGCTCATCGGCCCCCTCGCGCCGACCCGCCCCCTCGCTCCGACCCACCCCGTCCTGCCGACCGGCCGGCTCCCCCCGCCCCGCCGACTCGACGCCGCCCACCCGCCCGTCGGTCACGTCCGCCAGGCGCCGCTCGACCTCATGCACATCCATCCGCCGCCCCGGCTCCTTGACCAGCAGCCCCTCGATCACCGGGGCCAGCTCACCGGCGCCGCGCGGAGGATCGTAGGGGTCGGTGGCGATGGCGTACGCGGTCTCGATCGCGGTGGCCCGGCGGAAGGGGTCCCGTCCCTCGACCGCCTGGTAGAGGGTTGCGCCGAGGGCCCAGAGGTCGCTGGCGGGGCCCGTCTCGGGGTGCGCGCCCCTGAGCCGTTCGGGCGCCAGGTAGCGGATGGAGCCGATCAGTTCGCCCGGCTTGGTCAGCGAGGACGTCCCGGACTCCATGGCGATGCCGAAGTCGGTGAGGACGATGCGTCCGCCGTCGCCGAGGAGGACGTTGCCGGGTTTGACGTCCCGGTGCAGGACACCGGCCTCATGGGCGGCACGCAGGGCGGAGGCCATGGCGCGGCCGATCCGGGCCGCCTCGGCGGGCGGCAGGGGGCCGCGCTGCTTCAGGACGTCGCTGAGGGTGAGCGAGGGTATGTACTCCATGACGATGCACGGCAGACCCTCGTCGTCGAGCACGTCGTGCACCACGATCACGTTGGGGTGGGCGATCCGGGCGGCGCTGCGGGCCTCGCGGCGGGTGCGCTCGTAGAGGGTCCGCACCTCGTCGTCCTGAAGGTGCGGTGGGATGTGCAGCTTCTTCACGGCGACATGACGGCCCAGCAGCCGGTCCTCGGCCCGCCACACGGTGCCCATACCGCCGCTGCCCACCCGCTCCACCAGCAGATACCGGTCGGCGACGAGCCGCCCAAGATCGGACACCGCGAGACCGCCCCCTCATCCGTCTCCCGTTCGCGCACTGCTTCCCACTAGCGAACGGTCCAGGTCGAGAACGCACGATAGTCCATAAGGGTGCATGGACATGGTCAGCACATGCGCGGGCACGGCACGCGCCCAGGGCACGCGGCACCCGCCCCTGGCACCCGCCACGCGGCACGCGCCACCCGCCACGCGGCACGCGCCACCCGCCACGCGGCATGCGGCACCCGCCACCCGCCACGCGGCACCCGACGCCAGCACCTAGCACCTAGCACCTAGCACCCGCGTATCCGGGACCCGCTCGCGGGCGCGGCTCTCGTCGAAAGCCCGCCCACGCGCGCGTGCCCGTCGCGTCAGCCCACGCGCGCGTCGTCGTCGCGTCAGCTCAGGCGCGCCCGGCCGCAGACCGTCAGCTGTCGCCGGTGCGCGAGCCCAGGGTCAGGTCGACGGTGTGGGTCTTGCCGTCACGCTCGTAGGTGATCGTGACCTTGTCGCCGGGCTGGTGGGTCCAGATCTCGCCGATCAGGGTGGGGCCGGAGTCGATCACCGAGTCGTCGAGCTTGGTGATGACGTCGCCCGGCTTGAGACCCGCCTTGGCGGCGGGGCCGCCCGCCTCGACCGCGTCCGAGCCGCTGGCGCCCTGCTCGGTGATCTTGGCGCCGTCGCCGGTGTCCTCCAGGGAGACGGAGGCACCGATCTTGGCGTACACCGGCTTGCCCGTCTTGATCAGCTGCTGGGCGACGTACTTGGCCTGGTTGATCGGGATCGCGAAGCCGAGGCCGATCGAGCCGGACTGGCTGGTGCCGCCCATGCCGTTGGCGGCGGACTGGATCGCGGAGTTGATGCCGATGACGTTGCCCTGCGCGTCCAGCAGCGGGCCGCCGGAGTTGCCGGGGTTGATCGAGGCGTCCGTCTGCAGGGCGCTCATGTAGGAAGCGTTGCTGCCGGTGCCGTCGCTGGAGGCCACCGGGCGGTTCTTGGCGCTGATGATGCCCGTGGTGACCGTGTTGGACAGGCCGAAGGGGGCGCCGATGGCGATCGTCGAGTCGCCGACGGCGACCTTGTCGGAGTTGCCGAGCGTGAGCGGCTTGAGGTCCGACGGGGCGCTCTTGAGCTTGATGACGGCCACGTCGTAGCCCTGGGCGTGGCCGACGACCTCGGCGTCGTACCTCTTGCCGTTCGGGAACGTCGCCGTGAGCTTGCCGCCGTCGACCGCGTCGGCCACCACGTGGTTGTTGGTGACGATGTGGCCCTCGGTGTCGAAGACGAAGCCGGTGCCGGTGCCGCCCTCGCCGGCGCTGCTCTCGGCCTGGATGGTGACGGTGCTGGGCAGCGCCTTGGCGGCCACGCCCGCGACGGTGCCCGGGTCACGCTTGACCGAGCCGCCGCTGTCGGAGGCCGAGACGGTGGTCGAGGAGGTGTTGTCGTCGTTCTTGGCCAGGGTGTAGCCGAGGCCGCCGCCCAGACCGCCCGCGACCAGCGCGGCGATGAGGACCGCGGTGAGCAGACCACCACGTCCGCGCTTCGGCGCCGGTTGCTGGTAGGTGGCACCCCAGGCGGAGCCCCCACCGGCACCACCGGCACCGCTCGCACCACCCTCACCACCGGCACCACCGGCACCACCGGCACCGTACGGCGACGTGCCGGGCGGCGGCGGGGGCGGCCAGGAGGCGTCGGGCGCCGATCCCTGGGAGGCACCCCCGTAAGGGGTGGCCGGCGACTGGGATCCGTCGGCCGGCGGCTGCGCCCCGTTGGCGGCGGCCTGCGCGGCGTACGGATCCGAGCCGTACGGCTGTGTGCCGTTCGAGCTCGCAGGGGTGGTGTTCGGCACGGGCGGGAGCGGAGCCGTGGGCTCGGCGTCGGCGCGCGGAGCCGGGTGCTCCTGGGATGCCGGAGCAGCAGGAGCATCCGCCGGCACGGGGGGTGCGGACGGGGCCGGGGGGACCGCGGCGCCCTCGTTCTCGGTGCTCACAGCTTCTCTCCTATAGATCCACGGCTGGTGTTGTCGGTCGCACTCGGTCACGCCCGTTCACGCTTGTTCATGGCCGGTGCGCTTCAGCTGTGCATGTCTTTTTGTATGCGGTCAGCTTTTCCCACGGGCCGTCAGAGCACCATAAGCGGTGCCTGTGCGTCCGCGGCCACTCTTTATATAGGTCATCAGCGACTAAACGGGCGCAATCCCAGCGCTCCGGAAACTGCTCCGGTCGCACGACTACCCCGGTGCGGTGGCACCATGACGCGGTGACCCACGCACGGCAGCACCAGATCCAAGTCGTCGCCCATCGCGGAGCCTCCGAGGACGCTCCCGAGCACACCCTGGCCGCGTACAAGAAGGCGATCGAGGACGGTGCGGACGCCCTCGAGTGCGACGTACGCCTCACCGCGGACGGCCATCTCGTCTGTGTGCACGACCGCCGCGTCAACCGTACGTCCAACGGCCGCGGCGCGGTCTCGGCGCTGGAGCTCGCCGAGCTCGCCGCCCTCGACTTCGGGTCGCGCAAGAACCGGGACTCCTGGAAGAACCGAGCCGAGGAGCCCGACTGGGAGTTCCGGCCCGAGGACCCCGAGGACACCTCCGTACTGACCCTGGAGCGACTGCTGGAGCTCGTCGCCGACGCGGGCCGGCGCGTGGAGATGGCGATCGAGACCAAGCATCCGACGCGGTGGGCAGGGCAGGTCGAGGAGCGGCTGCTGCTTCTGCTGAAGCGTTTCGGCCTCGATGCTCCGCTCTCGGCGGCCGAGTCCCCGGTGCGGATCATGAGCTTCTCGGCGCGCTCGCTGCATCGCGTGCGTGCCGCCTCCCCGCACCTGCCGACGGTCTCCCTGATGCAGTTCGTCTCGCCGAGGCTGCGCGACGGGCGGCTGCCCGCGGGGGTCGACATCGCCGGACCCTCGATCCGGATCGTGCGCAGCCACCCGGCCTACGTGGAGCGCCTGAAGCAGGCCGGCCACCAGGTGCACGTCTGGACCGTGAACGAGCCCGAGGACGTCGACCTCTGTGTCGAGCTCGGGGTCGACGCCATCATCACCAACCGCCCCCGCGCGGTGCTGCGCCAGCTCGGCCGCTGACCCGCGCGGGCACGCGGAACGGTGTCACGGCACCGGGAAACCCCTATATCCCCTTCAATCCCTGTACAACCTCTTGACCCCGCCACCCCTCCAACCCCATCCTCCACTCCAAGCCACACCGAAGAATTCCAGCCATCCCGATTACAGGGAGTGCTCCGGCGCGTTCGGTCCGTATTCGATCGTTCTGAATGCGTCGCCGGACGTCGATTGGCCGGTTTCCGGTACAGGCCAATGGGGCATCCACACCGTGGCGTGGGGCAAAGGAGGTCTCGGGGGTGGCGTTGGTGGTGGCACAGGAGGTGCCCACGTCGTCGAGCATGGCCGTACCCCATGGTCCGGCGGGCGTGGGGGAAGCGAGACACCGGATGCGCAATCAGTTGCGTACGGGCGGGGTCGCGGAATCGGTCATCGACGATGCCGTACTCATTCTTTCCGAACTCTTGAGCAACGCGTGCAAGCACGGCCGACCGCTCGGTGACGCACTGTCCGGGGATGGCGATGTCCGGGCCGCATGGCGTGTGGACTCCGGCGGCAGGCTCACAGTGGAGGTGACGGACGGCGGCGGACCCACTCGCCCCGCTCCGGCCACGCCCTCGGTCACCGCACACGGCGGCCGCGGGCTGAACATCATCACCGCCCTCGCCGACGACTGGGGTGTCCGCGACGACGCCCGGGGCGAGGTCACGGTCTGGGTCGTGGTCCACGACGGCGTGCACGATCCCGATACCGGGCACCGCCGGGACGACTTCGCTACGCGCGTCGCGGCCCCGCCGGTACGTGCGATACCCGGCCTCGGCTTCGCGGAGGCCTTCGACGAGCTCGGCTGACGACGGGGCGTTCCGGCCACGCTCCCGGCGCGCGGCGACGGCGCTTTGTCCACAGACTCCCGGCACGACCCGCTGCGTTGTCCACAGCCTCCCGTCGGCCATGGCGTGAACGGCTAGGCTCGCGCCCGTACCAGACGAGCCGTAACCGGGAGACACCCACGATGGCCAAGAAGCGAGTCCAGACCAAGGCCAAGCGCCCGCAGCTCAGCGACGCAGAGATCCCGGTGGTCGGCGCGCGCGAGCCCTGCCCCTGCGGCAGCGGCCGGCGTTACAAGGCCTGTCACGGCCGGGCCGCCGCGCACGCGGTGACCGAGCTGGTGCAGCGCCCCTTCGAGGGACTCCCCGGCGAGTGCGACTGGGTGGCCCTGCGCGAGCTGGTGCCGGCCGCCACCGTCGAACTGCCCCTGAAGGGCGGCCTGCCGGAAGGCGTCCCGTCCGTCACCCTGGCCACGGTGCTGCCGATGGCCTGGCCGGCCCTGCGCCGCGACGACGGCTCGGTGCTGCTCGGCCTTCAGAACGACACGGCGTCGGGCGACATCAGCCGCGACCTCGCCGACACCCTCCAGCAGGCTCTCGCCGCCCAGCCCGGCACCCCGGTCCAGGGCCGCCGCGCCCCGGCGGACGGTCCCCGGCTCCAGGATCTGCTCGACCCCGAAGGCGCGTTCGAGCCAGTTGTGCACTCGGGCTTCGAGTTCTGGGTCCCGGACGCGGAGAACGCCACTCCGGAGGTGGCCGCCTCCCTGGAGCGGGCGAACGCCGCGGCCATCCCGACCGTGAAGCTCACCGGTGTGGACGCCGCCTACTGGTGCGAGACGCCGGACAAGAACCACCTGCGCTGGGTCATGCCGCACCCCGAGGAGCAGCTTCTGGACGCCCTCGCGCGGCTGCACGCGGCGGGCCGGTCGAACCTCGGCGAGGGCACCCGGCTGGTGGGTTCCTTCCGTGCTCACGGCCTGACCGTGCCGGTCTGGGACCTGCCGAGCGGCGTCGGCGCCGAGGACGTGGAGAAGCCGGCGGCCGAGTTCACCGAGCGCCTCGCCGCGGCCCTGGCCACGGACGCGCCGCTCACGCCGGACGAGCGTCGCGCGCGGGGCGGTCTGACCAACCGGCAGGTCACGCTCAGCTGACACACGTGGCGAAGATCGGGTCCGGCTGAACGGCCGTTCAGCCGGACCGGGCCGCACGGGAGGGGTGAATCGGATCACAACTCCCCTGCGGAGCAAGGGAATCCGTGACTTGAAAGCCCGGATCGAATTTGCGAACCGCCGATCTCTTGTTACCGTTCCATTAGCCCGGTTGCTGGTGCATCCCCCGTCGCCAGCAACCGGGTCTTTCCATGTCCGCGGCCCTTTACGGAATGACGCCGACCGTCAACCGTCCGTGGGCGCCCCGGATTTGCCGGGTGCGGAGTTGCTGGCGGAACGAAGCAGCAGCGCACCTCCACCGGCCCGCTCGGCGAATTCCGTGACCGCCGTGTAGGCGTCCAGTCCCGCGCGCGTGCGCTGCCGTGGCGTCTCGCACGTCCTCGGTTCGTCCTCGGCGCTCACCTCGCAGCGCATCTGCATCGTGCGCCCCCCGGGCCCCATGAGGCTCAGTACGGAGTCCAGCGCGCCGCCGGTGGCGTTGCGGAAGTAGGTGCGCGCCCAGGTGTCCTCGCCCTGGGTGAGGACACAGGTCTGCGCCTCGACGCCCTCGGGCGAGGTGAGTTCGGGACCGCAGCGCACGGCCGTCGAGAGGCCGAGGTCCAGCAGTACCGGGGAGTCGGTGGGCGTGGCCGAGGGCGCTTTGGCGTCGCCGTTCGGATGCGCACGTCCGGCGCCGTCCTTCGGGGCGGGCGGGGAGGACCGTACGGTGTCGCGCTCGGGCGCGCCCACGGCGGCGCGGCCCGCCTCGGCGACCTGACCGGCGGCGGCCCAGGCGAGCGGCAGCGCGATCGCGGCCGCCGCGACGGACGCGAGGGCGATCAGTCGGACTCTTCGCTGGTTCGGCCCGCGGCGATGTGACGACGGTGCCC
The DNA here is from genome assembly GCF_057710365.1 of Streptomyces sp. bgisy027. Classification (NCBI taxonomy): domain Bacteria; kingdom Bacillati; phylum Actinomycetota; class Actinomycetes; order Kitasatosporales; family Streptomycetaceae; genus Streptomyces; species Streptomyces sp. bgisy027. The sequence continues at coordinate 11,431 of NZ_JBYIVZ010000048.1, forward strand.
TGTTTCCCCTGGAATGACGCGGCATATCCGGAAGATAACGACCGCACGGGCGTGCGCCGTTCCGCGCGCGCCGGACACCCCTACAACTCGGGGGCGCTCACACCCGTACGAGTGAGGGCCTCGACCACGGCGTCGACGACGGCCTCCACATCGGGCACCCACGGGGAGGCCGAGCCGGGCAGCGGGGCGCGCTGCCAGCTGATCGGGCCCTGACCCGTCTCGGAGGGGGGCAGTGCGAGATAGCCGCCCTCGCCGTGGAAGCGCAGTGAGCCGGGGACGAAGTCCTTGGCGTAGAGCAGTTCGCCCAGCTGCTCCATGGAGTACGGCTTGACCAGGATCGCCCAGCGTGCGGGTGAGGCGACGACCGGGCCGAGGCGCATGCCCATGCGGTCGAGTGCGGTCAGCGCGTGCGCGGCCGGCAGGGCGGGGAGGCTGACCGCGCAGGGTGCCTTGCCTCCGGTGGCGAGGATGATCGGCGCCGCGGGCCGGTTGCCCCACCACCAGCGCACCATGCGCGCGTCGGTGGTCGCCGCGAGGAGACCGGGGTCGAAGGGGTGGGCACCGGGGACCGTGCAGTCGGGGTCGGGGCAGCCGCAGCGGGAATGTCCCTGCGGGTGCGTCGTCACTCCCGGGAGTACGGGCCACTGCCATTCCGTCGCGAAGGTCAGGGCCGCGCTGATCAGCTCAGACTTCCCGTCACCGCGCAGGAGCCTGCGTCGCCTTCCGAGGATCTCGCGCATGAGCGCTCGTTCCTTTCCGTTGCACCGCTGGCAACACCGTGGACCACATCACACCATGTGTCGATCACTTCACTGTGCGTACCTGTTGGCGCATCACACCCTTGCCGCGAGCAAGGGAAACCCCTATGGGCCGAGCGTTGGCTGCTTCCGCGGCAGCCTCGTCCATACTGCGTCTACCAAAAGCATGGGCGTGGCGTGGGGTGGCGAAGTCTGGCGTTTTGCCGTCGCGCGTATTTCTCTTCGCCTCCGCCACGGGAGGATGGGGCACGATCGTCAGTGGCTAAGACGCCCGGGTCCGTCACCAGGTTCCGGGTGGTCGTCAACCACCCCTGGCCTTCACCGAGTACGTACCCATCACGACCGCTGTGACGCTCCGTGGAGCGAAACCAGTCGACCCCAATAGCCCGTTCCCTGAGGCAGTTTTAAGCCAACTTTGTCTTTGCGCAAGAGGTCTACGAGGAGTGCTCTGGTTGCCCCCGGACACCAGGAATCCCAGCAGGACAATGCTGGACATCCCCTTACGAGTGCGTGTACATGTGGAGACACTGCTAGCGGCGCAGAATGACATGGGGGTTTGCGATGCTTTTGAGCAATACGCACCGGTCGGAAAGCCGGACGCCATGAACGCTCCTCACCCTCCGAAAGTGGCCGGAATCGATTCGACGGTTCCATCGCCCGCACACACTGTCGCGCCCGCGCCCGCGACCTCGGGGGCCTCAGCGGTCACCCCGCCGAGCGCACCCGGCGCCCTGCTCCAGGACCGCCTGGCCGGCTGGGTCTCGGACCTCACGACCCTCCACGAACTGACCGAACGCCTGGCCCGCACGGCCACCCTCGCCGACGCCCTGGAGGAACTGCTGCGCGCCGGCTCCGCCCTCGTCGGCGCCCGGCGCGGGCTCGTCGTCCTGGAGCCCGCGGACGGACTGGGCCCCGACACGACCATCGGCCTCGGCCTCGCCCGCGCCGACCTCGGGCACATCGAGACGGTGCCGCGCAGCGCGATGTCGTACGGCAGGATCCTCGACGGGCTGCCCGGCGGGGACGGTGAGATCGCCCAGCCCGACCTGCTCTCCGAGGACGGCCTCGATCCCCGGCACCGCGAGGTGGCGGCCCGCCTCGGCTTCGCCGCCAGTTACGCCCTGCCGCTGTCCACGGACGGCGCCGGAGGTCTCGGCGCCGCCGTCTGGCTGTACGACGAGCCCGCCGAGCCGTCCGAGCGCCAGCGCCACCTCATCGGCCTGTACACCCGCTGCGCCACCGAGCATCTGGCCCGGCTTCTCGAAGTCGAGCGCACGCGCGCGTGCATGCGGACCATGGCCGAGGAACTGCTGCCCTCCCGGCTGCCGCGCATGTCCGGCGTCCAGCTCGCCGCCCGGCACCGCACCGGCCCTCGCGGGGGCGGCGACTGGTACGACGCGCTGCCGCTGCCGGACGCCGCGCTCGGCCTCGCGGTCGGCTCGGTGACGGGGTCCGGCCCCAGCGCGGTCGCCGCGATGGGCCGGCTCAGGGCCAGCCTGCGGGCGTACGCCGTGATGGAGGGCGAGGACCCGGTCGCGGTCCTGTCCGACCTGGAGCTGCTGCTGCGGCTCACCGAGCCGGCCCGCTCCGCCACCGCGCTGTTCGCCTACTGCGAGCCCGCCCTGCGCAAGATCACGCTCGCCGGCGCCGGGCACACCCCGCCGCTGCTGATCGGCGACCGGCGCACGGAGTTCGTGGAGACCTCCGTCTCCGCCCCGCTGGGCATGCTGGCCTGCTGGGAGGCGCCGAGCGTCGAGATCACCGCTGAAGCCGGAGAGACGGTTCTGCTGTACACCGACGGGCTGCTGCACCGCACCGGCGACGCCACCGACCGCGCCTTCGCGCGGCTGCACGCGGCGGCGGCCGGCGTACCGCGGGCGATCCGGCACGATCCGGACGCCGTGGTCGACCACGTCCTGCGGACCGTGCTGCCGGACGGGGCGGACCTGGCGGACAGCGACGAGGACGTCGTCCTGCTCGCCGCACGCTTCGAGTAGCGGCTCCTGTACGCCGCGGCCGTCCGGCCGTGACAGGGGCGTGGTCAGCCATAACAGGCACGTGGTCCGCGCCATAACACCGGCGGGCATGCCGTCCCGCGACCCTGGGCTCCGTCCCGTACGACCGTACGATGGATGGGGTCCAGTGCCGTATCGAGGAGGATGACCGTGGCCGACGAGCTCACCCCGGATGAGTCCATTGCCGCTACCGCGGCGGGCCCGGAGACTGAGTCTGAGGAGCCGATCAAGCAGCGCAAGAACGGCCTGTACCCGGGCGTGTCCGACGAGCTCGCCGAGAACATGAAGTCCGGCTGGGCCGACACGGAGCTCCATGACCTGGAGCCGATCGCCCAGGCCGCCGAGACCGCCGCCCGCCGCGCCGCGCTGTCGGCACGGTTCCCGGGCGAGCGCCTGGTGATTCCCGCGGGCAACCTGAAGACGCGCTCGAACGACACCGAGTACGCCTTCCGGGCGTCGGTCGAGTACGCGTACCTCACCGGCAACCAGACCGAGGACGGGGTGCTCGTCCTGGAGCCCGTCGCGGACCGCCACGAGGCGACGATCTACCTCCTGCCCCGCTCCGACCGGGAGAACGGCGAGTTCTGGCTCTCCGGCCAGGGCGAGCTGTGGGTCGGCCGCCGGCACTCGCTGACCGAGGCCGAGAAGCTGTACGGCATCCCGGCCTCCGACGTGCGCGAGCTCGCCGGCAGCCTGCGCGAGGCCACCGGCCCGGTCCGGGTCGTACGCGGCTACGACGCCGAAATCGAGGCCGCGCTGACCGACAAGGTCACCGCCGAGCGGGACGCCGAGCTGCGCGTCTTCCTCTCCGAGGCGCGGCTGGTCAAGGACGAGTTCGAGATCGGCGAGCTCCAGAAGGCCGTCGACTCCACGGTCCGCGGCTTCGAGGACGTGGTGAAGGTCCTCGACAAGGCCGAGGCCACCTCCGAGCGCTACATCGAGGGCACCTTCTTCCTCCGCGCGCGCGTCGAGGGCAACGACGTCGGCTACGGCTCCATCTGCGCCGCCGGCCCGCACGCCTGCACGCTGCACTGGGTGCGCAACGACGGGCCCGTGCGCTCCGGTGACCTGCTGCTGCTCGACGCGGGCGTCGAGACGCACACGTACTACACCGCCGACGTCACGCGCACGCTGCCGATCAACGGCCGCTACAGCGAGATCCAGAAGAAGATCTACGACGCCGTGTACGAGGCCCAGGAGGCCGGGATCGCGGCCGTGCAGCCGGGCGCGAAGTACCGGGACTTCCACGACGCCTCGCAGCGCGTGCTCGCCGAGAAGCTGGTCGAGTGGGGGCTCGTCGAGGGGCCGGTGCAGCGGGTGCTGGAGCTCGGTCTCCAGCGGCGCTGGACGCTGCACGGCACCGGGCACATGCTCGGCATGGACGTCCACGACTGCGCCGCCGCGCGCGTGGAGTCCTACGTCGACGGCACGCTGGAGGCCGGCATGGTGCTGACCGTCGAGCCGGGGCTGTACTTCCAGGCCGACGACCTGACGGTGCCGGAGGAATACCGGGGCATCGGGGTGCGGATCGAGGACGACATCCTGGTGACCGAGGACGGCAACCGGAACCTGAGCGCTGCGCTGCCTCGGCGGTCGGGTGAGGTGGAGAGCTGGATGGCCTCCTTGAAGGGCTGACGTCGGATTGACGGCCGGACACCGGCAGGGTGTCCGGCCATCGTTGCGGTCTGCGGGTCGTGGGGGCCTGTCGCGCCCACGCGGCAGAGCCGCAGATGGAGACCGCCCCGCGCCCCTTGAGGCGTTGCCGCTAGGCGGCGGGGACCAGTACCGGTATCGAGTCCAGGAACAGCGCCCCCGCCAATAGCCCCGCGCTGCCCCGTGGGCTCCACGCGCGTGCGTGCAGGTCGGCGTCGAGTGACGCCAGGGCCTGCGCGCCCGCCTCGGTCGCCGTGCCGCCCGACTCCAGGACCGTGCGGGCGCCCGCCTGGACGTGGCGCAGCCCCATGGGGCCCGCCGTGTAGAGGAGTTCGGTGTCCTGGAGGGTGGACATCACCGTGAGCAGGGCGTCCAGGCGTGCCTGTTCCTCGGTGGCGCCGGCGGCGCGGGCCCCGGTGAGGGTGTCCAACGCCCGCCGCACGTGCGGGAATCCGGCCCGTGCCTCGCCCCGGGCCCCGGCGGCACCGTACTTCGCGGACACCGAGGAGCCCCGGGAGGGCCTGCGCGGGGCGCGCCTGTCGGTGTGCGCGGCGAGGCGCTTGGCGGTCGCGGCGACGTCCCGCGCCCCGGCCCGGGGATCCAGGGCGGCCGCGGCGACCAGCAGGCCGAGCGCCCACAGCGCGCCCCGGTGACCGCCGCCCGCGAGGCGCACCGAGTGCTCGGTGCACCTGCCGATGGCGCCGAGTTCGGTGCGGAGCGCGGGGGTCGGCCCGCCGGTGCGCCGGGCGGCCGCGGCCATCGCGGCGAGGCCCGGCGCGAGCGCCCTGGCCGACCAGCGCAGCATGCCGTGGTCCGTGCGGCTGACGCGGGCGCCGAGGTCGCGCGGGTCGGGCAGGCCCGGCTTGGGGGCCAGGGCCAGCTGTCCGGTCAGCGCGGTCACGGCCGCCCGCGCCAGCGCCTCGTCCTCGCGGCTGCTCATGGCCGTACCCCCTAGGAGGACGCCGAGGCCGACGGGGCGTCGCCCGGAGCGCCGCTCGGTGCGTCGCCGGGCGGCGTGCCGCCACCGCCGCCGCTGCCCGCGCCGGTGTTCTCGGCGTCGGGGTCGACGGCGACGGTCAGGAAGCCCTTGTAGCCCTTGGACGGGTCCTTCTTGTGCACGGCCTCAAGGGTCAGCAGGCCGCTGGAGGCGCCGCCGCCGTCGTAGACCATGTCGTCGTCGAGGGTGGTGTAGCTGCCGGAGTGCTTCGCGTACGGCTCCAGGGTGAAGATCTCCTCGGCGATCCTGTCGTCGAAGAACAGCTGGCCGGTGTGGTTGACCTTGCCGCCCTCGTAGGTGCCGTCCTCCTTCTGGCCGCCGGTGTGCACCTTGAGGTGGATGTGGCAGGTGCGCGGGGTGTACCAACCGGGGAAGATGGTCTCGAACTTGACGACCCCGTTGGCGCCCGCGATCTGATAGCCGCGCAGGTACGTGTCGTCGTCGGCGGCCGAGCCGTCCTCGCTCTCGGCGGGCGCGGAGCCGCCGGGGTTGGCCGTGGTGTAGCCGGAGTAGTAGCCCCAGGCGTCGCAGTGCCAGATCTCGACGGCGGCGCCCTTGACCGGGGTGCAGCCGTCGGTGGCGTCCACGACGGTGAGCCGCAGCGTCAGCGGGACGCCGCTCTTGCCCTCGGTGATGTCCTTCCGCACCAGGGCGCCGTCGAGGTAGTACGGGCCCTCGGTGACGCTCGACATCAGCGTCATGCAGCCGGAGCTCTCCGAGGCGCTCGCCGAAGCCGTCGTCGTCTCTTCGGCCGTGGTCGTGGCGGAGTCGGCGAAGGCAGCCTGGTAGCCGGCGACCGCGAGACCGCCCGCCGCGACCGTGCCCCCGGTCACCGCGAGGGCGCGGCGCCGGGTGATCGACCTGTCCTTGTGGTTTCCCGTCATGGCACGGAAATTAGGGACGCCACCCGTCAAGGGCGTGGGGCGGCGCTGTGCGACGGCTGTGAGTGCCGAGGATGCGGGGCGCGCCGGACCTCTCGCGCCGGCGCTACACCGCCATCAGCGGAGCGTCCTTGCGCCACTTGAGGATCTTGTCGAAGCTCACCACCGCGCCGCCCCGGTCCGGCTTGTTGCCGATCTGGACGTGGTCGGCGAGCTCGTTGATGAGACACAGGCCCCTGCCGTCCTCGGCGTCGAAGGACGCCAGGCGCGGGGCGCGAGGGGGCGCGGTGAATCCGGGGCCCGAGTCGGTGACCTCGATGTGGCACTTCTCGCCGTCCAGATAGGCCGTGACGCGGTACGCCTGCGGGGAGCCGTCGGTCGTGACGCCGCCTCCGTGCTCGACGGCGTTGGCGCAGGCCTCGCTGAGGGCGACGGAGAGGTCGTACGAGATGTCGGGGTCCACGCCCGCCGTCTCCATGGTGCCGAGCAGCAGCCGCCGGGCGAGGGGAACGCTCGCGGCTTCACGGCGCAGATGGAGTGACCACCAGATGCTCATGCTCCAGCCTCCTGGCCGCGGCTCGACATACCGTTACGTATTGCCGCGAGTTCCCGGCTGTAAGCACATCCTTGACGTGATGCCGCCCATATGGTCGATGCGCCCACGCCGGAATCGGTGTATGTGGTGGCGGCCCACACCAGAAGGTGATCTTCCGGTTTCTACGGTGCCGTATACCCCGTACTTCTCGTTCATCCCCAACCACCCGTACCTCATCTTGCGGACCTGCCGTATGGCGGTCTTGGGGCCAGTGCGATGATGAGCCCGCCATGACTGCCCCCCACCCGCGCACGGCGCGGTCCGGAAGTGATCTCCGGGTCCTGCGGGCCGCGGTGTTCGCCGCGGTCTGCGTCGTGCTGGCCGGGGTCGGGCACGTACTCGGCTCCTGCGCCACCGTTCCGATGTGGACGCTGGGCGCCGGGTTCCTCGGAGTCCTGGTCGTGGCCCTGCCGTTCGCGGGGCGCGAGCGCTCGCTGCCCGGCATCGCGGCGCTGCTCGCGATCGGCCAGACCGTGCTGCACACCCTGTTCGGACTGGGTCAGCATGTGACGGCGACCGCGTCGTCGGCGGCCCCCGGGTCCGGCTCCGTGTCGGACGCCGCCCTCGTCGCGCGGGCCGCGCGGCTCGTGTGCGGCACCGCCGCGGCGGCCATCAGCCCCGCCCAGGCCGAGCGCATCCTCACCGACGCGCGGATCGGCCCGGCCACGGGGGCGCATGCCTCGCACCCGTCGGCGGACGCCATGTCCACGGCCGGCGGCACCGGCTTCGGCACTTCCCTGCTGCCGTCCCTTCCGATGGTGCTCGCCCACGTGCTCGCGGCGTTCGCCGCCGGATGGCTGCTGCGGCGCGGGGACCTGGCCCTGCTGCGGATAGTCGAGATGTCCGCGCTGTCGGCGCACTCGGTCGCCGAGGGGGCTTTCATACGTTCCCTGCGCGGAGCGCTCGCTCTGGTGCGCGCCCTGCGTGCCGGGCTCCCGGGCGCCCCCGAGGCGGGCCCGCGCTTCCTGCGCACCGAGTCCCCCGCGCACCACGCACCACGCACCGCCGCTCTCCAGCACACGGTGATCAGGCGCGGCCCGCCGGCCGACGTGCTCGCCCTCGCCGCCTGACACGACGCGACCTTCGCTCCACCTCCGTGGATCCGCTCCACCTCCGTGGGCTGAGAGGCCGCCGTCGTGCGGCACGCGTGCATGCGCGAGTTCCCCGGTCCAGGGATCTCCTCCCGCCGGACTTCCCGGCTTTCCCGCTGACCGGGCACCTCCACGCGCGCGTACTCCTCTTCACCACCGGAACCCGAATCTCACTCACAGTGGAGTGCTTCGCATGAAGGCCTCTCGTATCGCCGCCGTCGGCGCCCTCGCCGGCACGGCCGTACTCGCCCTGTCCGGGCCCGCTTTCGCCCACGTCAGCGTGCAGCCCGAGGGCACCGCCGCCAAGGGCGGTTACGCGGTCGTCGACTTCAAGGTGCCCAACGAGCGCGACAACGCCTCGACCACCAAGCTCGAGGTCAGCTTCCCGACCGACCACCCGCTGGCCTCCGCGATGCCGGAAGCCATGGACGGCTGGAAGATCGAGGTCACCAAGTCAAAGCTCGACAAGCCGATCGAGCTGCACGGCGAGAAGATCTCCGAGGCGGTCTCCAAGATCACCTGGACCGCCGAGGGCAAGGGCGTCGAGCCGGGCTACTTCCAGAAGTTCCCGGTCTCCATCGGCCAGCTCCCCGAGGACACCGACGAACTCGCCTTCAAGGCGATCCAGACGTACTCCAACAAGGAGGTCGTGCGCTGGATCGAGGTCCCGCAGGAGGGCCAGGACGAGCCCGAGAACCCGGCTCCGGTGCTCACGCTGTCCGCCGCCGAGGAAGGCCACCACGGCTCCTCCGCCGCCGACAAGGCCTCCGACTCCGACGACGCCGAGGCCGCCGCCGCGAAGACCGAGGCCGCCGGGCCCGCCGACAGCAGTGACACCACCGCCCGCGTCCTGGGTGTCGTCGGCATCGTCGTCGGCGCGCTGGGCGTGGCGTACGGCGTGCTCGCCGGCCGTCGGCGCACCGACGCCTGACGGCCCCGCGGGCTCACGGCGCGCACCGGGCACCCCGGGTGCGCGCCGGAGCCCCCGCCCACGGGCCGACCTGAACGACTAGGACATTTTTTCTATGCGTAAGAAGATCTGGCATGCGTAAGAAGACCTTCGCCGCGGCCGCCCTGCTCGCCGCCGCGACTCTGACCCTGACCGCCTGCGGCAACGGTGACGACAACGCCTCGCCCGTGACCGTGGTCTCCGAGGAACCCGGCTCGGACAAGGCGGCCATCGTGCTCGACAAGCCGTTCGAGAAGCCGGACCTGGTCCTCACCGACACGAACGGCAAGAAGTACGACCTCCGCAAGGAGACCCAGGGCAAGCCGACGCTGATCTACTTCGGCTACACCAACTGCCCCGACGTCTGCCCGCTGACGATGAACAACATCGCCGTGGCCAAGAAGCAGCTGCCCAAGGCCGAGCAGGACGAGCTGACCGTCGTGTTCGTCACCACCGACCCGCAGCGCGACACCGCTCCCGCGCTCGGCAAGTGGCTCAAGGGCATCGACTCGCAGGTCGTGGGCCTGACCGGCTCCTTCGCCACCATCCAGGCCGGCGCCCGCACCCTCGGCATCACCATCGAGCCGCCGCACAAGGACAAGAACGGCAAGACGGTCTCCACCCACGGCACCCAGGTCGTGGCGTTCTCGCCGAAGACCGACGCCGGATACGTCCTCTACACCGAGGACGCGAGCGTCGACGACTACACCAAGGACCTCCCCAAACTGATCAAGGGGGAGAAGCCGTGAGGCGGTTCGCCCCGGTGGCCGTCGTACTGACCGGAGCCCTGACCCTTGCGGGCTGCGGCTCGGAGAACTCCAAGGCCGACGTGTCCGTCAGCGGCGCCTACATGCCGCAGCCCGTCTCCGAGTCCATGGCGGCCGGCTATCTGACGGTCACCAACAAGGGCGGTACGAAGGACGAGTTGACGTCCGTGACCAGCGACGTCGGCGACGTCACCGCCCACAAGACCGTCGACTCCGCGATGCAGGAGGCCAAGGACCTGCCCGTCCCCGCGCACGGTCAACTCGTGTTCAAGAGCGGCGGCAACCATCTGATGTTCGAGAAGCTGAAGCGAAAGCCGATGCAGGGCGAGACGGTGACCGTGAAGCTGCACTTCGCCGAGTCCGGCACCGTCACGGTGAAGATGCCGGTGAAGCCGGCGACGTACGACCCGAAGACCGGACACTGAGGGAGAGATCGCCTTGACCCAGACCATCGCACCCCGCGTCCGGACCCTGGTGCTGCTGCTCCTGGCCGCCACCGGCCTGCTCCTCGCCGGTGCCGGGCCGGTCTCCGCACACGCCGCGGTGACCGGCAGCGCCCCGCAGCAGGGCGCGGTGGTCGACAAGGCCCCGACGCAGGTGTCACTGACCTTCTCCGAGAAGGTCGCCCTGTCCGACGACTCCCTGCGGGTGCTCGACCCCAAGGGCAAGCGCGTCGACCGCGGCGACCCGGCCAACGTCACCGGCACGACGTACGCCGTGCAGCTCCACGGCGGCCTGCCCGACGGCACGTACACCGTCACCTACCAGGTGGTGTCCGAGGACAGCCATCCCGTCGCCGGCGCCTACACCTTCTCCGTCGGCGCGCCCTCCCAGACCACCGTCTCCGTCTCCGGGCAGACCGCGGGCGGCGGGGTCGTCGGCACGCTCTACGGCTTCGGACGGTATGTGTCGTACGCCGGCTTCATCGTGATGGTCGGCGGCGCCGCCTTCGTGCTCGCCTGCTGGCAGCGCGGGGCGGGCGTGCGGGCGCTTCAGCGGCTCACCGTCGCCGGCTGGCTGGCGCTGACCGCCGCCACGCTCGGGCTGCTGCTCCTGCGCGGCTCCTACACCGGCACCGGCAAGGTCGGTGACGTCTTCGACCTGGACCTGCTCGGGCAGGTGCTCCAGACCAAGACCGGTGCGGCACTGGTGTCCCGGCTGCTGCTGCTCGCCGCGGCGGCGCTGTTCATCGCGGTGCTGTTCGGGGCGTACGAGAAGCGCGAGGACGAGGAGAAGCAGGACCTGACCTTCGGGCTCGCCATCGGCGGGGTCGTGGTGTCGGCGGGGCTCGCGGCGAGCTGGGCGATGTCCGAGCACGCCTCGGCCGGGCTCCAGGCCGGCGTCGCGATGCCGGTCGACATCATCCATCTGCTGGCCGTCGCGGGCTGGCTCGGCGGGCTGGCCGCGCTGCTCGTCGCCCTCTACCGGGCGCCTGCGGACACTCCGCTCGACGCGTCGGCCGTACGCCGGTTCTCGCGTCTGGCGTTCGGCAGCGTGCTCGCCCTGGTCGCTACCGGGATCTACCAGTCGTGGCGGCAGCTCGGTTCATGGACGGCGTTCACCGACACGCGGTACGGGCAGCTGCTGCTGGTCAAGATCGGGCTCGTGGCCGTGCTGGTGGGGATCGCGTGGGTCTCGCGGCGTTGGACCGGGCGGCTGGCCGAGGGCGTCGTGATGACGCCGCGGGAGGAGTCGGACCCGGTCGCGGACGCCGACGAGAAGGAGCCCGCGCGTGCGGGCGCGTCGGGTTCGGGCTCCGGCTCCACCTCTGCCGGGAAGGACGCGGCGGTCTCCGGCAAGAAGGGCGCCGCCGGGTCCGGCAAGGCGGACGGCGACTCCGAGCGGGCCGCCCAGCTCGCCCGGCAGCAGGCCGCGATCGATACGGCACGGCGCAAGGAGCGGCGCGACGCCGACCCGAACCGGTTCGGACTGCGCCGATCGGTGCTCGCCGAGGCGGGGGTCGCCGTCGTCCTGCTCGCCGTCACCACCATGCTGACGTCGACCGAGCCGGGGCGTACGGAGGAGGAGGCCAGGGCCGCCGCCTCGGCCTCGGCGGCGGACGCGTCGTCGGCGGGGGCGCTGACCCTTGACATGTCCTTCGACACCGGCGGCGAGGACGGCAAGGGCGTCGTACGGGTCGACCTCGACCCCGCGCGCGTGGGCGGCAACGAGATGCATGTGTACGTGCAGCGCCCCAATGGCCGTGTCTTCGACATCCCCGAGGTGAAGGTCGCCTTCACGCTGGAGTCCCAGGACATCGGGCCGCTGCCGGTCGTCCCGGACCACATCACTACCGGACACTGGTCGGCGAGCGGGGTGCAGATCCCCATGGCCGGTCAGTGGAAGGTCTCCGTGACCGTGCGGACCTCCGACATCGACCAGACCACTGTCTCCAAGAACGCGCAGATCGGCTGACCCTCACCATGGCTGACCAGTCCATTCCGGAGGCCCGCACACCGCGGGCGGGCAAGGCGGCGTCCGAGGCGCCGTCCAAGGCATCGCCCGCGGCGGCGCCCAAGGGCGAGACCCCACTCAATGGCGGCGCCGGCGACGACGCCTCCCGCGCGGGAGTTCTTTCGCGTCGGCGGCTGCTCGGGACCGCCGGTGCCACCGGGCTGGTGCTCGGCGCGGCGGGCGGGGCCGTGGGGTACGCCGCCCGGCCCGCCGAGGCGACACCGCTCGCCTCGCTGGGGGCCGGTCAGGTGATGTTTCACGGGAAACATCAGCCCGGCATCCTTCAGGGGCTCCAGGCACGCGGTCACCTCGTCGCCTTCGACCTGGCGGCGGGCGCGGGCCGCAAGGAGGCGGCGGCGTTGCTGCGCCGCTGGTCGGAGACGGCACGGCGGCTGATGGCGGGCGAGGCGGCCCAGCAGGACGACACGGATGTCGCCCGGGACGCCGGGCCCTCCTCGCTGACGATCACCTTCGGCTTCGGGTTCGGCTTCTTCGCGCGGACCGGCCTGGAGAAGCAGCGGCCCGTCGCCCTGGACCCGCTGCCCGACTTCTCCTCCGACCAGCTCGACAAGGCGCGCAGCAACGGCGATCTGTGGGTGCAGATCGGTGCCGATGACGCGTTGGTCGCCTTTCACGCCCTGCGCGCGATCCAGAAGGACGCGGGCAACGCCGCCAAGGTGCGCTGGCAGATGAACGGCTTCAACCGCTCGCCGGGTGCCACCTCGCATCCGATGACGGCCCGCAATCTGATGGGCCAGATGGACGGCACGCGCAATCCCAAGCCGGCCGAGGCAGACTTCGACCGGCGGATCTTCGTGCCGCAGTCCGGCTCGAAGGACCCTGCCTGGATGGCGAACGGCTCCTACGCCGTCGTACGCCGTATCCGCATGCTCCTCGACGACTGGGAGCAGCTCTCGGTCAAGGCGCAGGAGGAGGTCATCGGGCGCCGCAAGTCCGACGGGGCGCCGCTGTCGGGCGGCACGGAGACGACCGAGATGGACCTGGAGAAGACGGACAGGGCGGGGGATCTGGTCGTCCCCATCAACGCCCATGCCCGTATCACCCGGCCCGACCAGAACGGCGGGGCGGCGATGCTGCGGCGCCCGTTCTCGTACCACGACGGCATCGGCGCGGACGGTGTGCCCGACGCGGGCCTGCTCTTCGTGTGCTGGCAGGCCGACCCGCTGCGCGGCTTCGTCACCGTCCAGCGCAAGCTCGACCGGGGCGACGCCCTGTCGCAGTACATCCGTCACGAGTCCAGCGGCCTGTTCGCGGTGCCGGGCGGCGCGGCGGAGGGGGAGTACGTGGGGCAGCGGTTGCTGGAGGGATGACGGGTCGGGAGGACCGTGCGGGTCCGGCACAGCCGTACGACAGCGAGGTCGCCCTGAGGAGTGGCGCGGGGGCAAGAGGCGTGCGCCGGGTTCGGTAGGGGCCATTAGGGTGAGGTCATGCCAGCGAGCTATGCCTATCTCGGCCCGGAGGGCACCTTCACCGAGGCCGCCCTGCGGACGCTTCCCGAGGCCGCGACCCGGGAACTGATCCCCTACGTGTCCGTGCAGTCCGCCTTGGACGCGGTGCGCGTCGGCGAGGCCGAGGCCGCGTTCGTACCGATCGAGAACTCCGTCGAGGGCGGCATCACGACCACGCTCGACGAGCTGGTCGCGGGCGCGCCGTTGATGATCTACCGCGAGGTGCTGCTGTCGATCACCTTCGCGCTGCTGGTCAGGCCGGGCACGAAGCTCTCCGACATCAAGACGGTCTCCGCGCACCCGGCCGCCCAGCCCCAGGTGCGCAACTGGCTCAAGAACAACCTCCCCGACGCCCACTGGGAGTCGGCCGCGTCGAACGCGGACGCCGCCCGGCTGGTCCAGGAGGGCCAGTACGACGCGGCCTTCGCCGGCGAGTTCGCCGCCGCGCTGTACGGCCTGGAGGCCCTGGAGACCGGGATCCACGACGCGGAGAACGCCCAGACCCGGTTCGTGCTGGTGGGCCGGCCCGCACGGCCCGCCGCTCCGTCCGGTGCGGACAAGACGTCCGTCGTGCTGTGGCAGCGCGACGACCACCCCGGTGGACTGCGCGATCTCCTGGGTGAGTTCGCCACGCGTGGCATCAACCTGATGCTGCTCCAGTCCCGGCCGACCGGCGCGGGCATCGGCAACTACTGCTTCTGCATCGACGCCGAGGGCCACATCTCGGACCGCCGGGTGGCCGAGGCGCTGATGGGGCTCAAGCGGATCTGCCTGGAGGTGCGCTTCCTGGGTTCGTATCCGCGTGCGGACATCAAGCCGGGGGATGCGGAGCGGCCGCGCCTCGGGACGTCGGACGAGGCGTTCGTGTCGGCGGCGGACTGGGTGGCGCGCTGCCAGGACGGGCGGTTCTGAGCGGTTCCCCCGCTGCTCCGGGGCCGCTTCCGTGCGGGTTTCCAGCCCGTACTACCTTTCGATCATCGTTATCCACAGAGGTTATCCACAGGTGCGCATCTCGACCTGGGGACAAGTCGATAAGCGGGGGTGACTCTGTCGACAAATCGCTCCCCAGACCGCCCCGGAGTCCACCGACGCGCAAGTCACCCTTCGTCCACTCTTTTCCTTTGGGCAATCCTTTGGGACGACCGTTTTCCACTCGAAAGTGCGGGTGGGGAGGGTTTGTCCTGGGAATCCTCGACTTGATCACCGAGTTACGGAGTGATCAATTCCGGCATCCACAGTTCATCCACACAGCCTGTGGATAACTCTTCGAGGGCTGGGGATCCCTGTGGACAACCGAGGCCCAAGTCCCGTTCTCCACAAGGGAATCGAGTCAACCGGGAGCCGCGCGCCTTACCCGTTCCAGGGAGTGAGACGCCTTTTATTGACACACCTCGCAATTCCCCCATAACGGAACGTAAGCCGCGGTTCGGAATAGCGGGTCGTGGGCTGTCACCCCGCCCCGGTAGCCTTGAGCGCGTGATTGACCTTCGCCTGCTTCGTGAGGACCCCGACCGAGTGCGCGCCTCGCAGCGCGCCCGTGGAGAGGACGTCGCGCTCGTCGACGCCCTCCTGTCTGCCGACGAGCGGCGCAGGTCGTCCGGCGTCCGCTTCGACGAGCTGCGTTCCGAGCAGAAGTCGCTCGGCAAGCTCATCCCCAAGGCCTCTCCCGAGGAGCGCGTCGAGCTCCTGAAGAAGGCGGAGCAGCTCAAGGCCGACGTCAAGGCCGCCGAGGCCGCGCAGAACGACGCCGACGAGGAGACCAAGCGCCTCGTGGCGCAGCTCGGCAACCTCGTCCACCCCGACGTCCCCGTGGGCGGCGAGGAGGACTTCGTCGTCCTGGAGACGCACGGCACCATCCGCGACTTCGGCGCCGAGGGCTTCGAGCCCAGGGACCACCTGGAGCTCGGCGAGGCGCTGGGCGCCATCGACGTCGAGCGCGGCGCCAAGGTGTCCGGCTCCCGCTTCTACTACCTCACCGGCATCGGCGCCCTGCTGGAACTGGCGCTGGTCAACGCGGCGATCGCGCAGGCCACCGAGGCCGGCTTCATCCCGATGCTGACCCCCGCGCTGGTCCGCCCGCGCGCCATGGAGGGCACCGGCTTCCTCGGCCAGGCCGCGGAGAACGTCTACCACCTGGAGAAGGACGACTACTACCTGGTCGGCACCTCCGAGGTCCCGCTCGCCGCGTACCACATGGACGAGATCCTCGACGCGGACAAGCTGCCGCTGCGCTACGCGGGCTTCTCGCCCTGCTTCCGCCGCGAGGCCGGCACCTACGGCAAGGACACCCGCGGCATCTTCCGCGTGCACCAGTTCGACAAGGTCGAGATGTTCTCCTACGTCGCCCCCGAGGACGCGGAGGACGAGCACAAGCGGCTCCTGGAGTGGGAGAAGCAGTGGCTCACCGGCCTCGAGCTGCCCTTCCAGGTCATCGACGTGGCCTCGGGCGACCTGGGCGCGTCGGCCTCCCGCAAGTACGACTGCGAGGCGTGGATCCCGACCCAGGGCAAGTACCGCGAGCTGACCTCGGCGTCCAACTGCGACGGCTTCCAGGCGCGCCGGCTGTCCGTGCGCATGCGCGACGGCAAGAAGGTGCAGCCGCTGGCGACGCTGAACGGCACGCTGTGTGCCGTCCCGCGCACCATCGTGGCGATCCTGGAGAACCACCAGCAGGCCGACGGCTCCGTCCGGGTGCCCGAGGTGCTGCGCCCGTACCTGGGCGGCCGTGAGGTCCTGGAACCGGTCACGAAGTGAGCACTGCGTCTCCCTCCGGGGCCTTCCCCCACCGGCTGATCGCGACCGACCTCGACGGAACGCTCCTGCGCTCCGACGAGTCGGTCTCCCGGCGCACCCGTGACGCTCTCGCCGCGGCCACTCGGGCCGGTGCCGCGCACATCGTCGTCACCGGCCGTGCCGTCCCCTGGACGCGGCACATCCTCGACGACCTCGGCTACAACGGCCTCGCCGTGTGCGGCCAGGGAGCACAGGTGTACGACGCCGGGGAGCACCGCCTGCTGACGTCGGTGACCCTGGACCGCCAGCTGGCGGGCGTGGCACTGGCCAAGATCGAGGCGGAGGTCGGCCCGCTGTTCCTCGCGGCGAGCCGTGACGGCCTGGACGGCGAGGTCCTGGTGGGCCCCGGCTACGCGGTCACGGGGTCGCTTCCGTCGACCCCCTTCACGGACGCGTCGGATCTGTGGACCGCCCCGCTGAACAAGATCTACATACAGCATCCGGAGCTGACGGACGACGAGCTGGCACAGGCCGCTCGCCGGGCCGCGGGCGGTTTCGTCACGGTGGCGATGGCGGGCGAGGGCATCGTGGAACTCCTCCCCCCAGGCCTGTCCAAGGCGACCGGCCTGTCCCTGGCGGCCCGGCGCCTGGGCCTGAAGGCGGCGGACACGATCGCCTTCGGCGACATGCCCAACGACATCCCGATGTTCGCCTGGTCGGCGAGGAGCGTGGCCATGGCCAACGCCCACGAGGAACTCAAGGCGGTGGCCGACGAGGTGACCTCCTCCAACGAGGAGGACGGGATCGCGGTGGTGCTGGAGCGGTTGCTGGGCGCCTAGGGCTGCCCTAGGGTGCGTTTCAGAAGTGGATCTAGGACTGCGCCGTCGCCGGGTCGCTGCTCGGCGGGCTCGGCCGCTGCACAACGGCTCAGCACCGGTGGCAGCGTATTGCGGAGGATGCACGGATCGAACGTGCGCGGGCTTTCCAGCCCGACCATGGCTTAGCAAGCCAGTGCCTTACCACTCGGCCAATCCTCCGGGTGGGCGGCCCACGCGAGAGCGACATCGCGTGCTCGAAGCGGCCGCCCCGGGCAGTTCCCCGTGCGGTTCGGACTCTACGGAGGAGTAGGGATTACCCCGAAGTCCGCCGCCGACTGCCCTGACGGGAGCTGGACGTACTGCCGTGCATGGACATCGTCCGGCTCCTCTCCCAGAACGTGGCGCCGGACTCACCGTCCGGCGATGTGGACATCACCACTGTGCCTGTACGCCGAGTTGGGCGCCACCGAATAAAGGGTCCGGGAACGGCGTCTCACGCCTCCTACCTGCGACGCCACTTGCGTCGTCGCGCCTTGCTGAAGAACCACCCCGCGGGCGGTTCGTCGGAGCGCCACGGCTGGGGTTCGGGCTCCTCCCGGCGCCAGCGCTCGGCCAGCATCCGGGCCCGGGCGGAGGGTTCCGCAGTCTCGGCGGCGCGAATGAAGTCGTCGTCCAGGACCAGGTCGTCCCAGGTGTCGTCGCCGGACTGTTCGCGATCATCGTGCTGTGACCTGCCGCCTGCCATCCCCGTCCTCCAGTTCGTGCAGTGCACCCCGTTCGCCCAGTGTGCCCGGACCCGGGTGAAGCCTCCGTCAAGAGCGGGCCCGCTCAGGGGCCCGCTCCTTTACGCCCCGCTTCCTCTCCCCCCGCTTCCCTCTCCCCGGTCGCTCACTCCTCGCCGGCGAGCGTCAGGGACCGCAGCTTCTGGCCCGCGTACCAGGTCGCGAGCACGGTGACCACCGCGAGCAGGACCGTGGCCGTCGTCAGACCGACGTCGGACGTGACCATGTCTCCGCCGGCCACCTTCTGCGCCACCGCCAGCGACCACTGCTGGACGCTCAGCGTGCGCGCGCCCTCGACCAGGGAGCCGAACAGGGCCTCCCAGACGAGCGCGTACACCAGACCGAAGACCACCGCATGCCGGGACACGGTGCCCAGCAGCAGGAAGATCGCGGCGTAGGCGATGGAGGCGACCAGCGCGGCGACCGTGTAGGCGACGGCGATCTGCTGGCCGTTGCCGTTGAGGATGTAGCCGGCGATGAAGGTGGGCAGCGCCGAGAACACCATCGTCACGGCGATCGCCACGATCAGCTTGGTGAAGATGATCGTCGGCCGCTTCAGCGGCTTGGACAGCAGGTACACCACCGAGCCGTCGTCGATCTCCGGCCCGATCGCGCCGGTACCGGCGATGACGCCGATGATCGGCACCATGGTGGCCAGCGCCAGCCCGCCGAGCAGGTCGGACGCGGTCTGGTCGTCGGCTCCGGCGAGCGCGCGCACCACGACCGAGATCGCGATGAGCAGCACGGGCAGCGCGCCCAGGATGAAGGCCCGGCGGCGGCCGAGCAGGGCTCGGTAGGTGAGCCTGGCGACTGTGGGGTCGTACATCTTCGGCCTCCTACGCCGCGACCAGATACGAGAAGACGGACTCGAGGGACTCGTCGGACGGCGAGACCGTGAGCAGGCGGATGCCGTGGTCGCGCGCCACCCTCGGCAGCAGCGTGGTGAAGCGGCCGAAGTCTACGGCCTGGACGTGCATCGCGCCCTCGGCGAGGTCGACCTCGATGCCGGACGTCGACGGGTCGGCGATCAGCGCGGCCGCCAGGGTGCGGTCGTCGCTGGAGCGCACCAGGTAGCGGTGCGGGCGGTCGGTCATCAGGCGGCGGATCTTGCGGAAGTCACCGCTGGCCGCGTGCCGTCCGGCGACCACCACCTCGATGTGCCGGGCGAGTTGCTCGACCTCTTCGAGGATGTGGGAGGAGAACAGCACCGTGCGGCCCTCGTCGCCCATCCTCCGCAGCAGGTCCATCAACTGCATGCGCTGACGCGGGTCCATGCCGTTGAAGGGCTCGTCGAGCAGCAGCAGCGAGGGGTCGTGCACCAGGGCGCTCGCCATCTTCACACGCTGGCGCATGCCCTTGGAGTACGTCTGGATCTTGCGGTCCTGCGCGTACTCCATCTCGACCGTGGCCAGCGCCTTCTGGGCGGCCTTGTCGCCCAGGCCGTGCAACTCGGCGTTGGCGACCACGAATTCGCGGCCGGTGAGGAAGTCGTACATCGCCTCGCGCTCGGGGACGATGCCGATGTGCCGGTAGATCGACTCGTTGCGCCACACCTGCTGCCCGTCGAGGGTGACGGTGCCGGTGGAGGGGGCCAGGAAGCCGCCCATCATGTTGATGAGGGTGGACTTTCCGGCACCGTTGGGGCCGAGGAGGCCGGTGACGCCGGGGCCGATCGTCATGGTGATGTCGTTGACGGCGACCACGTTGCCGAACCAGCGGGAGACGTGGTCGATCTGGAGCGTGGTCACCCGAACCTCCGAACATTCCGGTTTTGGGCGCGGCAGGGCCCGGAACTGCAGTACGCACGCGGCGTGCTGAGCGAGAACCAAGCCAGCACAGCACCCTCCATTCCATTGGGGAACCGGGCTGGTTCCAACCCGGCTGGTGTCGATCGTGTGAGACTCGATCGCTCGCTGAGCGGCCGAGCGGCGTGAGCCAGGAATCCTCCTCGTTCGTGAGGGGGAGGGTTCAAAGTCCCACCTTCTTGTAGCGGCGCATCAAGAGGCCGTAGCTGGAAGCAATGAGGCCGACGACGGCGAGGACGTACACCACGCCCTCGCCGTTCGACGGGCCCACGCCGCCGGGGAAGGCGGAGGTCGCGCCGAGGAAGGCGGACTGCACACCGTCGATGAGCGTGACCGGCGAGAAGAGGCCGATCCAGGCGATGGCGCCCGAGCTGCCCCCGCCGTCGATGGACTGCGCGTCGGCGATGGCCTGGAGCGTGGAGACGGCTCCGTAGGAGATGGTCATCACGGCGATCACGGCGGCGATACCGAAGCCGCGGCGCGGTGTGACGGACGCGATGACCAGGCCGATGCCGGCGAACAGCAGTGAGAGCAGTGTCACGGAGACGAGTCCCTGCGCGAATCCCTTGGTCTGGTCGGCGAAGTCCAGCTTGGCCAGCAACGCGCCCACGTAGAGCACCAGCAGGGGAGCCGCGGTGAGGATGAACAGCGCGGAGGCCAGCGCCGCGAACTTCGCCCGGACGTAGTCGGCGGTCTCGATCGGCCGCGAGAAGTACAGCGGCACGGTCTTGAAGCGCAGGTCCCGGGAGACGGACTGGGGTGCCTGCGAGGCGACGTACAGGCTGATCACGGCCTGCATGATGATCGCGTAGCGCGTGTAGTCGACGGGCAGGTCCTTGGCCTTGGTGGCGACCGCGACGGCGACCATGATGGCCGCGGGCACGCACATCACCACGAACAGCAGCATCGGCAGCACCTTGGACTTCACCGAGCGGCCGAGGCCGTAGGCGCCGCGCAGGGACTGCGAGTACAGCGAGCGGGTCGCGTAGGAGCGGCCGAGGCGGGGGCCGTCGTAGTTGCGGTAGCCGATGTTGTGGATCCGGGTCTGGTCACCCGTCTTCGCGGCTACGGGCTGCTCAATTGCCATGGCCGACGGCCTCCTTCCGCTGTTCGCCGGTGTCGGTGCCCTGCTCCCCGTCGGTGAAGACCTCCGAGATGTGGTGCCGGCGCTGTTCCATGCGCACCAGGCCGAGCCCGAGGTCGGCGACCACGTCACGCACCAGGTCGTAGGTCTCCTCGCCCTGCGCGGTGAGCAGCAGGATGTGGCCGGCGCCGGGCAGGCCGCCGCTGCCGTCGTGGACGTCCACCCCGCGCGCGTGGAGCGCGTCGCGCACCGCGCGGGTGCCGTCGGGGTGGTCGTCGCTGTCGGTGACCTCGATGGCGAGGGTCGTCGTGGTCTGGGTGAAGTCGGTGGTGGAGCTGGAGCGCAGGAGCTTGCCGCCGTCGATGACGACGACGTGGTCGCAGGTGCGCTCCAGCTCGCCCAGCAGGTGCGAGGTGACCAGGACCGAGATGCCGAAGTCGGTGTGGATGCGCCGGATCAGGCCGAGCATCTCGTCCCGGCCGACCGGGTCGAGGCCGTTGGTCGGCTCGTCGAGGAACACCAGCTGCGGGTCGTGCACCAGGGCCTGCGCCAGCTTCACGCGCTGCTTCATGCCGGTCGAGTAGCCGCCGATGGGGCGGTAGCGCTCCTCGTACAGGCCGACGTGGCGCAGCGTGTCCGCGGTGCGCTCGCGCGCGGCGGTGGGCGGCAGTCCGGACATCCGGGCCATGTGCACGACGAACTCGGTGGCCGAGACGTCGGGCGGCAGGCAGTCGTGCTCCGGCATGTACCCGACCCGCTCGCGGATGGCGCCGCCCTTGGTGGCGACGTCGAGTCCGAGCACTTCGGCACGGCCCTCGGTGGCGGGGGACAGACCCAGCAGGATCTTGATCATGGTGGACTTGCCGGCTCCATTGGCTCCGACGAGTCCGGTCACCCCGGGCCCGATGTCCATGGTCAGCCGGTCAAGCGCGGTCACCCGGGGGAACCGCTTGCTCAGGCTTTCGGTCGCGATCACAGTCACACCACGAAGGTAGTGACACGGACCACGCCGGACGTCACCCCGCAGAGCTGTCTTGAAGTCAACCTCCAGGACTACGGGGCCCTAGGGGTCACCCTGAGGTCGAACAACGCCGTCCCGGTTTTCCACATCATGGGGGTTTTCCACAGCCTTCGGCAGCCCTATTGACGCAGCCTCTAACAACTGTCACATTCACCGGTGTCAAGTTACGGACACGTACCGCAGTCGGTGTGGACAGGTGGGCGGTGGCATGGCTACGGCGGTTTCAGGCGAGCGACCGGTGGCATCCGCGGAGCTGCAGGGGTTCAGAAGGGTCCAGCGGCTGGCGTACGAGTGCGCGGAGGCCGTCGCGGCGCGGCTGGAGCCGGGCATCACCGAGCGCGAGGCGGCGCGCATGCAGCGGGAGTGGCTGCGTGAGCGCGGCGTCCGCGACTGGTTCCATCTGCCCTTCGCCTGGTTCGGGGACCGCACGGCGTTCGTGGACTTCCGGATCCCGTTGCAGTTCTTCCCCACCAACCGCCGTCTGGAGCCCGGGATGCCGTTCATCCTGGACATGGCCCCCGTGTACGAGGGCTGCACCGCCGACATCGGCTACTCCGGCTCGCTCGGCATCAACCCGGTCCAGGACAAGCTGATGGCCGACCTGGAGGCGCACCGGGAGCTGATCCTGCACGAGGTGCGCGAACGGCGGCCGCTGCGGGAGATCTACGAGGACGTGGACCGGCTCATGGTCTGCCAGGGCTACGCCAACCGGCACCGCGCCTATCCCTTCGGC
Source organism: Streptomyces sp. bgisy027 (assembly GCF_057710365.1). Classification (NCBI taxonomy): domain Bacteria; kingdom Bacillati; phylum Actinomycetota; class Actinomycetes; order Kitasatosporales; family Streptomycetaceae; genus Streptomyces; species Streptomyces sp. bgisy027. The sequence goes on from NZ_JBYIVZ010000048.1 coordinate 34,036, forward strand.
GTGATCGCACACAAGGTCGACCGGGTCGCGGAACGCCGCTGGTCGGCGCATGTGTTCGGGTTCGGCACCCAGTCCCTGAAGGGCCTGGCCAGCGACGCGCTGCACGGTCACCGCGAGGGCTGGTCCCCGCTGTGGTCGCCGTACCGCTTCTCCGACCACCCGCCGCAGCCGGGCCTGTGGGCGGTCGAACCCCACCTCGGTTTCCGGGGCACCGGCGCGAAGTTCGAGGAGATCCTGGTCGTCACCGACTCCGCGGACCCCGAGCAGAGCGCCTTCTGGCTGGACGACGATCTGCCGCACGTGCGGCGCTGGGCGGAGGAGAAGTGACGGTGCCGTTGACTCTTCAGGGCGCGCGCGAGCGCGTCGTACGGACCGGCGGCGTCGAGCTGTGCGTCGCCGAACTGGGCGACCCCGGGCAGCCGACGGTGATCCTGGTGCACGGCTACCCGGACAGCAAGGAGGTGTGGTCCGAGGTCGCCCCGCGCCTGGCCGACCGCTTCCACGTCGTGCTGTACGACGTCCGCGGCCACGGCCGGTCCACGCCGCCGCAGCCGCTGCGGGGTGGGTTCACGCTGGAGAAGCTGACGGACGACTTCCTCGCCGTCGCGGACGCGGTCAGCCCGGACCGGCCCGTGCACCTGGTCGGGCACGACTGGGGCTCGGTGCAGTCCTGGGAGTTCGCCACGGTCAAGCGCACCGAGGGCCGGATCGCCTCCTTCACCTCGATGTCGGGGCCGTCCCTGGACCACTTCGGGCACTGGATCAACCAGCGCGTCAAGCGCCCCACCCCGCGCCGCGTGGGCCAGCTGCTCGGCCAGGGCGCCAAGTCCTGGTACGTGTATCTGCTGCACACACCCGTGCTGCCCGAGCTGGCCTGGCGGGGTCCCCTCGGCAAGCGCTGGCCGCGCATCCTGGAGCGCGTGGAGCAGGTGCCCGGCGGCGACTACCCGACCCCGTCCCTGCCGACGGACGCGGCACGCGGGGCTTGGCTGTACCGCGACAACGTACGGTCGCGGCTGACCCGACCGCGCCAGGACGCGTACGCGCACGCACCCGTGCAGCTCATCACGCCCCTCGGGGACGCGTTCCTGTCGGAGAGGCTCTACGACGACCTGGAGCTGTGGGTTCCGCAGCTGACCCGGCGCACGCTGTCGGCGAAGCACTGGATACCGCGCACCCGGCCCGACCAACTGGTGTCCTGGATCTCGGAGTTCGTGACGTCCGTCGAGGGCGGGCGGCCGGCGGGAGTGACGGCGACCGGGAAGTACGCCGACCGCTTCGGCGGGCAGCTCGTGCTGGTCACCGGCGCGGGCAGCGGCATCGGGCGGGCGACGGTGTACGCGTTCGCCGAGGCCGGCGCGCGCGTGGTGGCCGTCGACCGGGACGCGGAGTCCGCGAGCCGTACCGCCGAGATGTCCCGGCTGATCGGGGCGCCCGAGGCGTGGGCGGAGACGGTCGATGTCTCCGACGAGCAGGCCATGGAGAAGCTCGCCGCGCGCGTGGCCGCCGAGTACGGCGTGGTGGACGTGCTCGTGAACAACGCCGGGATCGGTCTGGCGGGGTCCTTCTTCGACACCACGCCCGAGGACTGGAAGAAGGTCCTCGACGTCAATCTGTGGGGTGTCATCCACGGCTGCCGGCTCTTCGGCAAGCAGATGGCCGAGCGCGGGCAGGGCGGCCACATCGTCAACACCGCGTCGGCCGCGGCCTACCAGCCCTCCAAGGCACTGCCCGCCTACAGCACCTCCAAGGCGGCCGTGCTGATGCTGAGCGAGTGTCTGCGCGCGGAGCTCGCGGGGCAGGGCATCGGCGTCACGGCGATATGCCCGGGCCTGGTCAACACCAACATCACCTCGACCGCGCACTTCGCCGGCGTCGACGCCGAGGAGGAGAAGCGGCGCCGGCAGAGGTCCGCGCGGCTGTACGGGCTGCGGAACTATCCGCCGGAGAAGGTGGCCGACGCGATCCTGCGGGCGGTGGTGCGCGGCGAGGCCGTCGTGCCGGTGACGCCGGAGGCGCGCGGGGCGTATCTGATGTCGCGGTTCACACCGAGGGCGTTGCGCAGGATCGCGCGGCTGGAGCCGCCGTTGTAACGGGCGGGTGCGGAACTGCGCGTGCGGAACTGCGCGTGCGGAACTGCGGGCAGGGGGCGCGGGGTTCGTGGGGGAGCGGGCCGTCGGGTCGACCCGTGAAAGGTCGTTGAGCATGACGGACGAGCGGGCCGGTGCGGGGCGGTGCGGTGCGGAGACCGGCTCGCGGGCCTGCCGACGGTCGGTCGGCGGTGGGTGACTGTCGGTGGGCGGCGGTCAGTCGGCGTCGGTCAGCGTGGGCGGTGGTCGGTCGGGGGCGGTCGGCGTCGGCGGCCGGCGGTGTGTGGCTGTCGGTCGGCGGCGGTGTGTGGCCGTCGGCGGCGGTCGGCGTCGGCGGTGGGCGGTGTGTGGCTGTCGGTAGGCGGCGGGCGGTCGGCGGCGGTGTGTGGCTGTCGGTAGGCAGTCGGCGGTCGGCGGTCGGCGGTCGGCGGTCGGCGGTCGGCGGTCGGCGACGGAACGAGTACGACTGCGGGCGGAGGTGGCCTGACGTGGACAAGACCTACCGGATCGAGGACCTGGCGCACCGCAGCGGTGCCACCGTCCGCACCATCCGCGCCTACCAGGACCGGGGCCTGCTCCCCCGCCCCGAGCGCCGGGGCCGCGCCAACCTCTACTCCGACGCCCATCTCGTCCGGCTGCGCCAGATCGCCGACCTCCTCGACCGCGGCTACACCCTGGCCTCCATCAAGGAGCTCCTGGAGGCCTGGGACGCCGGCCGCGGCCTGGGCGGAGTGCTCGGGCTGGCGGCCGAGGTGGACGGGCCGTGGAGCGACGAGGAGGCCGTGCGGATCTCCCGCGCCGAGTTGAACGAGCGCTTCGGCGGAGCTCCGGACGACGCGGCCGTGGCCGATGCCGTGGAGCTCGGCGTCCTGGAGCCGGTACCTGGTGACGAGGACTCGTTCGTCGTGCCGAGCCCCCAAGAGCTGGCCGTGGCCGTCGAGTTGCACGCCGCGGGCGTGCCCCTCTCCGCGATCTCGGGCCACCTGCGGGAGTTGAGGGGACAGGTCGAGCACATCGCCGCCCGTTTCCTGGAGTTCACCACCGAACACGTCTTCGCCCGCTACCTCGACGGACCGCACCGTCCGACGGAGGCCGAAGCGGCCGAGGCGGCCTCGCTCGTCCGACGGCTGCGCCCGCTCGCGCAGCACACGATGGACGCGGAACTCGCCCGTGCGATGCGTCTGTTGGCGGGGCGGCACCTGCGGCAGCACCTGGGTGCCGGCGAGAAGCCGGACATCCTGAAAATTGATCGAAATGTGGCGATTCCGGCCGAGACAATGCGGGCCGTGGAAGCCCTGGTTGGTCCGGAGCAGGCCGCAGACTTCATCACACTGGCCGCCGAACGGGAGGTGCGGGCACGGTCCTTGGATCGACTCGCCGCAAATCACAGTCCATCAGATGATCTTGACGAAACCCCTTGAAGCGACCGCTCGTTGTCCACAGAATCGCCAATTCCCCTGTGGATAACCGCACTTGGTTGTGGATCAAACCTTGAGGACGAAATCATTCGCGTGATTCCGCTCGCGCCCGGCAGGCTGTCGCCATGGACGAAAGACGCACCGTGAAGGTGTCGAAGTACCTCTCGAAGCACCTGCGCCACCAGCCCCAGCGCATCGGACTGGTCCTCGACGAGGGCGGCTGGGTCGAGATCGACACGCTGATCGCCGCCGCGAGCGCGCACGGATTCCGGTTCACCCGGGAAGAGCTGGACCACGTGGTCGCCGCCAACGACAAGAAACGCTTCGCGATCGAGGGCACCCGGATCCGGGCCAGCCAGGGGCACAGTGTCGAAGTGGACCTCGGACTGCCCCCGGCGACTCCGCCGCCGTACCTCTACCACGGCTCCGTGGACCGCAGCCTGGACGCCATCCGCCGCGAGGGACTCAGGCCGATGAACCGGCACGACGTGCACCTCTCGGCCGACCGCGAGACCGCGACCCGGGTCGGCGCCCGCCGCGGTCGCCCCGTGGTGCTCTCCGTGGACACCGGCGCCATGCACCGCGACGGCCATGTCTTCCACGTCAGCGCGAACGGGGTGTGGCTGACGAAGGCCGTGCCGCCGCAGTACCTGCGCTTTCCGGAGCCGCACTGACCCTCCTGGGACCGCCTGTGGGGCATGATCAGTGGTATGGACCAATTTCCCACCACCGAGTCCGCCGTCACCGCGCTCCGCGCCCTCGCCTCCGAATACGGCCGCGAGATCGAGGTGAGCCATGACATCGGAGCCGACCGGACCTCCCGGCGCAGCGCCGCCGGCGTCGGCACCACCATGGACCCGGACGGCTCCCTGCCCCACGAGGCGTACATCGATCTGGGCGGCTCGCCCCGGGTGAGCGTGCGGCTCTTCCCGGAGGACGATGCGCTGATCACCGTCGAGGGCGTCGAGTGCCCCGATGTTCCGCGCGACGACGTGCCCGCCTTCCTGCGCTCCCTCTACGACGGCCTCGCCCACGTCAAGGCGCGCCGCTTCCCGCCGGGCCACTTCCTGATCGTGCCACTGCCGGGCGACCGGGCCCATCGCGAGTTCATGCCGATGATCACCCTCACTCCGTGGCTGAGCAGCCGCGTGCGGTGACCGTTTCACGTGAAACCCATTCGGCCGCATACGCTCGACTCATGAGTCTGCGCCTGAGCACCGTGATCCTCCCGTACCGCCGCTGGTCCGAAGGGGGTCGCACAGCATGGCAGCGCGCGGAGCAGCTCGGTTTCCACGCCGCGTACACCTACGACCACCTGTCCTGGCGCAGCTTCCGGGACGGCCCGTGGTTCGGTGCCGTGCCGACACTGACCGCCGCCGCGGCCGTGACCGACCAACTGCGGCTGGGCACCCTTGTGACCTCGCCGAACTTCCGGCACCCGGTGACCCTTGCCAAGGAACTGATCTCCCTGGACGACGTCTCGGGCGGCCGGATCACGCTCGGCATCGGCGCCGGCGGCACCGGCTTCGACGCCACCACGCTGGCCCAGGAGCCCTGGACGCCGCGTGAGCGTGCCGACCGCTTCGCCGAGTTCGTCACGCTGCTGGACCGCCTGCTCTCCGAGGACTCGGTCTCCTACCAGGGCGACTTCTACTCGGCCCACGAGGCCCGCAACATCCCGGGCTGTGTGCAGCGGCCCCGGCTGCCCTTCGCGGTGGCCGCGACCGGACCGCGCGGGCTGCGGCTGGCGGCGCAGTACGGGCAGGCCTGGGTGACCACGGGCGACCCGAAGGTGAGCGAGGGCGGCAGCCCCGAGCAGTCGTTTCAAGCCATTCGCGGGCAGGTCGAGAAGCTGTCCGACGCCTGCGCCGTCATCGGCCGGGACGTGGCCGGCCTCGACAAGGTGCTGCTCACCGGATTCACCCCGGAACGCTGCCGTGTGCTGGAGTCTCTCGATGCGTTCGTGGACTTCGCGGGGCGCCACCAGGAGCTGGGATTCACCGAGATCGTGGTCCACTGGCCGATCCCCGACTCGGACTTCGCGGCCGACGAGAAGGTCTTCGAGCAGATCGCCATGGAAGCGGCGGCACAGCTGCGGTGAGCATGACGGCCGCGGTGCCTGACTCGGGCGCGACAGTGCTGGTGAGGGCGCTGCCGGCGGTCTCCTCAGGGGCGGGATCTCCTCAGGGACCACCTCAGATGTGCGGACTGCCGCACGACCGTGCAGGCATATGCGGGAGAATGACGCGGTGACCTCAGCGACTCGACAGCCCCAGAACCCGGACGCCGCCGTGCGCCCGCGGCTCATCGCCACCGACCTGGACGGCACCCTGCTGCGGGACGACAAGTCCGTCTCCCCGCGTACGGTCGCCGCGCTGGCCGCCGCGGAGGAGGCGGGCATCGAGGTGTTCTTCGTCACCGGCCGCCCCGCCCGCTGGATGGACGTCGTCAGCGACCATGTGCACGGCCATGGCCTGGCGATCTGCGGCAACGGCGCCGCCGTGGTCGACCTGCACGGCGGCCCCGGTACCCACCGGTTCGTGAAGGTGCGGGAACTGGCGCGGGAGAACGCGCTGGACGCCGTAGGACTGCTGCGGGACTCGGCGCCGGGCACGGTGTACGCGGTGGAGCAGACGTACGGCTTCTACCAGGAGCCGTACTATCCCAAGCTGCACATGGAGATACCGGACGAACTCGCGCCGGCCGAGGACCTTCTGGCGCCGGACGCCCCCGGTGCCGGTGAGCCCGTGCTCAAGATCCTCGCCTACCACCCCACGCTCAACCCCGACGCCTTCCTCACCCTGGCCCGCCTCGCCATCGGCGACCGCGCCAATGTCACCCGCTCCAGCCCCAGCGCCCTGCTGGAGATCAGCGGCCCCGGCGTCTCCAAGGCGAGCACACTGGCCCTGTGCTGTGCCGAGCGCGGCATCTCGCACGAGGAGGTCGTGGCCTTCGGGGACATGCCCAACGACGTCGAGATGCTGACGTGGGCGGGCCGGTCGTACGCGATGGGCAACGCCCACCCGGACGTCGTCGCCGCCGCTTCGGGACGGACCGTCGCCAACAACGAGGACGGGGTCGCGGTCGTCATCGAGCGGATGCTGGCCGAGCGCGGCTAGCCCGACCGGCATGATCCACGCGGGCCCCTGGCGCCGGCCGGGCGGCGCGATCCACCGGGCGGGCCCGTGGCACCAACCGGGCGGCACGATCCACCGGACAGGCTGCCGGCCCTAGCCCAGCGGCGCTCCCCGGTCCGCCAGCCACGGCGCGGGATCCACCGCCGAGCCCATCTCCGGGGTGATCCGCACCTCGAAGTGCAGGTGCGGGCCGGTGGAGTTGCCGCTGGTGCCGGACTGGCCGATCCACTGCGCGGTGTCGACGCGGTCGCCCTGGTCGACGGCGACGGAGGCGAGATGGGCGTACTGCGTGTAGTAACCGTCCGTGTGCTGGACGACGACCTGCATGCCGAACGCCCCGCCGCACGACACCTTGGCCACGCGCCCGTCCCCGGCCGCACGCACCGGCGTGCCGATCGGCACCGCGAAGTCCTGCCCGGTGTGCCGGTTGGCCCACCGCGAGCCGCCGCTGCCGAACGAGGCGGACAGCTCGTACGTCTCCACCGGCGTCGCCCACGCGCCGTCGAACTCCGTCTCCCCTTGGTCGAGTCGCACGGCACCTGGGCAGGAACCGGCGGCCACGAAGGAATCGGCCTGCCCCTGCAACTCCCACCGCGCCTCCTCCAGCTTCTGCTCGATGCCGCTCTTCAGCTCGGCGAGTGCGGCGTTGCGCTTCTCCAGGCCGTGCCAGGCCGCCGCGGCCTTGGCCTCGTCCTTGGCGAGCTGGTTCTCGGCGCGACGGCTCTTCTCGATGGCGTTGTTGACGGCCATGTTCGTCTGCGAGAACACATGCTGACCGCGCATCAGCTGCTCCGGGCTCGACGCGAGGATGAGCTGCGCGGTGAGCGGCATCCCGCCGCTGGTGCGGTACTGGGCGCGAGCGATCCGGCCCAGGTCCTCGCGCAGGGCGCCGATCTCCCGCCGCTCGCGGTCCAGCAGCCCCTCGATCCGCTGCGCCTGCGCCCGATGCCCCGCGGCCTCCTGCCGCCCGGCCTCGTACCGCTTCGTCGCCCGCGCCACGTCCTCGTACAGCTTCACCACTTGGGCGCTGAGGCCGAGGCCGCTGCCGCCATGGGTGTCCGAGTCGTCGGCGACGGCGTCCGCGGGCCTGGCCACGAGGAGCGCGAGCGCGCACAGCAGCGCCGGAACGACCTCAAGGCGACAGCGATGTGAGCGCATGTCAGCGATCCTGACCCGCAAGTCGCGCCGGGGCCTCGTTCAGGTCGTACACCCGGGGGGACAATTGACGCGGACGGTCCAGTGCGCACCTCACGCGCCGGGAGGATCCGCGGGCTAGAGCGCCCCTACCAACAGGTCGGCCGCTTCCTCCCGCTCCACCATCGCCCGCAACGGCCCGTCCGCGGCGGCCAGCTCCGCGAACGCGCCCCGCTGCACCACGCGCCCCTCGTCCAGCACGACCACCTCGTCCACGGCCTCCAGGCCGGCCAGTCGGTGGGTGATGAGCAGCGTCGTACGGCCCTCGGTGGCCGCGAGCAGGTCGGCGGTGAGGGCGTCGGCGGTCGGGAGGTCCAGGTGCTCGGCGGGCTCGTCGAGCACGAGGACGGGGAAGTCGGCGAGCAGCGCGCGGGCCAGAGCGAGCCGCTGCCGCTGACCGCCCGACAGCCGCGCCCCGTGCTCGCCCACGAGCGTGTCCAGCCCGTCGGGCAGACCGTCGGCCCAGTCCAGCAGCCGCGCACGGCAAAGGGCGTCACGCAGGTCGGCCTCGGTGGCGTCCTTCCTGGCGAGGAGCAGGTTCTCGCGCACGGAGCTGTCGAAGAGGTGCGCGTCCTGCGCGCACAGCCCGACCAGCCGCCGTACGTCGTCGCCGTCCAGCGCGTGGGCGTCGACGCCGCCGAGCGTGTACGAGCCCGCGTCCGTGTCCAGGAAGCGCAGCAGTGCCTGCGCCAGCGTCGTCTTGCCGGACCCGGACGGTCCTACGACGGCGATCCGGCGGCCCTCCTCCAGGGTCAGGTCGAGACCGGCGAGCGCGTCCCGGTCCTGCCCCGCGTGACGGGCGGTCAGGCCCTTGACGGCGACCGGGAAGGGCGATGCGGGCGCCTGCCGGGGGTGCTCCGGTTCCCGTACCGCCTCGGGTGCGTCCAGGACCTCGTGGACCCGCTCGGCGCTCCTGCGCACCCGCTGGCGGTACTGCACGGCGAGCGGCAGCCCCAGGACCGCCTCGAAGGCGGCGAGCGGGGTGAGGACGACGACAGCCATCGTCACACCGCTCAGCCGCCCGTCCACGACCGCCTGGGCGCCCACGAGAGCGGTCGCGGCGACGGTGAGGCCGGAGATCAGCGCGGTGAGCCCGTCGCCGAGCGCGGTCGCGGTGGCGGCCCGCGAGGCGATCCGGGTGAGCGTCCCGTCGGCCCGGCGAGCCTCGGCCGTGCGGCTGGGCAGCGCTCCTGCGACGGTCAGTTCCGCGGTGCCGGTGAGGAGATCCGTGACGCGTGTCGCGAGGACTCCGCGGGCGGGGGCCAGCCTGCGCTCGGCGCGGCGGGCGACGGCACCCGTGACGAGCGGGACGCCGAGCCCGGCCGCCAGCAGCCCCGCCGCGAGCACCGCACCGGCCTCCGGCAGCAGCCAGGCCGTGAAGCCGACGGCGCCGGCGGACACGACCGTCGCGGCGGCCGCGGGCAACAGCCAGCGCAGCCAGTAGTCCTGAAGCGCGTCCACATCGGCGACGAGCCTCGACAGCAGGTCGCCCCGTCGGGCGCGGCGCAGCCCTGCGGGCGCCAGCCGTTCCAGCCGCCGGTACACGGCGACCCGCGTGTCGGCCAGCATGCGCAGCACCGCGTCGTGCGACACCAGGCGCTCGGCGTACCGGAACACGGCCCGCCCGATGCCGAAGGCCCGCGTCGCCGTCACGGCCACCATCAGATACAGCACGGGCGGCTGCTGCGAGGCCCGCGAGATCAGCCACCCTGAGGTGGCCATGAGCCCGACGGCGCTGCCGAGCGCGAGGCTCCCGAGCAGCAGCGCCAGGGCGAGCCGGCCGCGTCGGGGGCCGGACATGGCACGGACGCGGGCGAGGGCACCACGCGTGCCCGTCGTGAGCGGCACGTCTTCGGTCTCGGCGGCAGCAGGCTCTCCGTGCGCTTCGCCGCCCTCGTACCGACGGGAGAGGGGCGTCTCGCCCTTGGGCAGGGCTTCCGCCCGGTCGGCCGTCGCGGCCTCGGCGAGCCGCACCACGCGGTCCGCCACCCCCAGCAGCGCCGGCCGGTGCACGACCAGCAGCACCGTCCGCCCGACGGCGAGCCGGCGCACGGCCTCGACGACCTCGGCCTCGGTGGCCCCGTCGAGCGCGGCCGTCGGCTCGTCCAGCAGCAGGACGGGCCGGTCCGCGAGGAACGCCCGGGCCAGCGCGAGCCGCTGCCGCTGCCCCGCGGACAACCCGGTCCCGTCCTCGCCCAGCACGGTGTCGACGCCCTCGGGCAGCGCGTCCACGAACTCCAGCGCTCCGGCGTCCGCCAGCGCCCGCCGCACGGAAGCGTCGTCGGCGTCGGGACGCGCCAGCCGTACGTTCTCGGCGATGGTCCCGGCGTACAGATGCGGCCGCTGCGGCACCCAGGCGATGCGCGAGCGCCACTCCGCCAGGTCGAGTCCGGTGAGATCGGCTCCCCCGACCAGCACCCGCCCACTGGTCGGCCGCACGAACCCCAGCAGCACGTTGAGCAGCGTCGACTTGCCCGCGCCGCTCGGCCCGACGAGCGCGATCGTCTCCCCGGGCTCGACGGCGAAGGACACGTCCGCCACCGCGTCGGCCGTGCGGCCGGGGTAGCGGACGGAGACCCCCTCGAACGACACCCCACCGGTCGGCACCGCCACGGTCCCGGACGCCGGCACCGGTGTCTGCAGCACCTCGAAGATCTCCTCCGCCACGGAGAGCCCCTCGGCCGCCGCGTGGTACTGGGCGCCCACCTGCCGCAGCGGCAGATAGGCCTCGGGTGCCAGCACGAGGACGACGAGGCCGTCGTACAGATGCATCTCGCCGTGGACGAGCCGCATGCCGATCGTGACGGCCACCAGGGCCACCGAGAGCGTCGAGAGCAGCTCCAGCGCGAAGGAGGAGATGAAGGCGATCCGCAGGGTGCGCATGGTCGCCCTGCGGTACTCGCCGGTGATCCGCCGGATCGAGTCGGCCTGCGCCTTGGCCCGGCCGAACACCTTCAGCGTCGGCAGGCCGGCGACGACGTCCAGGAAGTGCCCGGACAGCCGCGACAGCAGCCGCCACTGACGGTCCATCCGTGACTGGGTCGCCCAGCCGATCAGCATCATGAAGACCGGGATGAGCGGCAGCGTGCCGACGATGATGGCCGCCGACACCCAGTCCTCGGTCACGATCCGCGCCAGCACCGCGATCGGCACGACGACCGCGAGGCCCAACTGCGGCAGATAGCGCGAGAAGTAGTCGTCGAGGGCGTCGACACCGCGGGTGGCGAGGGCGACCAGCGACCCGGTCCGCTGTCCGCCGAGCCACCCGGGGCCCAGCTCTGCGGAACGCTCCAGCAGCCGCCCCCGCAGCTCCGACTTCACCGCCGCGCTCGCGCGATGGGCGGCCAGCTCGGTGAGCCAGGCGACCACCGCACGGCCGACCGCGACCGCCACCAACAGCAGCAGGGGAGTGCGCAGTTCAGCGGCGGACATGCCCTGCTGGAACGCCCCCACCACCGCCTCGGCGATGAGCATCGCCTGCGCGATGACCAGTACCGCCCCGACGACACCCAGGCCGACGACCGCGATCAGGAAGAGGCGGGTGGCGCGGGCGTACCGGAGGAGACGCGGGTCGATTGGTTTCACGTGAAACACACCTCAGTGCACGGTCTCAGCGATGTGATGCGTACCGATCCGCTTGCGGAAGACCCAGTAGGTCCAGCCCTGGTAGAGCATCACGATCGGCGTGGCGATCACCGCGCACCAGGTCATGATCTTCAGGGTGTAGGGGCTCGACGAGGCATTGCTGACCGTGAGGCTCCAGTCCTCATTGAGCGAGGACGGCATGACGTTGGGGAACAGCGTCAGGAAGAGCATCGCCACGGCCGCCACGATGGTGACGCCCGAGAAGGCGAACGACCATCCCTCACGCCCGGCCTGGTTCGCCGCCACAGCCGCGACCAGCGCCACGACCGCCACGATCAGCGCGGCCAGGCTCTGCCCGTCACCGTTGTCGACCTGCGTCCAGAGCAGGAAGACCGCGGCCACCACGGCGGTCGCGAGACCGAGCCACAGCGCCAGCTTCCGTGCCCGCTCCCGGATCTCCCCCACGGTCTTGAGCGCGGTGAACACCGCGCCGTGGAAGGTGAACAGCGACAGCGTCACCAGACCGCCCAGGAGCGCGTACGGGTTGAGCAGGTCGAGGACGTTGCCGACGTACTCATTGCTCTGGTCGATCTTCACGCCCCGCACGATGTTGGCGAAGGCCACGCCCCACAGGAACGCCGGGAGCAGCGAGCACCAGAAGATGGCCTGTTCCCAGTTGCGCTGCCACTTCTCCTCGGGCCGCTTCGCCCGGTACTCGAAGGCGACACCCCGGACGATCAGGCAGACCAGGATGAGCAGCAGCGGCAGATAGAAGCCGGAGAAGAGCGTGGCGTACCACTCGGGGAAGGCGGCGAAGGTGGCGCCGCCCGCCGTGAGCAGCCACACCTCGTTGCCGTCCCAGACGGGGCCGATGGTGTTGATCAGCACCCGCCGCTCGGGCCGGTCGCGGGCCAGCAGCCTGGTGAGGACGCCGACCCCGAAGTCGAAGCCCTCCAGGAAGAAATAGCCGATCCACAGGACGGCGATCAGGACGAACCAGACGTCGTGAAGTTCCATGACTGTGCAGCTCCCTCGGCCTAGTACGAGAAGGCCATCGGCTTGTCGGCGTCAACCGAGTCGCCGCCGATCTTCGTGGGCGGGTTCAGGTCGGCCTCCGTCAGCTCGGGCGGGCCGGCCTTGACGTACTTCGCGAGGAGCTTGACCTCGACGACGGCGAGGATGGCGTACAGCGCGGTGAAGACGATCATCGAGGTGAGGACCTCGCCCTGCGAGACGCCGGGGGAGACCGCGTCGCGGGTCCGCAGGACGCCGTAGACGACCCACGGCTGGCGGCCCATCTCGGTGAAGATCCAGCCCCAGGAGTTGGCGATCAGAGGGAAGGCCAGGGTCCAGATCGCGATGCGCCAGTACCACTTGGTCAGCTTCGGGCCGAGCGCCTTCTTCGGGAGCAGCACCAGATGGGGCACCTCGTCCTCACCGACCCGCAGGTGCTGCGGCAGCATGAACTTCTTGCGGGTCAGCCAGAGTCCGGCCACTCCGACGGCGAGCGAGGCCATGCCGAAGCCGATCATCCAGCGGAAGCCCCAGTAGGCGACGGGGATGTTGGGCCGGTAGTCACCGGGACCGTACTTCTCCTGCTCGGCCTTGTTGACGTCGTTGATGCCGGGGACGTACGAGGTGAAGTCGTCCTTGGCCAGGAAGGACAGCAGGCCGGGGATCTCTATGGCGACCTTGTTGTGGCCCTTGTCGACGTCACCGACGGCGAAGATCGAGAAGGGCGCCGGCTCCTCGCCGTCCCACAGGGCCTCGGCCGCGGCCATCTTCATCGGCTGCTGCTCGTACATGATCTTGCCGAGCGTGTCACCGCTGACGGCGGTGAGCAGGCCGCCGACGGCGACGGTGACCAGGCCGAGCCGCAGCGAGGTCTTCATCTCACGGATGTGCTTCTTGCGCATCAGGTGGAAGGCGGAGATGCCGACCATGAACGCGCCGCCGGTGAGGAAGGCCGCCGACAGCGTGTGGAAGGCCTGCGCGAGCGCGGTGTTCTGGGTCAGTACCAGCCAGAAATCGGTGAGTTCGGCCCGTCCCCGCGCCTCGTTGATCCGGTAGCCGACGGGGTGCTGCATCCAGGAGTTGGCCGCCAGGATGAAGTAGGCCGACAGGATCGTGCCGATGGAGACCATCCACATGCAGGCCAGGTGGATCTTCTTCGGCAGCTTGTCCCAGCCGAAGATCCACAGACCGATGAAGGTGGACTCGAAGAAGAAGGCGATCAGCGCCTCGAAGGCCAGCGGAGCGCCGAAGACGTCGCCGACGAAGCGGGAGTAGTCGGACCAGTTCATGCCGAACTGGAACTCCTGGACGATGCCGGTGACGACACCCATCGCGATGTTGATCAGGAAGAGCTTCCCCCAGAACTTCGTTGCCCTGAGGTACTTCTCCTTCTCCGTGCGTACCCAGGCGGTCTGCAACCCGGCCGTGAGGGCGGCCAGCGAGATCGTCAGAGGGACGAACAGGAAGTGGTAGACGGTGGTGATGCCGAACTGCCATCGCGCCAGGGTCTCCGGCGCCAAAGCCAGGTCCACGTCGCTGCTCCTTACATACGCTTGTGAAAGCGTTCACATTCACAAGCAATTATGCAGCACGGACATTCCAGGCCCTCACGGGGGGTCCCTCGTTCGGACCAACCCCTTGGCGGGAAATTCAACATATTGTTGAATCGCCTGCATGCAGCCACAGCCACCGCTTCGGATACGGATCTCCTGGCCCTCGGGCAACCTCACCGCGATCCTCGACGACACCCCGACCACGCAAGCCCTCGGCAAGGCCCTCCCTCTCAGCTCCACCGCTCGCACTTGGGGCGAGGAGGTGTACTTCGACACAGGAGTGTCCGTTTCACGTGAAACGGGCGCACGACAGGTGGTCGAGCCTGGCACAGTCGCCTTCTGGACCGACGGCGACGCGCTGGCCCTTCCCTACGGCCCCACCCCGATCTCGCGAGGCGAAGAGTGCCGCCTCGCGAGCCCGTGCAACGTCCTGGGCCGCCTCGACGGCGACCCCCGCCTGCTGGCGACGGTCCGCGACGGGGACCCCGTCCGCGTGGAACTGGTCGACGCCTGACCGCGCCGACGTGGAACCCGCGGCCGCCCGATCGTGCCCGCGTAGGACCCGCGGCCGCCCGGCGAGCCCGCGGCCAGCCGGCGAACCCTCGGAGAACCCGCAGCCAGCCGATCATGCCCGCATGGAACCCGCGGCCGGCCGGCGAACCCGAGCGGAACCCGCGGCCAGCCAGCGAACCCGCGGAGAACCCGCGCAGGACCCGCGGCCGGCCGATCGTGCCCGGGACAGAACACCTAGAGCTCCTTGCGAAACCCTTCCGCCACCTTCAGGAAGATGTCGTTCGCCTCGGCCTCTCCGATCGTCACCCGCACACCCTCGCCCGGGAACGGCCGGATCACCACGCCCGCCTGCTCACACGCCTGGGCGAAGGCGACCGTGCGCTCCCCCAGCCGCAGCCACACGAAGTTGGCCTGGGTCTCGGGCACCGTCCACCCCTGGGCCCGCAGCCCCTCGCCCACACGGTTGCGCTCACAGACCAGCGACCCGACCCGGCCGAGCAGTTCGTCCTCGGCCTGCAGCGAGGCGATGGCCGCGTCCTGCGCGAGCTGGCTCACTCCGAAGGGCACGGCCGTCTTGCGCAGGGCCGCCGCGACCGGCTCATGGGCGATCGCGAAACCGACGCGCAGACCGGCGAGGCCGTACGCCTTGGAGAAGGTCCGCAGGACGCAGACGTTCGGCCGCTCGCGGTAGATCTCCACGCCGTCCGGCACCTCGGGGTCACGGATGAACTCGCGGTACGCCTCGTCCAGCACCACCAGGACATCGCTCGGCACCCGGTCGAGGAACCGCTCCAGCTCGGCCCGCTTCACGACCGTGCCCGTCGGGTTGTTCGGGTTGCAGACGAAGATCAGCCTGGTGCGGTCGGTGATGGCGGCGGCCATAGCGTCCAGGTCGTGCACCTCGTCCGACGTCAGCGGCACCTGCACGGAGGCGGCACCGCTGACCTGCGTGATGATCGGGTACGCCTCGAAGGACCGCCAGGCGTAGATGACCTCGTCGCCGGGGCCGGCGGTGGCCTGGATCAGCTGCTGGGCGACACCGACCGAGCCGGTGCCGGTGGCCAGGTGGGAGAGCGGGACACCGAAGCGCTCGGACAGCTCGTTCATCAGCCCCGTGCACATCATGTCCGGGTAGCGGTTGAACGACGAGGCGGCCGCCGTGACGGACTCCATCACGCCCGGCAGCGGCGGATAGGGGTTCTCGTTGGAGGACAGCTTGTAGGCCACCGGACCACCGGCCGCGGCGGGCTTGCCCGGCTTGTAGGTGGGGATACCCTCCAGCTCGGCGCGCAGCTTGGGGCTCGTCTCGCTCACCGCAGTCCTCCTCGCGACCACCGGCGGCCCATCACCACCGCCGGCTCCAATACTTCTCACCTTATGAGGATTCCGCGCCGATGCGTACAGGTGAGGAAGAGGCGATGCCCACGGGCGGGCAGGCCCGGGCCGCTGATCACACCTGTCACACCAGCATCAAGGGCATCGGCGTACGAAGGCGTACGAACCGGGGGGCGCGCCACACATATATCTACGCGCCGGTGGCTCACGCCCTGGCGCGCATCCCCCGTGAAGGTGAGTTGAGACCTCTTCGAAACATCGGACACTTGGCAGGCCCATGCGCGCCGACAAGTCACGTCTTGCCATTGGATCGTTCAACTCCCTTGCATTCAAAGGGATCTGACGGACTATGACCTTGCAGAAACGTGCCTGTCAACGATTGCATATGCGTCCGCACTACCCCACCGCGTGAGCCCTACTATCGGCTCGCCATGACAGCAGCAGGGAAGCACCAGGTGAGCCGCGCGGAAACCTCACGGCGAGGCAGTCGGCCCGGTCGGGCGGGCATCAGAGACGTGGCGGCCGCCGCCGGAGTCTCCATCACGACCGTCTCCGACGCCCTCAACGGCAAGGGCCGGCTCCCCGACGCCACCCGACGCCATGTCCGCGAGGTCGCCGACCGGCTGGGCTACCGGCCCTCGGCCGCGGCCCGGACACTCCGCACCGGCAAGTCGGGACTCATCGGCCTGACCGTGACGACGTACGGGGATGAACCTTTCACCTTCACGGAGTTCGCGTACTTCGCCGAGATGGCCCGGGCGGCCACCTCGGCCGCGCTCGCCCGCGGCTACGCCCTCGTGATCCTCCCCGCGACCTCGCGCCACGACGTGTGGTCGAACGTAGCCCTCGACGGAACGGTGGTCATCGACCCGTCCGACCAGGATCCGGTCGTCAGCGAACTCGTCAGGCAGGGCCTCCCGGTCGTCTCCGACGGCCGCCCCGCGGGTTCGCTGCCGGTCACGGCCTGGGTCGACAACGACCACGAGGCCGCCGTGATGGGCATCCTCGACCACCTGGCCGACGCGGGCGCCCGCCGGATCGGTCTGCTCACCGGCACCACGACGGACACGTACACGCATCTGTCGACCACGGCGTATCTGCGCTGGTGCGAACGGGTCGGACAGGACCCCGTGTACGAGGCGTACCCGGCGCACGACCCCTGCGCGGGCGCCGTCGCCGCCGACCGGCTGCTCGCCAGGCCCGACCGGCCCGACGCGGTCTACGGACTGTTCGACCCGAACGGCACGGACCTGCTCGCCGCCGCCCGCCGCTACGGCCTGCGCGTACCGGACGACCTGCTTCTGGTGTGCTGCAGCGAGTCCATGGTGTACGCCAACACCGAGCCGCCCATCACCACGCTCTCGCTCAAGCCGCGCCGCATCGGCACGGCAGTGGTCCAGCTCCTCATCGACGCCATCGAGGGGGTCGAGTCGGACCAGCCGGTCGAGCAGGTGATACCGACGGAGTTGATCGTGCGTACCTCGTCCCAGCGACGCCCACCGCGCACGACGGTCAGTCCGCCGCGGTCTCCCGAGGATCGTTAGCCGTCCGCCGAAACACGGCAGAGGCAGTCCGCCGAAACACGGCAGAGGCAGGTCGGGGGCGGGCAGGGCGCGGTCGGCGAGTGGTAGAAGCCCTGCCCAATCGGGGCGAAAGCCGCGGTGAACAGGAGTCCTGCTCCGATTCACCACCCCTGGGTCATCACATGGCGCGATCGGCATTCCTATGATGGGCCCACGACACCGCGGGCCGCTGCGACCAGGCAGTCCGATGCGGTGCAGATGCGGCGTGATGGTGGAGGGGTCTGATGACTCAGGGGGCCGGTCAGGGACCCGAGGTGGAGCGCACGGCGACGTTGCGCGACTTCCGGGTACCCGCGTACGTCCACGAGACCGGTCCGTATGCCAGCACGCACCCGGGCGACGTCGCCCCGCCCGCCGAGGAGACGTATCCCGAGGGGTACACGCCCACGCAGCGCGACCTGCCGGTCATCAATCGCGGCGACACTGTCCAGGTGCAGGTCGACCCCGCCTCCCTGCCGGCCCAGCAGCCGAACAGCGGCTCCGGTGCGCTGTTCGTCGTCGGTGACGTGCACGGCTATCTCGACGAGCTGGTGGCCGCTCTCCAGGAGAAGGGCCTGATCGACTCGGCGGGGAACTGGTGCGCGGGCACCGCACGCCTGTGGTTCCTCGGCGACTTCACCGACCGTGGGCCGGACGGCATCGGCGTCATCGACCTCGTGATGCGGCTGTCCGCCGAGGCCGCGGCGGCCGGCGGCTACTGCAAGGCCCTCATGGGCAACCACGAGCTGCTGCTGATCGGCGCCAAGCGCTTCGGAGACACCCCCGTCAACTCCGGCGCGGGCACCGCCACCTTCCAGGCGGCCTGGTTGCTCAACGGCGGCCAGAAGACCGACATGGACCGCCTCCAGGACCACCACCTCCAGTGGATGTCCCGGCTGGACGCCATCGAAGAGGTCGACGGGCATCTGCTCGTGCACTCGGACACCACGGCCTATCTCGACTACGGCGACTCGATCGAAGCGGTCAACGACACCGTCCGCGAGACACTCACTCGCAACGACGCCGACGAGGTCTGGGACCTCTTCCGCAAGTTCACCAAGCGCTTCTCCTTCCGCGACGAGGGCGGCGCGGACCATGTCCGCTCGCTGCTCGATACGTACGGCGGCACCCGCATCGTTCACGGTCACAGCCCCATTCCGTACCTGCTGGGCGAGGTCGGCTCAGAAGACGGCGAGGACAGCAGCGGGCCGCTGGTCGAGGGACCGCACCTCTACGCCGACGGGCTCGCCATCGCGATGGACGGCGGCGTGACCATGGCCGGAAAGCTGCTGGTCCAGCAACTTCCCCTGGATATCTGAACGTTCACCGGGCAGACGACCCCCCATCACGCAGGGACGGAGGACGGCGCAGGCCAGGGCCCAATTTTGGCAAACCCCCTGTCACCGTGTGCCGTCACCGCTCTACCATCGGCTTATCCGTAGCAGGCTCCCCTCCGTTTCTGCCCGACGGCTCGTTGGCATGCGAGCCCCAAGCCCTACGGAGCATCGGGGGATGCACATGAACAGCGTTCCGCAGTACCTGCACAGCGAGGACCGCCAGGAGTACGAGCGGATCCTCGACGAGGCGCTGCGCTCCGCACCACACCGCCCGGAACTGGCCGCTGTGGGACAGCGGCTCAACCCCGAACAGCTGCGCACCATGGCGCTGAACGCCACCGCACTCATCACGGCGGCCGCGGCGACCGAGTACCAGCACTACGTGAAGGTCCGCGAGGAACTGCGCCAGCCGGCGCCGTCCACCCCGTCGTCCAGCCGCGAGTCCGGCTCCTCCGAGTCGGGCACGGGCGCGATGGGGCTCGCCACCACCATGGGAGAAGTCGCCGAGACGGCCGGCCCCGGCATCGTCGCCGTGGTCGCCGTCCTGGCACCCGTCCTCGCGGGCACCGCCGCGGCGATCTTCTTGCTCGTCGGCTACATCCTGAAGATGTTCAACCCCGAGCCGGCATTCGCCCAGACGATGCTCACCACCGGATGGGTGTTCGGTGCCATCGCGGCGGCCGCCATCCTGGTCGCCGCCGTCGGACTCCTGCTCACCGCCCTGCGCAACCGGCCGGCCTTCGACTCGGGGCCGTACGGCGAGCTGAGCGAAGAGGTGGCCCGGGCCAGGGAAGCCTGGCGCGAAGCCCTGCTGGAGCGCGGCGTCCTGCCCTTCCTGCGGGAGGCACTCGCCGACCCCGGTACGGCGGCGGCCCTGCACCGCACGCCACCGACGGCACCGGCCGGCCGTATCCCGAACCTCGGCTACGACCGTCCGGGTTTCAGCAGCCCGGACAACGGCGCCGTCCCGGGCCCGCGTCCGAGCTATACGAGCCCGGACTACACGAGCCCGGACTTCGGAGGGCCCGAACACCAGCCGGAGTAGCCCCTCGGCTTGCGCCCCCGCCGTGAGAAGGCCCCGTCAGGGGACCTCCTCGTGGGAACCCCGAGGACCCCTCCTCGGGGAGGCGCAAGCCGAACAGCCGGCGGTACGCGACGTCAGTGCGCGATCGACCGGTACACCCGGTTGCCGGCCGCCACGAACTCCTGCGGCTTCTGGGCCATGCCCTCCCCGATCTCCTCCTGGGATTCGCCATGGGTACGGCGGATGTCCTGGGAGACCTTCATCTGTCAAAAGATTCAGCCCCCAAAGGACGAAGGCCGCCTGCCCGCGGTGGCATGCACCAGCGCCCGCCACCGCCACGTTCCCGACGCCGAACGCAAGGAACGAGCCGGCCTGCGAAGCGAGAACGGCATCCGCCGGGACGGACCCCCTTCGCTGCCGCGGTCCGGCCCGCCCGGCGGGACAACGCGATCACAGCGCCCCCAGCCGAGCCCGTGAAGTGATCTGAGTCACAGCCTGTCACAGCAGCCGACGACGTGGTGACTTAAGGCCGAACACCTGGAACGAAGGAGGCAGCATGACTGGGAAGACGCATGTGGTCGTGATCGGTGGCGGATACGCGGGCGTGATGGCCGCCAACCGACTGACGCTGCGCGACGACGTGACCGTGACGCTGGTCAACCCGCGCCCGGACCTCGTCCACCGGGTCCGTCTGCACCAGTTGGTGGGCGGGTCCGACGATGCGGTCGTCGCCTACCGGGACGTCCTGGCGGAGCGCGTCCGGCTGGTGGTCGACACCGTGGCCCGGATCGACGCGGCCGAGCGCAGCGTGACGCTGGCAGCCGCTCAGGACACGCTGGACTACGACTACCTGATCTATGCCGTGGGCAGTGGCAGCACCGAACCGAGCGTGCCCGGGGCAGCTGATTCCGCCTACCCGCTCGCCACCCTGGAGGAGGCGCAGCGGCTGCGTACGGTCCTGGACGCCACGCCCGCGACGGCCCCGGTGACGGTGGTCGGCGCCGGTCCCACCGGCATCGAGACCTCCGCCGAGCTGGCGCAGGCCGGTCGCACGGTAACTCTGGTCTGCGGCGGCGTGCTCGGCCCGTACCTGCACACGAGGGGCCGGCGCTCGGTTGCGAAGCGGCTGGCCAAGCTCGGTGTGACAGTCATCGACGGCTCCGACGCGAAGGTGACGGCGGTGACCCGTGACGCCGTGCGGCTCGCCGACGGACGAGAGCTGCCGAGCAAGGTCACCGTCTGGACCGTCGGCTTCGGCGTTCCCGACCTGGCCGCGCGCAGCGGGCTGAGCACCGACGCTGTGGGCCGCCTGCTCACGGACGAGACGCTGACAAGCCTGGACGACGAGCACATCCTCGCGGCCGGGGACTCGGCGGCACCGTCCGGCCTGCCCCTGCGGATGAGCTGCCTGAACGCCACACCGCTGGGCGCGCGGGCCGCCGACACGGTGCTCAGCCGGCTCGCCGACGAGCAGCCGGACCATCTCCACCAGGGCTTCTACGCCCAGTGCATCAGCCTGGGCCGGAGCGCGGGTATCTACCAGTTCGCCAACCGGTCCGACGTCGCGGTGTGGTTGCACATCGACGAAGGCATGGGCGCCAGGATCAAGGAAATGGTCTGCAAGAGCATCCCCGGGCACCTTTCCGGAGAGGCGCACAAGCCCGGCTCGTTCCGTCTGCACCGCATGCCGGGAGGGGTCGCCAAACGTCGGCAGATGCTGAGCGCCCACCGCGCCGACGCACCGGCCGCCGCCGACCGGGCAGTCTGACCGGTGCGGGCTGTGAGGATCCTGCCGCGGGCGCACCCGAACGCGGTCGGCCGCAGCGGCCGACCGCGAAGGACCAGGAGAAGGGACGAGAGTTGAGCAACGACGCCGGCGACCCCGTGACCGAGGTGTTCCTCGCCCACCGCAACCTGCTCTTCACCGTCGCCTACGAGGTACTCGGATCGGCGACCGACGCCGAAGACGTCCTCCAGGAGTCCTGGCTGCAGTGGGTCAAGGCCGACCGGGGGCAGGTGCGCGACCCGCGCGCCTTCCTGGTCCGGATCACCACCCGCCAGGCACTCAACCGACTGCGCACCATCAAACGCAGCAGGGAGGCATACGTCGGCCCCTGGCTGCCCGAGCCGCTGCTCACCGTGCCGGACGTGGCCGAAGACGTCGAGCTCGCCGAGAGCGTGTCGATGGCGCTGATGCTCGTCCTCGAGACGCTGTCACCGACCGAGCGGGCCGTCTTCGTGCTGCGCGAGGTCTTCGACACCGGCTACGACGAGATCGCGGCCGTCGTCGACAAGAGCCCCGCGGCCGTCCGCCAGATCGCCCACCGTGCCCGTCGGCACGTCGATGCCCGGCGCCCCCGCCAGGCGGTCTCCTCGAACGAGGGCCGAGCGGTCCTGGAGTCGTTCCGGCTCGCCGTCGAATCCGGGGACCCTCAGGCCCTCCTTGAGGTGCTCGCCCCTGAGGTCGTCCTGATGAGCGATGGCGGCGGCATCAAACACGCCGCGCTGCGGCCGGTCATCGGCGCCGAGCGGGTGGCCCGTATGTTCGCCGGCGGCATGGGCAAGTTCGAAGGCACGTTCACCACCGAACCGACCGTGGTCAACGGCAACCCCGCACTCCTCGTCCGCCTGGACGGCGAGATCGACGGCGTCATGGTGATCAGTGTCGAGGACGCCCGCATCACCGGCCTCTACTACGTCCGCAACCCCGAGAAACTCTCCCACGTCACATCCGCGACTCCGCTGGCCCTGCGCTGAACACCAGCAGTCGCCGACGCGCGGGGGTCGATCGTTCCAAACTCCCGCAACGATGTGAGGACCGTACCGAAGCGCTGAGACGCCCCCGCGCTCACGCCGACGGACCCCCTGACCGGGGACAGCGATCCGCAGCAGCCGGATCATGCGAGGGGGCTTTCTGAGAACCCCGACTCGGCGACACCCACCGAAGAGCCCTTCGGCTGCTTGGGGAGGCGCACCGCACGGCGTCCCGGGCGTGCCGCGGCAAAACCAAGGGCCGGGCCCAGAACGATGTCACGTTCGAGTGGAGACGACTCCTCTCCGCCCTCGTGGCTGTCTAGGGCCCACCCCTCATCATCTGGGCACTGTCCCAGGTGAGAGCGTCAGGCGCTGCCCCGCGCCGATGGGCAGCGCCTGAACACGCATCAATCCGCGAGCGGCAGGTACACCCGGTTCCCGCTCGCCGCGAACTCCTTCGACTTCTGGAGCATCCCTTCCGCGATCTCCTCCTGTGACGCCCCCTCAGCAGCCGCACCGCCGAACCGCTCTGTGATGCTTTGACTGATCTTCATCGAGCAGAACTTCGGCCCGCACATGGAGCAGAAGTGGGCCGTCTTGGCGGGCTCGGCCGGCAGGGTCTCATCGTGGAACTCCCGTGCCGTGTCCGGGTCCAGGGCGAGGTTGAACTGGTCCTCCCACCGGAACTCGAAGCGGGCGTCGGACAACGCGTCGTCCCACTCCTGCGCACCGGGGTGTCCCTTGGCCAGATCGGCCGCGTGGGCGGCGATCTTGTAGGTGATGACGCCGGTCTTGACGTCGTCACGGTTGGGCAGGCCCAGGTGCTCCTTGGGCGTGACGTAGCAGAGCATGGCCGTGCCCCACCAGGCGATCATCGCGGCACCGATGCCGGACGTGATGTGGTCGTACGCCGGGGCGATGTCCGTGGTCAGCGGGCCGAGCGTATAGAACGGAGCTTCATCGCAGATCTCCTGCTGAAGGTCGATGTTCTCCTTGATCTTGTGCATCGGGACGTGCCCCGGGCCCTCGATCATGGTCTGTACGTTGAAACGCTTGGCGATCTGGTTGAGTTCCCCGAGCGTCCTCAACTCCGCGAACTGCGCCTCGTCGTTGGCGTCCGCGATCGAGCCGGGCCGCAGGCCGTCGCCGAGCGAGTACGTGACGTCGTAGGCCGCGAGGATCTCGCAGAGTTCCTCGAAGTTCTCGTACAGGAAGCTCTCCTTGTGGTGGGCCAGGCACCACGCCGCCATGATCGAGCCGCCGCGCGAGACGATGCCGGTCTTGCGGTTGGCCGTGAGCGGAACGTACGGCAGACGGACGCCCGCGTGGACGGTCATGTAGTCCACGCCCTGCTCGGCCTGCTCGATGACCGTGTCCTTGTAGATCTCCCAGGTCAGCTCCTCGGCGCGGCCGTCGACCTTCTCCAGCGCCTGGTAGAGCGGCACCGTGCCGATCGGCACGGGGGAGTTGCGCAGCACCCATTCACGAGTCGTGTGGATGTTGCGGCCGGTTGACAGGTCCATGACCGTATCGGCGCCCCAGCGCGTCGCCCAGGTCATCTTCTCGACCTCCTCCTCGATGGAGGAGGTGACCGCGGAGTTGCCGATGTTGGCGTTGACCTTCACCAGGAACCGCTTGCCGATGATCATCGGCTCGATCTCCGGGTGATTGACGTTGGCGGGCAGCACCGCCCGGCCCGCGGCGATCTCCTCACGGACCACCTCGGGAGAGACGTTCTCCCTGATGGCCACGTACTCCATCTCGGGTGTGATCTCGCCCCGGCGTGCGTAGGCGAGCTGCGTGACCGCCTGACCCTCACGGCCGCGACGGGGCTGACGCGGACGTCCGGGGAAGACCGCGTCGAGGTTGCGCAGACCGCCGCGCGGCGAGGTGTGCTTGATGCCGTCATCCTCGGGACGGACGGGACGTCCCGCGTACTCCGCGGTGTCGCCGCGAGCGATGATCCAGTTCTCCCGCAGCGGGGGGAGACCCCTGCGAACGTCGGTGTCGGCCACCGGATCGGTATACGGGCCCGATGTGTCGTACAGCGTGACGGACTGCCCGTTGGTGAGGTGCACCTGGCGGACCGGCACCCGCAGATCGGGGCGCGAGCCCTCGACATACGCCTTGTGCCAGCCGATGGACTTCCCGGCCTCCGTGGACGTTTCACCCTGAATGGGCTGTTCGTCCTGGCTGGAGGCAGGCGTGCGCGCGTCCTTGATGGTCATGAGACCTACTCCCTACGCCGGCATTACCCGGTAACAGGTTCGGCGGTCGACGCAGCGGTATCCGTCTGCCGACGTTTCGTGTGCAACATCACTCGCGATGAGTGATGTTTCATGTGAAACATCGCTGGGACGGAGGTCAGCGCCCTCTCAGCCCGGTGCTCCGAGCTCCCGCGTGTACAAAGGTGGCTCCACGCTAGCGTCAATTCGGGCGCGCTGAACAGAGGGCCCCCACCGTTCTTGCGATGATCGGGCGGTGACCACGACGCATGAGCCTCCGTACCCACCGCCCGATCCGCCCCGCGGCTCGGGTTCCGGAAACGACCCCGGAAACGGCCCCGCACAGGGCAACGGCCGTACGGACGGCCGGGGTTCGGGCGTCCCCGGAGGCGGATACGACGGTGGATTCGACCGTGGCGCTGCGGGCTTCCCCGACGGTCGCACGACTGACACCGGCGGTTGGCACGCGCACGACCTTCGTCCCGGCGGGATGCAGGAGCCGCGTGACGGAGGCGGCGACTGGCACGAACCCGGTCCTCGGCCCGGAGGTTCACAGGAGCACGCCGGCGGAGCCGGTGGCCCGCACAGTCGTGGGCACGGCTCCGGTGGCCCGTACCGGCAGGGACCCTGTCCGGGCGGTCGTCCCAGCCCCGATGCCGGTGGTGGCCACGGTCACGGCCCCGGATCCGGCGGCGGGCGGGGCAGCGGCGGTGGCGGTGGCGGTGGCGGTGGCGGTGGCGGTGGCGGTGGCGGTGGCGGTGGCGGTGGCAATGACGGTCATGGGCATGGGCCCGGGCAGGGCCACGGACACTCGCACAGTCACGCCCACGGTCCCGCGGCTCCGGTCTCCCGGCATCTGCGCAAGGTCATCGCGGCGGTTCTGATCCCGTTCGCCGCGGCGGTGGTGGTCGGTCTCGTGGTGCTGTGGCCGGGCGGTGCCCCGGGGCACGAGCGCACGGGGGTCGGCTTCGACCGGCAGACGCAGCAGGCCACGGTCACCAAGGTCGTCGAGCTGAGCTGCAAGGACGTCAACGCCTCGGCGGTGCCGCCGACCGGCGACACCTCCACAGCCGAGGGTTCCTCCGCGGTCCAGCAGGAGAGCGGCACCTGCAAGAAGGCGACGATCCGGGTCGACACCGGCAAGGACAAGGGCCGTACGTTCACGGAGATCGTGCAGCCCGACCAGTCCCGCCAGTTGCACGAGGGCCAGGAGGTCGTGGTCGCCTACGAGCCCTCCGCGCCCAAGGACCTCCAGTACTCGGTCACCGATGTCAACCGGCGCGTTCCGCTGTCGGTGCTCGCCGGCATCTTCGCCATCGCCGTCGTGGTCGTCGGCCGA
Organism: Streptomyces sp. bgisy027; assembly: GCF_057710365.1. Taxonomy (NCBI): domain Bacteria; kingdom Bacillati; phylum Actinomycetota; class Actinomycetes; order Kitasatosporales; family Streptomycetaceae; genus Streptomyces; species Streptomyces sp. bgisy027. The sequence goes on from NZ_JBYIVZ010000048.1 coordinate 60,116, forward strand.
CTGCGGGGCGTGATGGCGCTGATCTCGCTGGCCATCAGCTTCATGGTGCTCAACTTCTTCATCCTGCCCGCGATCCTCCAGGGCTCGAACCCGCTGGTCGTGGCGGTCGTCGGGTCGAGCGCGATCATGCTGATCGCCCTCTATCTGTGCCACGGCCTGTCGGCCCGGACATCGGTCGCGGTGCTCGGCACACTGATCTCGCTGCTGCTGATCGGCATCCTCGGCTCGGTGTTCATCGACTGGGCCGCGCTCACCGGCAACACCGACGACAACACCGGCCTCATCCACGGGCTGTATCCCTCCATCGACATGAGCGGTCTGCTGCTGGCGGGCATCATCATCGGTTCGCTCGGTGTCCTCGACGACGTGACGGTCACGCAGACCTCCGCGGTCTGGGAGCTGCACGAGGCCAACCCCACCATGGGCTGGCGCGGGCTGTACCGGGCCGGCATCCGCATCGGCCGGGACCACATCGCCTCCGTCGTCAACACCCTCGTCCTCGCCTATGCGGGCGCCGCGCTGCCACTGCTGCTGCTCTTCTCGATCGCGCAGAGCAGCGTCGGCACGGTCGCCAACAGCGAGTTGGTCGCGGAGGAGATCGTGCGCACGCTGGTGGGCTCCATCGGCCTGGTCGCGTCGGTCCCGGTGACCACCGCCCTCGCGGCCCTGGTGGTCTCGGCCGACCGCCCGGAGACGGGCTCGGTGCCGGCCGGTGCCCGGCCGGTCCCCGCGGGCGCCCAGCCGGGCGCGGGAGGCGCTCAGCCGGGCCCCAGGCCGGGCGGGCGTGGCCGCCGGCGGAAGCGCTGACGCAGGGCGACGGCGAGCGCCGGGAGGGCGACGGAAGCCTTGCGCGCGGACGTGCCTGAAGCCGTGCCGGGCGAAGAGGTGGAAGCCGTGCCCACGGAGGACCTCCAGTCGTCTCGGCGGAGGACCTCAAGTCGTCTCGGCGGAGGACCTCAAGTCGTCTCGGCGGATGGCCTCAAGCCGCACCGGCGGAGGGGCTCAAGCCACACCGGCGAAGGACCTCAAGCGACACCGGCGAAGGACCTCAAGCCACATGGGCGAAGAACCTCAAGCGACACCGGCGGAGGGCCTCAAGCCGCACCGGCGAAGGACCTCAGGCCGTACCGGCGAAGAGCCTCAGGCCGTACCGGCGGAGCGGCAGAGGCGCCAGCGGCGACGGCCGGCCGGCCCAGGCGTCGGCCCCCTCAAGAGCTTCCAACCGCTGCGGCCGACTTCGCCCATCCGGCGGAGCGCAAAGCACACCCGGCGCACGAGGAGCGCTCCCACGCGCCCCTTACGCACCGCTGAAGCGTTACGCCACCCCCTGCATCGCACCGCCGCAACGCTTCAGCCGGCGCTCTGCTCCTCCGCGAGGATGCGGTCCAGGGCCTCGTCGAGATGGGCGTCGAAGTCGGCGAGCGCGCCCTCCTGCCCCAGCGGCACCAGCTTGTCGGTGCGGTCGAGGAAAGCCACCAGCGGTGCCACCGAGGACCGGAACAGCGCCTGGTCGGCACCGACCTGCAGCCGGATCAGAACATCCCCCAGCGTCTCGGAACCGGCAGGTGAGACGCGTACATCGCCCTCCCCGCACGGCCTGCCCACCCCGTCCACCAGCAGCTCCCGACCGAAGGCCCAGGTCACCGGGGCATCCCCGGGCAGGTGGAAGGTCAGCCGTACCGCATAGGGATCGCAGGTCTCGTAGCGCAGCTCGACCGGGATGCGGAACGCGAGCTCCTCGGACACGAGAAAGCTCATCATGACCTCTGCCTGTACGGACTCTCGCATCGCCTACCCCGTCGGTTGCCTTCGACTGGCCGGGACCGGACCCCAGGCCTGGTGGAATCTTGCTGAAAGTACACGAGAGATCACAAGGAGTGAGTTTTCAGATACTGATAGAGATCGCCAGTGACCCCAGGAGCCGCCCGACCTCCTCCTGGAGCTGCCGCGCCGCCGACAGCAGTCGGTCGGACTGCTGGACGGGCAGCGAGATGGCCATCGTCGCGGCCGTGGTGCCCAACGTGATCGGGATCGCCGCGCACACCGTGCCCAGCGCGTACTCCTGACGCTCGACCACCGGCTCCATCCTGCGGACCCGTTCGAGGCGGCGGAGCAGCGAGCCGCCGTCACGCACCGTGTACGGGGTGATGGACTGCACGGGGTGGCGTTCGAGGTGGTCACGCCGGGCGTCCTCGTCGAGCTGGGACAGCAGGCACTGGCCGATGGCGTGCGCGTGGCCGGTCTCGCGGAAGTCGGCCCACTCCTCGACCGCCGGGTTGCCGGGGGTGTCGGAGACGCACACGACCTCGATCTCGCCGTCGCGGTACTGGGCGTAGTACACGGGCACACCGATGGCGTCCCGGCACTGGGCGAGTGTGTCGGCGACCGTGCTGCGACGTTTCTGCTCGGCTCCGCTGCTGCTGAGCCGCACGGCTGCCTCGCCGAGGAAGAACAGCCCTTTGTCGCGGCGCAGATAGCCCTCGTGCACCAGCGTGCGCAGCAGGTGGTACGCCGTGGGCAGGGCCAGGCCCGTCTCACGGGCGAGTTGCTTGGCGGGGGCGCCGTACTCGTGCTCGGCGACGCGTTCCAGCAGGCGCATCGCACGCTGGACGGATCCGATGAGGGTCACGGAGTTCGACGGCTCGGAGGGCTCCGGAGAGGCCTGCCGCGGCACCTGGGGTACGGCGGAGCGCGGCCGGGCCGGGGGTGCGTGGGGGTCCGAGGGTGCGGTGTCTACCTTGGCCAAGGGTCACTCCCGAAGCGCGAGGGGGGCAGCCCGTGCGGGAACACGGGTGGGGTGTACGCCGCTCGCGGGGCCGGTCCCCGCGTCGATTTCCGGACTCTATTGGCCCGCCACCGCCTGCGGTCGCCCCGTACGGGAAACTTCCCTCGCGCGAGGGAACCGGTGATTCCTGTTACCGACCACCGGTCCCCACGGCCCTCACCAGTCGCTGCGTGACGAAGAACTCGACATGAACTTCCGTACGACGTAGATCAGCCCACCGACCAGTGCCACGAAGACCAGCACCTTGAAGAGCAGTCCGATCACGAATCCGACCACGCTGGCTATCAGCCCGCCGAACACGACCAGGGCGATGACCGGCACCGCGATCCACTTAACCCACCACGGCAGTCCTGCGAAGATCTCACGCATCGCCCTTGTCCTTACCTCTCCGCCCGTCCTGTGCCGGGTCCCGATGTCGGCGAATCTGCTGATTCCCTGCACTCGATGCTAGGACGGTCAGGTGCCCTCGCGGGGCCCTCGCAGCCCTTGTCCTCCCCTGATCGAACCCCTAGGGAACCCCGAGGCCGAAGGTCAGCTCTCGGGCGGAGAGAACACCACGAGCACCCTCAGGTCCTCGCTGATGTGGTGGAACTTGTGGGCGACCCCGGCCGGCACGTACACCACGCTGCCGCGCGCCACGTGCGTGGTCTCCATGCCGACGGTGATCTGGGCGCGGCCGCTCACAACGAAGTAGACCTCGTCCTGGTTGTGCGGCTTCTGTGGATCGTGGTCGCCGGCGTCGAGCGCGTACAGGCCGACCGACATGTTCCGCTCCCGCAGAAACTGCAGGTAGGCGCCCTCGTTGGCGGCGCGCTCCGCCTCCAGTTCGTCCAGCCGGAATGCCTTCATCGCTGTCGTCCGCCCTCATCCCAGTGCTCGTGACCGATCTCGTCTGCCACGATCAGACACATGAAGAATTTCGTAGTCAAGACGATCGCCAACGCGGGCGCCCTGGCGGTCGCCGTCTGGCTGCTCGACAAGATCACTCTCACCGGTGACAGCACGGGCAAGCAGATAGGCACCCTGCTCCTCGTCGCGCTGATCTTCGGCCTGGTGAACTTCCTGGTCAAGCCGATAGTCAAGCTTTTCAGCCTGCCTCTGCTCATTCTGACGCTCGGCCTGTTCACGCTGGTCGTCAACGCGCTGATGCTGTTGCTGACCTCGTGGTTCGCCGACAAGCTCGACCTGAGCTTCCATGTCGAGGGCTTCTGGACGGCCGTACTCGGCGGCCTGATCATCTCGATCGTCTCCTGGGCGCTCAACCTCGCCCTGCCCGACGGGGACTGAGGACCCGATGACCTATCGCGTCTGCTTCGTCTGCACCGGCAACATCTGTCGCTCGCCGATGGCCGAAGCCGTCTTCCGCGCCCGCGTGGCGGAAGCCGGACTCGACGACCGGGTCGAGGTCGACAGCGCCGGCACCGGCGGCTGGCACGAGGGCGACCCGGCGGATCCGCGCACGGTCTCCGTCCTGGAGGAGCACGGCTATGACGGCGGTCACACGGCCCGTCAGTTCCAGCCGTCCTGGTTCGCCCGTCTCGACCTCGTGATCGCCCTCGACACCGGGCATCTCAAGGCCCTGCGGCGCCTCGCTCCTTCGCCGCAGGACGCGGCGAAGGTACGGATGCTGCGTTCCTACGCCCACCCGTCGCCCGACCACCACCGCTCGACGAGTGCTTCGCACGCCCCTTCCGATGCGGCCGGCGACGACCTCGACGTGCCGGATCCGTACTACGGCGGCAGGGACGGCTTCGAGGAGTGCCTCGCCATGGTGGAGGCGGCGAGCACGGGCCTGCTCGCCGCGGTCCGCGAACAAGTGGAGGGACACGCGGCATGAGCGACCCGGGCCCCCAGGGGCTGCCTTCCGGTGGCGACGGCACGCGCGCGGTGCGGGCTGGCCTGCCCGAGCCGGTCAAGTACGAGCCGACCCTGCCGGGTCCGGTGTTCGCCGCCCACTTTCACCTGCCGGGCGAGCCGACGGGGCCGTACACCTACGGACGGGACGAGAACCCGACCTGGACGCTGCTGGAGCGCGCTGTCGGCGAGCTGGAGGCGCCGGGGGAGGACGGCGTCGAGACGCTGGTCTTCGCCTCGGGCATGGCCGCCGTCTCGTCGGTGCTCTTCTCGCAGCTGCGGTCCGGTGACGTGGTCGTCCTGCCCGGCGACGGCTATCAGGCACTGCCTCTGGTGCGCGCGCAGCTGGAGGCGTACGGCGTCGAGGTGCGCACCGCGCCGACCGGCGGGGACGCCCAGCTCGACGTCCTGGACGGCGCGAAACTGCTGTGGATCGAGACGCCGTCCAACCCCGGCCTCGACGTGTGCGACATCCGGCGGCTCGCTTCGGAGGCTCACGCGCGGGGCGCTCTCGTCGCCGTCGACAACACGCTCGCGACGCCGCTCGGGCAGCGCCCGCTGGAACTCGGCGCCGACTTCTCGGTGGCCAGCGGCACCAAGCAGCTGACGGGGCACGGCGACCTGCTGCTGGGGTACGTCACGGGCCGCGACGCCGAGGCCATGTCCGCGGTGCGGAGGTGGCGCAAGATCATCGGGGCGATCCCGGGTCCCATGGAGGCCTGGCTCGCCCATCGTTCGCTCGCCACGCTCCACCTGCGTGCGGAGCGGCAGAGCGCCAATGCCCTCGCGGTGGCCGAGGCGTTGCGGGACTGGCCGGAAGAGCTCGGTGTGCGTTATCCGGGGCTGCCCACCGACCCCTCGCACCCGATCGCCTCAAAGCAGATGCGGCGCTACGGGTGCGTGGTGTCCTTCACGCTGCCCACACGCACGCGTGCCGAGCGCTTCCTGGACACCCTGCGGCTCGTCGACGACGCGACCAGCTTCGGCGGAGTGCGCTCCACGGCCGAGCGGCGCGGCCGCTGGGGCGGCGACGCCGTACCGGAGGGCTTCATCCGCATGTCGGTCGGCGCGGAGGATCCGGAGGATCTGGTGGCCGATGTGCAGCGGGCGTTGGACGAATCGGCTGGGTGAGCGGGGCTGCCGCCGCGGCCGTCGGTGAGCGGGGGCGCGGCTGTGTTCGTGCGTGCCCGGGCGCCGTCGTGGCCGTCCGCGGCTGGGCCGGCCCTGTGCCCGTCGACGGTCCGATGCGTCGAACGGGCGGTCCGAGCCTCCCCCCTCGTGGCTCGGACCGCCCTCGGTTCCGCGCGCGAAGAACCGCGCGAACAAGGCTAGTTGACTCTCTGTCAGTGTCCAATCACAGTAGCGACAGAGACCTATCGACTTATTTATAGTTGGGCCCTGCCCTGAGGGTGGGGAGAAGGGCGGGGAAGGGGAGCGTCGGGAATGGATCTGGCCTTGTTGCGCACCTTTGTGACCGTGCACCGGGCCGGCTCCTTCACTCGCGCCGCCGCGCTGCTGGGGCTGTCCCAGCCGGCGGTGACCTCGCAGATCCGGACCCTGGAGCGGCAGTTGGGCCGCCCCCTGTTCCTGCGCCAGGCCCGCGGGGTGACCCCCACGACCATCGGCGACGAGCTCGCCCACAAGGCCGCGCCGCATCTCGACGCCCTGGTCGAGATCACCGAGACCGGCCTCGACGACGAGTCCTCCCTACGGTCCCTGCACCTCGCCGGCCCGCCTGAGTTCACGGCCGAGCGCGCGCTGCCCGCGCTCACCGAGCTGACCGGCGAGGACGGCCAGGGCTTCGCGTTGCGCGCGTCCTTCGGGAACGCCGAGGAGGCCCTGGAAGGGCTGGCCGCCGGACATCAGGATCTGGCCATCAGTACGGCCCGTCCGCGCGGCGCCCTGCTCACAGCGACTCCGCTCTGCGACGAGGAGCACGTGCTTGTCGCCGCTCCCCGCTGGGTCGGCCGGATCGGCGAGGGCCGGCTGCGTCACAAGGGCGCGCACGCCCTGGAGGACGTCCCGGTGGTGGAGGTGCACGAGTCCCTCCCCTTCGTCTCCCGTTACTGGGCTTCGGTCTACGACTGCCGCCCCGCCGCACCGGGCACCGTGATCGTCCCCGACCTGCGCGCCGTCCTCGCCTGTGCGGTCGCGGGAGCCGGGCTCGCGGTACTGCCCCGCTATCTGTGTGCCACCACCCTGGAGCGCGGCGAGGTCGTCGCCCTGCACGATCCGCCGGTGCCGCCGCTGCGGACGTACTTCCTCGTGGTCCGCACCGGCACGCTGGCGATGCCGCATATCGCGCGGGCCCACGAGTGGCTGCTGCGAGCGGCCTCGGACTGGGCCTGAGCACGGCTGCCCGCCTGGACCTGAAGGGCGGGTTCCGACGGGTCCGAGCAGGGCTTTCCGGTCCATCTACGCCAGGCCGTCCGGGACATCACCCGTTGAACTCGACCGGTGACGTTTCGCGATGTTTCACGTGGAACCAGCCGGGCCACATTTCTCCCATGACCGTCCGACCCGTGGTCAAGCGCACCGCACGCGCCGTTCTGCTGGACGGCAATGACTTGATCCTGATCAAGCGCACCAAGCCCGGCATGGATCCGTACTGGCTCACGCCCGGTGGCGGCGTCGAGCCGACGGACGCGACCGTCGTCGACGCCCTGCACCGCGAGGTCTACGAGGAACTCGGCGCCAAGATCACCGATGTGGTGCCCTGCTTCGTCGACACCGTGGAGCACATCGGCGAGGACGGCGGAGCGACGGGTGTGAAGGTGCAGCACTTCTTCGTCTGCCACCTGGGATCCATGGACCCGTCCTTGCGCCATGGCCCCGAGGTGGACGAGCCCATCGGCGAGTACGAGATCGTGCGAGTGCCCTTCACCCGGGTCGGGATCGCGTCCGTCCATCTCGTGCCGCTGTCGCTGCGGCACTACCTCGACGGGAACATCGAGGGCGTGCGCGCGATGCACGCGCCCGACCTGGGCTGACCTCACATCGCGACGACGAGTTCCTCCACCGAGTCATGGCGTATGCGGTCGACCGGGATGCCGCTGGCCCTCAGTACGTCGACACCGCTGCGGATCATGCCGGGCGGACCGGAGACATAGGCGTCGTACTCGGTCCAGGGGCCGTACTCGCGTATGGCTTCGGGGAGCTGGAGCAGTCCCTGCCGGTCCACCACCGGGCGGACCTCCAGCCAGGGGTGGGACTGCTTGAGCCTGAGCATCGTGTCGATGTCGTAGAGGTCCTGGTCGGTACGGGCGCCGTAGAAGACCTCGACCGGTCGCCGCTCACCGTGCTCGGCCACGTCCTCGACCAGAGCCTTGATGGGCGCTATGCCGGTGCCGCCGCCCAGGCAGAGCAGCCCGCTGTCGGTCGTATGGTCCACGGTCATCGAGCCACCGGGCGGACCGAGCCGGATGATGTCGCCCGGCCGGGCGCGGTGCACCAGCGCGTTGGAGACCCAGCCCGCGGGCACGGCTTTCACATGGAACGTCAGCAGGCCGTCGGAGCGGGGCGCGGACGCGAAGGAGTAGTGCCGCCAGACCCGGGGCCACCATGGCGTCTCCACGCTCGTGTACTGCCCGGCGAGGAACGGATAGGGCTGGTCGGGGCGGACGGTGATGACTGCGACGTCGGAGGTTCGCAGCTCGTGCGACACGACCTCCGCGTACCACCAGGCGGGGGCGCGCAGTTCGTCGGCCGCGGCGGCGTCGATCATGACCTGGGAGATCGTCGTGTACGCCCGGACCCAGGCGGCCTCCATCTCCCCACTCCAGATGTCGGGCGCGTACTTGCTGAGCGCGCCGATCAGGCACTCGCCGACGGCCGGGTAGTGCTCGGGCCGGGTGCCGTACTTGCGATGGCCACGGCCGAGGTTCTGCAAGTAGTCGACGAGGACGGGCTTGTTGTCTATGTGCTCGGCCGCGGTGAGCAGGGCCTTCAGCAGCCGGTCGCGCTGGGTGTCCATCGCGGCGGGGAACAGGGACCGCAGGTCCGGGTGGCGTACGAAGAGCAGCGCGTAGAAGTACGAGGTGACCTTGTCCGCCACGGGGCCCACCTCGGCCATGGTCCGGCGGATCAGTACGGCGTCCGGGGAGGCGGGTTGGGCCGGTGCGGGGCGCTGGGACGGGATGTGCGGCTGCTGGGCGGGCTGTGCGCAGGCTGCCGGCTGCGAAGGGGACGTCGGCTGCGCGAGGGAGGTCGGCTGCGCGAGGGAGGTCGGCTGCGAAGAGGACGTCTCCTGCGCGGGAGGGGCGGGCGCCGCGACGGGCCCGGACGCCTCGAAGGCGTTGAAGGACGACGCCTGGGGCCGTGCCGGGGCGGCCTGGGCTGTGGCGTACGACGGTTGGCTGGAGGCCGGAGCGGTGGGGGGCGTCGGCTGCGGAGGCGGTATGTGCCCGGAGGCGGGCCGTTCAGGGGGCGCCGTCGAGGGCGGGGCCCCCTGTTGCGGTGCCCTCGTCTCGGCGCCCGTGTGATCGGGATCGGCTGCCCTCGCGCCAGCGCCGGTGGGATCGGGGCCGGCTGCCTGGTGTGCGTCGTCGGGGCCGGTGTCTCGGTCCTCAGCCGGCGGGGCCTGTGCCTCGGCCGTTGAGGTCCTGCCCACCGGGCGCATGGCGGCAAGTCGCCGGCCTTCAGTGGCTTCCTGTTCAGTGCCCGGAGTCGTCGCCGGCTGCTTGCGCGGCGTGAACCAGCCGCCCCCGCCGCCGGAAGTGCCGTTGTCGGCCGACGTGGTGGTCGGAGCGTCCATGGTGTGCCTCGCCTCGAACATCTTTCGGTCGGTCTGCGCACTTCCTCGATCGGAAGGTGCCTGATCCCCCGCGACGGCCTGCATTCCCCGTTCATTGCCGCGATCCAATACGGCCACAGTCAACCCGCATTAACACCCAGTACGGACAAGTAAGGCGAGAGTGTGACATTGGCCGCAGTGCTCTCACCGCAGCATCCCACCGAGCGCCAGCGCCCTGGCTCCATAACCGAGAATGCGGGTCTTCGATCTCTCCGTCCCATTACGCTGCTCTGCCTTGCGCTCGGTCCACGCCGGGAGTCTGGATCACAGCTCGGACACGAACCGGAGTCGACCCTACCGGCCAAGGCCCCGATCACAAGTCCCACCTTGCGTCCTCACGAATTGGGCGAGGGGACGAACGGTTAATTCCTTCAATTACCGGCCGCTGCGCACCAATTCATAGGCTTCCCATAGATCCATCCCCATGTAGGTATGGGTCGCAAGGCCGGCCAGATGGCCGTCCGCGTTGACCGCGACGGACACCGGAACAGCTCCGAACAGGGCTTTGTCCGACTGCGAGTCGCCATAGGCGATACATTCGGCTCGCGTCACACCGAACTCCTCACAGAGCAGGTCGGCGATGCGAACCTTCGCCTCGGCACTGAGCACTCCGGCCGGATCGACGGGCTCGGTGAATGGCACGGCCGGAAAGCGGGAGCCGTATGCCGCGTGTGCACCCCAGCCGGTCAGCCGTTCCACGAAGAATGAGGGCGAAAGCGAGATCACGGCACAGTAGTCGCCTTGCCCCCCGATCTCGGCCCAGACCTCCCGGATCCGGGCCATCCAAGGGGCGCCCTCGAAAGCAGCCGCCACATGGATCTCCGTGAGATCGGCCCAGAGCGCGTGCACCCTCTGCGCATACTCCGGAGGGCCGATCAGCCCTGCCGACACCTCCCGGTCGAGCGCGACCGCCTCCACCTCCAGCCCGAGCTGCCGTGAGATCTCCACGGGCGCAGATGTTCCACGCAGAAGCGTGCCGTCCAGGTCGAAGAGGTGAAGTCTCGCCATGAACCATGAGGCTAATGGCGAATGCCGCCAATCCCTTGGCCGATGCCGGTGACTGGGGAGCCGAAGGAGCTCGACGGACAGTCGCGATGCCTCTGGGCGGACATTCCGGTGAGGCCCTTTGGCAGATGCTCGCCGTTCGCCCATGTTTCACGTGAAACACCCAGCGTCCATCGGCGTGCTGTGCGGGCGCCCATGACATGGCCAAAAGGTCGTACGTCTCACCCGAAACTGGTGGACGATCAGGGCTGTTGTCAGACAGCCTGACCTGCGTGCCGACTCCTTCCCCCGCCGCTCTGCCCATCCGCCGTCTGACGCCTCGCGACCTCACCGCCTGCGCGGACTTGTCCGAGGATCGAGGCTGGCCCCGTGAGGAACACAAGTGGCAATTCCTGCTCACAGCAGGAAGGGGCTACGGCATCGACGACCCCGACGGTGGTCTCGTCAGCGCCTGCGTGGTCACGGAGTACGGTCCACGGGAGCGCCCCGAACTGGGAGCCATCGGCATGGTCCTGGTCGCCGAGCGGCATGCCCGCCAGGGCATCGGACGTCGCTTCATGCGTCACATCGTCGACTCGACGGGTACGACGCCGCTCACGCTGCACGCGACGCCGAACGGACGGCCGCTGTACGAGGAACTCGACTTCAAGGTCACCGGACGGGCGGAGATGCTGTGCGGACACTTCACGCCCGGTGGGTCGGCGCCCTCGATCACCACACGTGCCGCCACCGCCGAGGACCTCAGCACCATCGTGCGACTCGACGAGGAGGTGTTCGGTGCCGATCGCACGCACATCATCACGCGGCTGCCCGCCTTCGCCGACCAGTTGCGCGTCGCCGAGGAGGACGGCCTGATCATCGGCTACACGGGCGCCTGGCCCAACATGGACACGCACGTCGTGGGCCCGCTGATCGCCCGTGACACCGAGACCGCGAAGGCACTCATCGCCTCTCTCGCCGCCCACAGCGACCGCCCCCTGCGCACGGACATCGATGTGCGCCATGAGGAGTTGCTGGCCTGGGCGAAGGAGCACGGCCTGGCCTCCGTCGCGTTCAACTCGGTGATGACCTACGGCATCTCCGAGCTGCCCGGTGACTGGACCCGACGCTTCGCTCCGCTGACCGTCGCGGCGGGCTGAGGCGCGGACGCGCTGCGACACCCATGGAAGACGCCGGCCTGCGAGGGGCCGGCGTTTCTTCGTCGATGCGCAGGTGCTGTCGGACTGGGCCGATGTGCAGGTGCCGCGCAGGTCCCGTCAGCCGAGCGCCTCGATCGCGGAGGTGGCAAAGCCGTGGTCCTGGTCCGGCGCACCGCCGCCGACACCGATCGCGCCGATCAGCCGGCCGTCCCGGTGGACCGGCACACCGCCCGCGATGAACAGCAGCGGGCGATCGAGCGCGGTGGGCAGGGTGTGGAAGAGCCCTCCCGGCTGTACGGCGTCGACGAGGTCGGCGGTGGGGGTGTTGAGCTGGAGGGCCGTGTAGGCCTTGCGGGTGCTGGTCTCCCCGGCGATCAGCACGGCGCGGTCGTCACGGCGGAAGGCGAGCAGATGGCCTCCGGCGTCCAGAACGGTGACGCTCACGTTCACCCCCGCCGCCTCGGCAGCCTGGTGCGCGGCGGCGATGAGGAGGTCTGCGTCCTGGGTGGTCAGCGGGGCGACAGCGGTGGTGGTGCTCATCAGGGGGTTCTCCTTGCTGTGGGTACTGAAGTGGAGCGGTTGTGGTGTCGCGCCGGCAGACCACCGGCCCGCCACCGGGCGGGGAGGTGTGCGGGGGCGGCCCTGACCCCGCACAGGGGCCGGCTCAGTGGTGTACGGCGGCTCGCTGTTCGACGGGGGCACTGCCCGCGACGACGGCGCTGCCGGCGGCTCCGTCGCGGCGCTCCAGTGCGGCCGAGAGGAACGCGAGCAGCAGCGCGGACACGGCGAGGGCGGCGCCGACCCAGTTGGGCGACGTGTAGCCGAAGCCGCCGGCGATCACGATCCCGCCGAGCCAGGCGGCGAGGGCGTTGCCGAGATTGAAGGCGCCGATGTTCACGGCCGAGGCCAGCGTCGGGGCGCCGTGCGCCTGGTCGAGGACGCGCTTTTGCAGCGGGGGAACCGTGGCGAAGCCCAGAGCGCCGATCAGCGCGATGGTGACGGCCGCGAGGACCTTGTTGTGCGCCGTGAGTGTGAAGAGCGCGAGCACGACGGCGAGGGCGCCCAGAGAGACGTAGAGCATGGGCATCAGGGCGCGGTCGGCGTACTTGCCGCCGACCAGGTTGCCGCCGACCATGCCGAGTCCGAAGAGGACCAGCAGCCAGGTGACGGAGCCGTCGGCGAAGCCGGCGACCTGGGTCATCATCGGGGCGATGTAGGTGATGGCCGCGAAGACTCCGCCGAAGCCGAGGACCGTCATCGCCATGGCGAGCAGGACCTGGGCGTTCTTGAAGGCGGCGAGCTCATGGCGCAGGCGTACGCCCTCTGCCTTGGGCATGTCGGGGACGAGCTTGGCGATGCCGATCAGGCCGACGACGCCGAGGGCGGCGACGATGCCGAAGGTGACGCGCCAGCCGGCGGACTGTCCCACGAACGTGCCCAGTGGGACGCCGACCACGTTGGCGACGGTGAGACCGGTGAACATCATCGCGATGGCTCCGGCCTTCTTGTCCGGGGCTACCAGGTCGGCCGCGACGACCGAGCCGATGCCGAAGAAGGCACCGTGAGCAAGCGAGGCGATCACACGGCCGATCAGCATCACCGCGAAGGCGGGGGCAAAGGCGGACAGCAGGTTGCCGGCGATGAAGAGCACCATCAGCAGCATCAGCATCCGCTTGCGGGAGACCTTGGTGCCGAGCACGGTCATCAGCGGGGCGCCGAGGACCACGCCGAGCGCGTATCCGGTGACCAGCAGCCCGGCGGTGGGGATGGAGACGCCGAAGTCACCCGCGACCTCGGGCAGCAGACCCATGATCACGAACTCGGTCGTTCCGATTCCGAAGGCCCCGATCGCGAGGGCCAGAAGCGCGAGAGGCATGGAGGGACAACACCTTCCCAGAAGATTGCAGGAGCGCTTTACGTTCGAAGACAATACTTGCAGACGCGGCATAGTTGCAAGCGCAGGCTATTGCGATCCTGCTCTACCCTGGCTTCAGCCGCTCCGGGACGGAGGAACCGACATGACA